>NZ_JAGGRO010000023.1:0-57406 GCF_018612805.1 Halomonas sp. ISL-56 | reverse complement strand
TTAGTTATTGAGCGCGCGCTGCAAGTAACTAAAAGCCCGCTATACTACAAGAGCCGCTCACCTTGAGCGGCTCTTATGTTAGAGAGCTACACTCATGACACGATCAACGGCTTGGCGATACATGATCTGCGCAGCGGGGCTGCTAACCTGCTCCCCGCTGGCTGCACAGTCGCCTCAGGAGCAGGATATGACCCAGATCCACATCACTATGAGCGGTTCGCCGGGCGCCGAGTTTTCCGCCCACTGGCGGATTACCCACGAAGGTGAAACCACCGAGCACGTTGAAGAGAGCGGGACAGTACCTGCTGAGTACACTTTTACCGGTACAGAGCTGGAAGGCACGGTAAAACTGTTAAGTGATGATGAACGGCTAGAGGTGGATATTCAAAAAGGCAGTAACCGGTCGCGTTCATCGACTCAGGGGGCGGGAGGTACATTGACGCTGATGATTCGTTAATGTCTAGCTTCCATTTAAGCGATAAAAAAACCGCCCCGTAGGGCGGTTACTTATATTAAGAGGTGCTTACCACTGTGTGGAAATAGCGGAGTTGTTGTTCCCCACTTGAGAATGAGTGGCTGCTGCTGCTGCACCGTAAGTATGGTTTTGACGGATAGTTGATACGTTGTTACGGCCACTTTGAAATACATCTGCCATATGGCCATCGCCACCCTGGTAAATGTAGGAAGCACTTAGATCCGCTGCAATCTGGATGACTTTTGCTTCATTATTATTGCCATTTTGATGAACAAAGCTCCAAGTTTCATCGGTGTTATATGCCTGATAGACGTCGGATGAGTTATTATCGCCGAACTGCTCAACGATAGAATCGCTCAGGCTAGTGTTCCAAAACTGAGCAACGGTAGACTCGTTGCCATGTCCATTTTGGTGAACATAAGAATCATTACGCTCCCCACCTTGCTGTATTACCTTCGATTTGTTGGCATCGCCTATTTGCTTAACGATAGACTCATGCTCATTGCCGCTTTGGAATACATAGGAAGTATTGTCATTTCCTTTTTGAGTTACACGAGAATACTGTGCATCTCCATACTGATCAGTTTCAGCATTATTATTATTACCTTGCTGAGTAATTAATGAAGTACGCATATCGGCTCGATTAAATCCGTTCATCCCTGAGCGAATGCTTTCTTGGCTATTAAAAGTTGGGTTCGATCCTGCGTTAGCACTGTTGTTGATAGTAGAATCTTGGTAGTCGCGAGCTTGAGCTGAGAAGCTAAGAGCAAGAGCGATGGCGGCAGCGATAGTAGTGATTTGAGTTTTCATGGTGTTTACCCTTTTTTGGATCTACTTGCTTTGGTATTAACTGAGAAGCTGGATGCGACTCAGTAGGTATCGATAGCGACCGGTCGTGCATTGCCCGAGTAGTTTTGTTGTTCGACGCTAATGCTGCGTTGGCCACTGCCCGATTGTGAAATTGATATATCTCCGCTAATACCTAATTGGTGGATATCAGCTCTAAAGGAAGAATTGTTACCCTGTTGTGAAATATTGGCAGCGTTATCATTACCTACCTGCCAAATTACGCCAACATTGTTTCCATTGCTCTGTGTAATATTTGCTTGATTATTATTGCCACGTTGATTGATATGCGAAAAATTAGCGAATTGATAACGTGAAGAACGTGATTGGGTTACATTAGCTTGATTGTTATAACCTTGTTGTTGAATAATACTAACGTTTCCCTGTAATACCGAGTTATCGACTTGTGCTGCATATTGAGCAACTCGTGAACCTTCTTCTAAATTTGTTGAAAAGGAACCGTTAGCTTCGGCTGTCGTTGTTGCTATCATCATAAAAACGACTGCCACAATAGAATAGTGCCAGTTTTTATTTTCTTTACACTTTGTAATTTTGTAGCCGAGTGAAGTTTGCATCTCTTGTCCCTTTGAAACTAATTGTATCTTTTTGTTTCATTGGTTGAGTTTGGACTAATTAGAAATATTTTCTATCGTATTTTTTCTTAATAATTAGTTTATATATTTAATGATTAATGCTTCATAGCTGATTATTTTTTTGATTTCTTATTAACTATATTTTTAATACTATTATTTATTATGAATAAAAAAGCTGCTCATTGAGCAGCTTTAATTAATGTTGCTAATACTTTTAATTTTTTTATAAAAGTAAATTTAAAGCATTGGTATCGAGGCGTTAAGGTATTCGCTTAAAATAGTATCTTGAATGTTTGCATCTGGTGCCAGATTCCACAGTTGGTTTTCAATACCTCTTGCAATGAGGTGAATTACAGAAGATTCAATCGCTGACATGACCGCTAACTGAACCGGTTCATTCGTGGTAAGTCCTACTTCAGCCTCTAGTAAGCGACGGAAGTCGATGAAACGATAGACTCCTGCTCGCATCTCTTTAGAGTAAATTGTTTTTGTAGTGGTTACGTTAGCTAATACCTCCCCGGTAGATATCTCAACCGCACGTAAATTGACGGTTACCTGATCAACCTGGTACTGACCTGAGGCGCCAATACCGAAATATTCAGCGCCAGCTCCCCCTGTGCGAACGTTGGATTCATAAGCGATTATGCCGCCTTCCAACATCACTGAGGCTGCACGAAGTGACGGCAGTGTATCGGGCTGGCCGAAGCGTTCGAACTCAGCGCGGATAATGCGTCTCTCGGTAAGCAGGTTTTGTAAACCCACACGCTCAAGGGGTATAAACCAGCCAGAATCTGCCAGTGCACCGGTCAGCATTGCTGCGGCACCTTGAGTGACAGCGGTCGAGAACGTGCTGGCGGGCGCCGGGCGATATTGGCCAGTTTGATCGCGGAAGTCATAAACTGAAACAAAAATGCGTCCAGCCGGTGGCGGTAAAGAGACGAGGTCTTGATAAGTTGCGCCCCTTGGAGTGAGCGTTGGTTGCGCACCTTCTAAGTTTTCAGACGTCGCGACCATTCCTGCACAGCCAGAGAGTATACTGGCTAGCATTATTGATATAATAATTTTCATGATGTTCCCCTGACAAAACAGGTTGTGTTTGCTTTTTTAAATTTCTTCTTTAACTAACTTTTAAGGGTTAAATAGGCCACCCACGCTGATCTCTGTAACGTCACCGGTTATCTTATCAACAACGCGTACGACTAGCTGGCCACTATTATCACTAACAACGACCCCGAACTCATCACTATCGAAACTTCCCTCACTAACCTCACCGCGACTAACGTCTGAAATCAGCTGGGAAATAAGCCTGCTCTCCAAGTTTTGTAATAAGCGTTCAGTTGAAGAAAGACTTTGAAAACTACGTGTATTAGGATCTTTATTTGTATCTTGAGCCTGCGCTTTGCCTAGTAAATAGCTACCCACAAAGGGATCGCCGCCGAAAGAAGGATTAAGGGGCTTGTAAATTAAATCCCCAGCTTGAGCTGTTGCGCAGAGCACCCAGGCCAACCCAATTACGACTAAGCCTTTTTTTATAGCTTTTTTCATTAGAATAACTCCTCTTTCCCCAAGTCTTTATCGGAAGACACCGCTGCGGATAGTTGTTGTTCAATCAGGGCTCTTTCGACGGTTTGCACGGCTTCCCCGGCGGCACGATCTGCTTCATTGATCTTTGGGGAAAGCTGCGTACGGAAATACATACGGTTTCCTTCCATCACCCATACTTGGCTTCCCCATCGTGCATCAGGGCGCTCATTAATGGTGATAGTGGCATTGCCGATAATCAGGTTATCCATTGCTCGCTGACTAAAGGCGCGATAGAAAGTTTTACCGGCCATGGTGATCGTGCGATCAACCATGATGCCGGTTAGCTCGCTTCCCCCGTTAGCGTTGCCGCGCATTTCAGGACCATCAGGGCTAGAAAGCTGATTAATAGCGTTAATTGCTTCTTGTTCGTTGGCAGGCAATGCATCTGCAGCGTCGGCCGGCTCATTGGCCAACGCTGAAGACGATATGATCCATACAGCCACGATGAAAAAGCCGATGGTTAAGCGGTTAATTGATGACATGACAGCGACCCTTGCGCTTTAACGTTACCGGTGGCGTTGCAGGCTGCGTGCGGTTTCAATATTGGGCAGAATTGGCCCCAGGTTCTGATGAATCCAATTAAGCGCCTGAATACGGTTGTGAACGTTAATTTTGCGAAAAATATTGTAAAGGTGAGACTTAACGGTGTGCTCACTAACAAATAGCTTTTCGGCAATTTGTTGATTAGAAGAGCCTGCACTGAGTAGAGAAATAATCTCCATCTCCCGGTTTGTTAGTCCACAGGCGGGACGGAAAGCATTACTTTGGTATTTGCGATAAAACAGGATTAAACGCGCCATTAAATCTCTTGACATCCATAGCTCTCCTTCGAGCAGCGAGTGGATACCTTTACAAATCACCTCAAGGCTTTCATTGCGATAAAACACGCCTTTTAACTGAGCGCACGAGAGCGCTTCAAGGGCGTGATCCATATCGTGAATGTTGAAGGCGGCTAAGGGCGTTTTAGTTAGCGCATCGGGTAACTTATCTTGCCACTCTGGTAGTGCATCAATGCCAATATGATCGCTGTCAATGAGAATTAGCAAGTTGCCTGAGGCGGAAACAGGCAACGCTGCATGGGGAGGATGGATACTTATTTGGCAGCCGGTGTGCTTATTCAAGTACTCAGCAAACAGCTGTACTTGGGGACTTTTTTCGGTAACCACATACACCGTACCGATAGACTTTTCCTGCGACATTGGGTGGCCCTCGTGGAAAGAAAGAGTGAGCAGCTGACCATTGAAGTGTTGACCATAAGATACGTTTCGTAAAGTTTTGTTATTAAATATTTGGTAAAAATATTTCCACTGCCGTTGATTCCTCTGTTTTTAATTTTTTATTTATATATTTAACAAATGCTTATTGTTAGTTAAGCAATAAATTAATTATCAGAGCGCGAGATACGTTATGTAACATTTTGATGGCTTTTGATACCACCAGTGAGCGCGTAAACTGAAGCTCTACTGTTTGGAGTGCGTATCATGGCCGCCGTCAATACCCTTGTTCTTGCCAGTGGCAATGCAGGAAAACTAAGAGAATTCAACCAATTACTTTCGCCTTTAGGGTTCGATGTGCGTCCTCAGGCAGATTTTGGTGTCACTGATGTTGAAGAGACGGGGCTAACCTTCGTCGAAAATGCTCTACTTAAAGCGCGTGAAGCGAGTCTTGTCAGTGGATTACCGGCATTAGCTGACGATTCCGGACTTGAAGTGGACGCGCTGAATGGGGCGCCCGGTATCTATTCCGCTCGGTATGGTGGTGAGCCCAAAAGCGATGAGAAAAACAATCAGACGTTGTTAGCCGCACTAAGCGACTGTGCTGAGGGGCAACGTAGTGGCCGTTACTGGTGCGTGCTGGTCTATTTGCGCCACCCGAAAGATCCGGTACCGGTCATTGTGCAACGCAGTTGGGAAGGCGAGATTCTGGCTCATCCCAGAGGAGAGGGAGGATTTGGCTATGATCCGCTGTTCTGGTTACCTGATCAGGGTATGAGCGTGGCTGAGCTACCCAGCGAAAGTAAAAATCGCCTTAGCCATCGTGGTCGTGCGCTGCAAGGCTTGGTGGAGTTATTGAAGGTGGCGCATGGCTGATACGCTGCCGCCGCTCTCTCTCTACATCCACACACCTTGGTGTGTCCGTAAATGCCCGTACTGTGATTTTAATTCTCATGAGCCAGGGACGCACGGTTTCACGCCCCGGGACTTACCTGAAGCCGCTTATCTTGAGGCTCTGTTACAAGACCTGGACGGAGACCTTGCCTTAGCAGCCGGGCGAAAAATTCAGACCATTTTTATCGGTGGGGGCACTCCTAGCCTGCTGTCTCCCGCGTTTTATGATCGCTTACTGGAAGCGATTGAAGCCCGTTTACCCTTTGCGACGGATATAGAAATTACCTTAGAGGCGAATCCAGGTACCACTGAGCAAGAGCGTTTCATTGGTTACCGTGCTGCCGGCATTAACCGGCTCTCGCTGGGGATTCAAAGTTTTCAGCCCCATCAACTGCATGCATTGGGGCGAATTCATAGCGGTGACGAAGCGATCACTGCGGTCGCACAGGCAAGACGGGCGGGCTTTACCAACATTAATATTGATCTTATGCACGGTTTGCCCGACCAAACGCCTCAATTGGCGATGGATGATATTGCCCAAGCGCTGGCATTGACGCCTGAACATCTCTCTTGGTACCAGTTGACTCTTGAGCCTAATACCGCTTTCCACTCCCAGCCTCCGGTGTTGCCAGAGGAAGAAGCGCTTTGGGATATTCAAGACAATGGACATCAGCTCTTAGAGCAGGCGGGTTTTAGACGCTACGAGATTTCTGCTTACGCTAGGGTTGACTATCAGAGTCGCCATAACCTTAACTACTGGCAATTTGGTGATTACCTTGGAATTGGCGCTGGTGCCCACGCCAAGCTTAGCCATATTGACGAAAACGGGCAATGGCGCATCGAGCGGCGCTGGAAAACCCGGCAGCCGGACGCTTATTTAAAGCGAGCGGGTGATTTGCGTGGTTTTATAGCCGGTAAGCAGCTTATAAAAGCGGATGAGTTACCTTTGGAGTTTGCCATGAATGCGCTACGGCTTACTGATGGGGTGGCGCTTGAGACATGGAGCGCTTATACCGGGCTCCCCACTGCTATGTTACTGACGCGTTTACAAACTGCCGAGAAAAAAGGACTTTTGATGCAAATGCCTGAAAAACTCCGTGCATCACCTCAAGGTCTATTATTCTTGAATGAGTTGCTGGCATCAATCTGTGACGATAGCGCTTAGGTGAGAGACCAGCGATGAATAAAAAGATGTCCCGAACACAAACAAGGAGTGAGCAATGCGTATTTCTCGACTACTGACACCGCTAGCGGCCGCTATTCTACTGGCTGGTTGTGCCACATCGGATCCTTACGGTGGCCAAACGCAGCGCTCTAGTACCGCGATGGGGACAGGGATTGGTGCCGCCGTTGGCGCCGCTGCTGGTGCCCTTTCTGGCGATGGCAGCACCAGCCGCCGCGATCGGGCGTTAATTGGCGCAGCCGTCGGTGCGGCGGCGGGCGCTGGTATTGGTGTCTACATGGATCGCCAAGAGCAGCAGCTGCGTGAAAACTTGCAAGGCTCGCGCATTGAAATTGATCGCCGTGGCGATGATATCGTGCTGAATATGCCTAGTGGCGTGACCTTTGGTTTTGACTCTGCAGATCTTACCAGTGAAGCGCGTAGCTCTCTTAACGAAGTCGCTAATGTACTCACCCAGTACCAAGACACCCGCGTCAATATTGCAGGCCACACCGATAGCACCGGTGACGCGAGCTACAACCAGCGCCTGTCTGAGCGTCGCGCCCAAGCCGTGGGTAGTTACTTAAGCCAGAACGGTGTTTCTTCCATGCGTCTTAACACCTCGGGTTATGGCGCGACTCAGCCAATTGCCAGTAATGACAACGAACAGGGTCGCGCTCAGAACCGTCGGGTAGAAATTACCCTAACACCCACCGGCGATGGCCAACGTTAATCCGCTAGTGAGTTAATCTGGCTATTGCCGCCCCAAGCCCGCTATGCTCACATAGCGGGCTTTTTTCATTCACTTGCCGATGAGCCTCCATGCTGTCTTATCAACATGCCTACCATGCCGGTAATTTCGCGGATGTACATAAACATCTAACGCTTTATGCGGTGATTGATTATTTATTACGTAAAGAATCAGCTATTACATATGTCGATACTCACGCGGGTCGAGGGCTCTATCCTCTCAACGCCCAAGAGACCCAGCGCTTGCAAGAGTATCGCGAGGGTATATGGCCAGTGTGGCAAGCCCGCGAAGGGTTTAGCGATGAGCTACTAAGCACGTGGCAAGTCGCGCTAGCAAATGCTCAGCCCATGGCAGAGACGCTGACTCACTATCCAGGCTCTCCTTGGTGGCTGAGCCATTCGTTGCGTGAACAGGATCATCTGCGATTGTTTGAACTACATCCTGGCGAGCATGAGCAGCTCAGCGGCCAAGGGTTATCGCCACACGCACAGCGCGTGTTCGGCGATGGAATAGCTGGATTAACGGCCATGCTGCCGGTCAAATCGCCACGGCTATGTGTTCTGATTGACCCCAGCTATGAGCGTAAAACCGAGTACCAGGAAGTCGCCGAGACAGTGGCCTATACGCTAGATAAAGCGCGCCATGGAGTGGTATTGATTTGGTATCCGCTGCTGCCAGCAGGCCATCATCACACCCTATTGACGAGTCTCAAAGAGAGCGGAATACGCAAAGTATGGCGCAGCGAGCTGCTGCTGCGCGAACCTGGAGAGCAGGCTCACGGCATGTTCGGTAGTGGTATGCTGGTGATTAATCCGCCTTGGGGATTGGACAAACGCCTGTCAGCCGCGATGTCGCAAATTACCCCGCTGCTAGGTACTAACTGCCACTATCAGGCGGACTGGTGGGTGGGTGAGTAGTCGTTGTAAGGAAGTCGCTCTATTTGCCGATACAAAAACTGCCGAAAATTTCGCCGAGTAAGTCATCGGCGCTGAATTCGCCGGTGATCTCGCCTAAGGCCTGTTGGGCATCGCGCAAATCCTCCGCCAGCAGTTCGCCTGCGCCATAGCCATCAAGCTGTGCACGGCCGGTATCAAGGGCTGCCATGGCGCGATCTAGCGCGTCCAGATGCCGTCGGCGGGCGGAGAAGCGACCCTCAGTGGTGGCGGCAAAGCCCATCACATCCTTCAGATGAGCCTTTAAGTTATCCACACCCGTACCGGTTTTTGCCGAGAGCCTGACGGTAGGCGTGGTTGTGGATAAATCAATACCCGCCGGTTCGGCACTGGTATCTATTTTATTACGCACCAGAGTTAAACGCGCCTGGTCAGGCAAGCGAGCAACGAACTCTGGCCAGATGGCCATAGGGTCAGTCGATTCGGTGGTGCTGGCATCAACCAGTAGCAGCACCCGGTCGGCTTTCTCTATCTCGGCCCAAGCACGAGCGACACCAATTTTCTCAACCGCATCGGGGGTATCGCGTAGACCAGCGGTATCGATGATATGCAGCGGCATTCCGTCAATATGGATATGCTCGCGGAGTACGTCCCGGGTGGTGCCCGCAATATCCGTCACAATGGCGGTATCCTGCTCCGTGAGGGCATTCAGCAAGCTCGACTTACCCGCATTGGGACGCCCGGCGATGACGACGCTCATCCCTTCGCGCAGCAGTGCTCCTTGGCCTGCCGCTTGGCGTACGTCACTCAGCGCCTGCTGGACGCTGCTTAAATGCTGGGCAACATGGCCGTCGGCTAGAAAGTCGATCTCCTCTTCGGGGAAATCGATAGCCGCTTCCACGTAGACGCGTAGCTCTATAAGCCGAGTGACCAAGGCAGATATGTGCTTTGAGAACTCGCCCTGTAGCGAGCGCACAGCGTTTTCTGCCGCCGAACGAGAAGTGGCATCGATGAGATCTGCAATAGCTTCTGCCTGGGCCAGGTCGAGCTTATCGTTCAAAAACGCCCGCTCAGAAAACTCCCCCGGCCGCGCTAAGCGGGCACCCAAGGCCACACAGCGCTCCAACAGCATATCCATGATAATCGGGCCACCGTGCCCCTGGAATTCCAGGACGTCCTCACCGGTAAATGAGTGAGGGCCATTAAAGAACAGCGCGATACCTTCATCGATGCTGCCCTCAGCGCCTTGGAAGGGGCCGTAGTGAGCGAATCGTGGAGTAGGGCAATGCCCAACCATGGCTTCAGCGATCTCGCGGCAGGCGGGGCCTGAAACGCGGATAATACCCACGCCACCGCGCCCAGGGGGGGTCGCCAGTGCCGCAATGGTGTCAGGTGTATAGAGGCGTTCGGCCATGGTGAATCTCTTTTTGAATTGGCAGGTAACGAAACTGATCGACCTAGTGTGAATTTTTCGGCCTTAAAACGCCAGACCCCCGCTCGAGGCGGGGGTCTGAAGGCGCTAATTAAAACGGCGGGCTATTTTGTTTTCATGCCCTTGCCGATACTTGGGTCATTTTCGATTTTGCGCGTAATGTAATATTGCTGCGCCACCGAAATGATGTTGTTGACCACCCAGTAGATAACCAGACCGGCCGGGAACCACAGGAAGAAGAAGGTAAAGATGATAGGTAACATCTTCATAATCTTCGCCTGCATCGGGTCTGGCGGAGTCGGGTTTAACATCTGCTGAACGAACATCGAAATGCCCATCAGAATTGGCAGAATGAAGTACGGATCCTTCACCGACAAATCCTGAATCCAGAAGATAAACGGAGCGTGGCGTAGTTCAACCGACTCCAGCAACATCCAGTAGAGCGCGATGAAAACGGGCATTTGGATCACAATGGGAAGACAGCCCCCCAGCGGATTAATTTTCTCCTTCTGGTAGAACTTCATCATCTCTTGCGACATTTTTTGCCGGTCGTCGCCATACATCTCTTTCAGGCGCTGCATTTCCGGGCCAAGTTTACGCATCCGACCCATGGACTTGTACGCTTTGGCGGAAAGCGGGAAAAGCACCGTCTTAACCAGTACGGTTAATAGAACAATCGACCAACCCCAGTTGCCGACGATTTCGTGGATATGATCCAGTAGCCAGAACAGCGGGTTAGCAATAAACCATAGCCAGCCGTAATCAACGGTTAAGCGCAGATTGGGAGCAACCTGCTCTAGGTAATCTTGAACCTTTGGCCCCATATAAAGGGTAGCGCCCAGTGTCGCTTCACTATCGGCGGCAACGGTGCTGGTAGGGCCCGCAAAGGCAACGACGTTACGGTCACTGGAGTCTGTGGTGACGTAGTAAAGATTCTGTTGATCCTGTTGAGGTGCCCATGCCGATACAAAGTAATGCTGAATAATCGCTATCCAGCCACCCTGGGCTTCACGGTTTTCAAAGTTACGGCTTTGAATATCGTCAAAGTCGATCTTCTCGTAGCGTGCATCCGGCGTTGAATAAGCGGCGCCCAAATAGGAGTTCATACCCATAGAGACACCGCTAGACGGGTCAGGGCTATTGTCGCGGGCCAACTGGCCAATAAAGCGCGCACTAACGGGTGCATCGGTATTATTGGCAAGGTAGTAATTGACGTTGACCGCGTAGCTGCCACGTTCAAAGGTAAGCCGTTTAATGACCTCAACGCCGTTAACGTCGGCGGTTAGATTAACGCTTAGCTCGTCATCGTTATCACCTAAACGATACTCAGAGTTTTCAGGCGTGAACGCGATACGGCTCGCTTGTCCATCAAGTTGGAGACCTGATCGAGCCACGTAGCTACGGCTGCTGTTATCGGATAACAGGACATAGTTACGGTCTGAATCAAGGGATAGTTTGTGCTGCGGTAACGCGGCATAAACTATATCGCCACCATGTGGATCAATACGCACATCGAGGACATCGGTGGTCACGGCAATGAAATCGCGGCTTGATGTCTCGCTTTCGGTATCAGGGATACCTTCACCTACCGCGCTTTGCTGCTGCGTAGATGTGCTGGGAACCGCTAAGCCACCTTCGCCATCTTCAACATTGCTGGGAGGCGGCGCATTGCTGCGTTGAGTTGTTTCAGGCACTGAATCATAATTCGGCTGCCCGTAATCCTGATTCCACTGGACGACTAGCAAATACGCCAGTACGGCTAGTGGAATCAGTAATAAAAGTCGTTTTACGTCCATGAGGGTTCTGCCCGCTGGGTGGTGAACATGCTAATGGCGCAGTGTTATTTACTCGACTCTTGACACACGAAAGCCTGCCAGTTGGCAGGCCGAGGTCGAGCGGCGAGGGGTGCACCAAAGGTCACGTGTCACGCTTAGGCGTTGGTACTGCGATCATCGCCTGTGCGTCACGCTGAAGTCGCTTCCACATGCCGTGTAACTGGCGATGCAAGGTTTCGTTATCGATATCCTGAACACCACGTCGTGCAAGCACCACTATATCCACAGAGGGGAGGTGATCTTGACGAAGGCGAACGGATTCTCTAACCAGACGCTTGAAACGGTTGCGATCTACGGCGCGTTTAACATTCTTTTTGCTGACCACCAGTCCAAGGCGGGGATGTCCCCGAGTACTCAAGCGGACTAACGCCATCATACCTTTGCCATGTACTTTCAGGTCGGCTTGCTCAAACACGTGACTAAAATCCCCAGCATTTAGTAACCGTAATTGCCGGGGAAAGCCTTGCTGCGGCACACGCAATCTGAGATCAGGCGCTCAGACGCTTGCGGCCCTTGGCACGGCGACGTGCGAGGACGGCGCGACCGTTTTTGGTTGCCATACGAGCACGGAAGCCATGCGCGCGCTTGCGCTTGAGAACGCTAGGTTGAAAAGTGCGTTTCATAACTCGTTATTCCCACGTGGTTTAGGACGGAAAGTGAATTCCAAAAAGCCCGGTCCAGTGAGGAACTAGCCGGGGAGATTCAATTCAAGACCGGAAATTGTAGAGACTTCCTCTGCTGGGTGCAATTTTTCCTTGCATAAAAGCGTTATCACGCCTCAGCCAGCGTGCTTGATGCGGTGAGAGTAGCCATTAATAATGTCACTATTATTACTAATAGGTAATTCTAAACCTGTTGTTATTAATAGTGGGGATACTATTTGTGGATAAGCGTTTATTATTCTTATCTTTCAATAACCTATAATAATAAAAAATCTGTGTGTAAGTCCCGTATAAGCAGTCCACAAGGTGTTGGCTAGATGTGACTAACCATTGCATAAGGCGCATTTTTAACGGTTGTCCCCACCGATCCACAAGGTTTTCCCATAGGCTCATTGCAAGTTGTCCACAGGTCAATATTGAAGGCTAAACCCGTGTGGATAACCGAGGCTTTGGGCGCTACAATGGTCGGCCGTTTTCAACCGATGGTGAGATGAGTGTCACTGACGCTTTGGCAACAGTGCCTGGACAACCTGCAGGATGAGCTGAATTCACAACAGTTCAATACCTGGATACGCCCGCTGCAGGCAGAAGAAGGAGAGTCCAACGAGCTGCGCTTATTGGCGCCGAATCGCTTTGTGCGCGATTGGGTGAGCGATAAGTATGCCAAGCGGATTAGTGAGCTGATGCGTGAACTCGCACCGGCCAAACCGCCAAAAGTAAGCCTGACGGTAGGTAGTCGCCGCTTGGCAACTCAGGCCCCTCAGCATCGTGATTTAGGTAACCCTGTATCCGCTTCACCGTCTCGACCGGCGTCACCTGCTGTACACACGCCGCCACGCGGCGATATTGCCGATGAGCGTGAAATTGATAGGCTGCGTGATGAAGCACCGAGCCGGCGAAATAATGAGCGTCAGGTACAGGTAGAGGGCAGCCTGAAACATGGCAGCGGCCTTAATCCTAATTTTACTTTTGATACGTTCGTAGAAGGTAAATCGAACCAATTAGCTCGCGCGGCCTCCCGCCAGGTGTCTGAAAATCCTGGTGGCGCTTATAACCCCTTGTTTTTATACGGCGGCGTAGGTTTGGGTAAAACCCACTTAATGCATGCTGTGGGGAACGCATTGGCAACCCGGCGTGAAAATGCCCGAGTTGTATACCTACACTCAGAGCGGTTTGTGGCCGATATGGTCAAGGCGCTTCAGCTTAATGCGATTAATGATTTTAAACGCTTTTACCGCAGTGTTGATGCGTTACTTATTGATGATATTCAGTTTTTTGCTGGAAAAGAGCGCTCGCAAGAAGAATTTTTTCATACCTTCAACGCACTTTTGGAAGGTGGGCAGCAAATGATCCTCACTTCTGATCGCTATCCTAAAGAGATCAGTGGTGTAGAGGAGCGCCTAAAATCACGCTTTGGTTGGGGGCTCACGGTAGCGATTGAACCACCGGAGCTTGAAACCCGCGTGGCTATCTTGATGAAAAAGGCTGACCAAGCTAAGGTCGATTTGCCTCATGATGCGGCTTTCTTTATTGCGCAAAAAATCCGCTCCAACGTGCGCGAATTGGAAGGGGCATTGAAAAAAGTCATCGCTGATTCTCACTTCATGGGTAAAACGATTACTCAGGACTTTATACGAGAGTCTCTGAAAGATCTTCTAGCGCTTCAAGACAAACAGGTAGGGGTAGATAATATTCAGCGTACAGTTGCTGAATATTACAAGATTAAGGTGGCGGATCTGCTTTCTAAACGGCGTTCACGTTCAGTGGCCCGCCCTCGTCAGGTGGCGATGGCGCTTGCTAAGGAGCTAACCAATCACAGCTTGCCTGAGATTGGCGATGCCTTTGGCGGCCGTGACCACACAACGGTGTTGCACGCTTGCCGGAAAGTGAAATCATTGCAGGAAGAGAGCGCGGATATTCGTGAGGATTACAAGAATCTATTGCGCCTGTTAACCAGTTAATCATCCCATGGGTCGGGCCTGTCATACGCAGGTCTTTCAGGATATAGAACCGGAGTATTGATGAAATTTTCGATTTCCCGAGAGGCGCTGCTACGTCCGCTGACTCTGGTCGCTGGTGTCGTTGAGCGTCGCCAAACGTTGCCAGTGCTTTCTAATGTGCTGATTCAAGTAGAGGGTGACCAAGTGTCGCTCACTGGCACTGACTTAGAAGTCGAGCTCGTTGGTCGTACCGTGGCCAGTCAAGTCGACCAGGCGGGTTCCGCGACAGTGCCTGCACGTAAGCTGATGGATATTTGTAAATCATTACCCGATCAGTCTGACATTCAACTAGCCGTTGAAGAGGGCCGCGCGGTACTTCGTAGTGGTCGTTCACGATTTACTCTGTCGACTCTCCCTGTTGCTGAATTTCCCAATATCGAAGATGCAGACGGTAGCCAGGAGATTAGCGTACCCCGCGGTACGCTAAAGCATTTGATTGAAGCCACCTCGTTTGCCATGGCGCAGCAGGATGTTCGTTATTACCTCAATGGTATGCTGCTGGAAATTCAAAGCAACCTGTTGCGCACAGTAGCAACGGATGGCCACCGCTTGGCGATGTGCTCACGCCCAATTGAGGTCACCGTCAGCCAAGCTCAAAAGCTGATTGTGCCGCGTAAGGGTATTTTAGAGCTGTCGCGCCTGTTAGACGATAGCGATGAGCCTGTCAGCCTAACGCTCGGCTCCAGCCATGTGCGCGCCCATACAGGGGATTTTACCTTCACCTCTAAGTTAATCGACGGTAAATTTCCCGACTATGAGCGTGTTGTGCCCCGCAATGGCGATAAAGTATTGCTTGCTGAGCGCGCAGCACTGCGCCAAGTGCTTTCACGTACTGCCATCCTCTCCAACGAAAAGTACCGCGGTGTGCGCCTCTATCTTGAGGAGAACAACCTTAAAGTGATGGCTAACAACCCCGAGCAAGAAGAAGCCGAGGAAAATATCGCCGTTGAGTACAACGGGGGGGCAATGGAGGTCGGTTTTAACGTAGGCTACTTGGTGGATGTTCTGACAGTGCTTAATGAAGAACGTGTGCAGATTACCCTAGCCGACCCTAATAGTAGTGCACTGCTTGAAGAGCCAGGCAGTGGTGATGCACTCTATGTCGTTATGCCAATGCGCCTGTAAACGTTTATGCCTGCGGCATAGCAAATATATAAACAGCTAGGTTAAGCGGCGCTTCTGGTAGCAGAAGCGCCGCAACACGTTTGGAATACTCCCTTTTCGAGGATTTTTTAAGTGGTGATAATCGGATGAGCCTGACACTGCTTAATTTCCACGCTTTACGCAATCTTCAGCCTGTTGAGATGATCCCTTCTTCCCGCATCAATGTGATTAGCGGTGCTAATGGCAGTGGAAAAACCAGTCTGTTGGAAGGAGTACATATTCTAGGCATGGGGCGCTCTTTCCGAACGCGCCAACTTAAGAACGCGATTCAGACGGATGAGCCCCATATGACGCTTTACGGGCGTTTAAGCGGTGAGCCTGAGGTTACCCTGGGTGTGCGCCGGTTACGTGCTCAGCGGGAGCTGGAGCTTCGTTTAAAGGGTGATAAAAATGCTCGTCTGGCGGAGTTAGTAGAGGCGATGCCGCTACAGTTAATTAATCCAGATGCTTTCCGATTGCTCGAAGGATCTCCAGCTGGTCGCCGTGAGTTTCTCGACTGGGGGGTGTTTCACGTGAAACATGACTTTTTAGTCATCTGGAAACGCTCCCGACGTGCGTTGAAACATCGGAATGCACTGCTCAGGCGTGGTAGAATACAACCTCAAGAAATGGCGGTGTGGGAGCAGGAGCTCGCCACTTGGGGCGAACAGATTGATACATTGCGTCGCGCTTGGTTTAGTGACTTTCTGCCCGTGTTTGAAGAGACGCTTAAAGTGTTACTGCCTTTACCGGGTTTGTCGCTGAATTACGCCAGAGGCTGGGATAAAGAGCGATCGCTTGCGTCGGTGTTACATGATAACCGGCTAACGGATCAACAGATGGGTTTCACTCAGCAAGGCCCACAGCGCGCTGATTTACGTATTAGGATAAACAAGCAGCCTGCGGTAGAAGTACTTTCCAGAGGCCAGCAAAAGTTAGTGGTGAGTGCTTTAAAGCTCGCCCAAGGCCGGTTTCTGGAAAGAACAGCACAGCGGCACTGTATTTACCTTATCGATGATTTGCCGGCGGAGCTTGACGAGCATAATCGTCACCAGTTTTGTGGTTTACTCGAAGATATGCAGTGCCAAGCATTTATTACCAGTGTCGAACCTTCCGCGTTGAGGAGTACTTGGCGGTCTGAGACTTCAGTTAAGATGTTTCACGTGAAACATACCGAACAGGGTCTCAGCCATCTAGAGCCAACTAACTAGAGCTGATTAGTTAAAATGACATCAGCTCTAGCCGGTTAAATTAGCGCAGGAAGGATAGACGATACGGGATGAGACAGACTTCACGACGGAGTGGTCAATGAGCGAGCAGGCTTACGATTCATCAAGCATTAAGGTGCTCAAGGGACTGGACGCGGTGCGTAAGCGACCAGGTATGTATATTGGTGACACCGACGACGGTACTGGGCTGCACCACATGGTCTTCGAATTGGTGGATAACTCCATCGACGAGGCATTGGCGGGGCATTGCAGCGAAATTCGCGTTGTCATCCACCCAGATGAGTCAGTCACCGTGAGCGATAACGGCCGTGGCGTACCCACCGAGCTTCATGAAGGGGAGGGGGTTTCCGCTGCTGAAGTTATCATGACGGTTCTGCACGCAGGCGGTAAATTCGACGATAACTCCTACAAAGTTTCCGGTGGCTTGCATGGTGTTGGTGTTTCTGTTGTCAATGCGCTTTCCGCTGAACTGCGCTTAACGATTTGGCGCCAGGGTGAAGTGTTTGAACAAATGTATCGCCACGGTGTTCCCCAGGCACCACTGGGTGTTGTGGGCAAAACCGAAAAAAGCGGTACCCGCGTTCACTTCCGTCCTTCTCCGGAAACCTTTGGCAATATTGAATTCCATTTTGATATCTTAGCCAAGCGGCTGCGAGAACTCTCCTTTTTGAATTCTGGCGTGGCCATTCGATTGCTGGATGAACGCAGTGGAAAAGAGGAGCTGTTCCACTATGAAGGCGGTTTGCGCGCCTTTGTTGACCACCTGAATACTAATAAGAGTGTGATTAACCCCGTATTCCACTTTAACGCTGTGCGTGACGATGGCGTTGAAGTAGAGGTGGCTATGCAGTGGAGCGAAGCCTTCACTGAAAATATTTTTTGTTACACCAATAATATTCCGCAGCGAGATGGTGGCGCTCACTTGGCTGGTTTTCGTGCCGGGCTGACCCGCACGCTCAATAATTATATTGAAGCTGAAAACCTGCTCAAAAAAGCCAAGGTCAATACGACGGGTGATGATGCCCGCGAAGGCCTGACGGCGATTATTTCAGTCAAGGTGCCGGATCCTAAGTTTTCGTCTCAAACCAAGGACAAGCTGGTCTCCAGTGAAGTGAAAACCGCGGTTGAGCAGGAAATGAGCCGCTTGTTTTCCGAATATCTTGTTGAAAAGCCAAACGAAGCTAAAGCAATCGTTAATAAGATGTTGGATGCTGCGCGTGCCCGTGAGGCCGCTCGTAAAGCGCGCGATATGACCCGCCGCAAAGGCGCGTTGGATATTGCCGGTCTGCCCGGCAAACTCGCGGACTGTCAGGAAAAAGACCCAAGCCGATCTGAATTATACCTGGTGGAGGGTGACTCCGCGGGTGGCAGTGCCAAACAGGGGCGTGACCGTCGCACTCAGGCTATTTTACCGCTCAAAGGTAAAATCCTGAACGTCGAAAAAGCGCGCTTCGATAAGATGCTCTCCTCTGCAGAGGTGGGCACGCTAATCACAGCCTTAGGCTGCGGTATTGGTCGTGAAGAGTTTAACCCTGATAAATTGCGTTATCACTCGGTTATTATCATGACCGATGCGGATGTCGACGGCTCGCATATTCGTACGTTGCTGCTGACGTTCTTCTTCCGTCAAATGCCGGAACTGATTGAGCGTGGCCATATCTTCATCGCTCAGCCGCCGTTGTATAAAATCAAACGCGGTAAGCAGGAGCTCTATCTGAAAGACGAGCAGGCGATGGTCGATTACTTAACCACGACTGCTCTAGATGGTGCGGGTCTACACGTGAATGCTAATGCACCGGGTATTTCTGGCTCACAGCTCGAAACGTTGGTGAATCAGTACCGCAACGTGATGAAGCGGATTGATCGTCTGTCGCGGGTTTATCCCAATGAAGTACTTAAACAAATCATTCATGCCTCTGCGCTCAAAGGCGAGGAGAGCTTGAAAGATCGCGTTACCATGGAGAACTGGATAGCTGAGCTGCAGAAGATTATGGACGATATGGTGGCTTATGAAGGCGGGCCGCGCTATCACTTCCATCTTCAAGAAGATACTGAGCGTGGTCTGTTCTTACCTACTGTGTCGCTGGTTGCTCACGGTGTAACGACTGAGTACACGTGGGGACTCGACTTCTTTGAAAGTGCCGACTATCGGGGCATTGCCGAGCTGGGTGAAACCCTGGATGGTTTCCTGGAGGAGGGCGCCTTTATTGCCCGTGGCGAGCGTCAGAAGCCTGTATCGCACTTCTCGGAAGTGCTTGCATGGCTAATGCAAGAAGGCCAACGAGGGCTGTCCGTGCAGCGCTATAAAGGTCTGGGGGAAATGAACCCGGATCAGCTTTGGGACACCACCATGGATCCCGATAGCCGCCGCATGCTACGAGTGACTATCGAAGATGCCGTGGGTGCCGATATGATGTTCAACACCTTGATGGGTGACGACGTTGAACCCCGCCGTGAGTTTATTGAAACCAATGCGCTGGTGGCGAATTTAGACGTGTAGGTTGATGGCCTTCGTTAACATGTTTCACGTGAAACATGTTAACGAGCCATGCCTCAAGATGATTTAGTGTCACTTATAAAAGCGTCGCTGTGGATGGATTCCATAGCGACGCTTTTTCAATGCTAGATAAATAGTATGAAGAGTCGTTGTGGCAGGGAAGTTTTTCTCAGCCGACCATTCTCGAACAAAGTAGAGCGATCTGAGACTCTGTTTAATACCGCTTAGCCTCCCATTTCGCTTATCAATTCACTTCTCAATTAGCTATTCAATTAGCCAGTCAACAAAGTGTGCGAGATCATCGAAGATCTTGGTCTTCTCAAGACCCACGCCTTTTTGTTGCGTTTTTGCCCCTTTTCCGGTTCTAACCAAAACAGTATTGCATCCCATTACTTCGCCTGCCTCTAGATCTCGTAGGCTATCACCGACCATCCAACTCCCCGCTAAACCCCCTAGCATCAGAATCTGTTTGATCTGTCGCAGCATACCCGGTAATGGTTTACGGCATTGGCACCCATCATTTGGCCCATGGGGGCAGTAAGCGATATGTTCAATATGCCCGCCTTCCGCTTCTACCAATGCTATTAAGTGTTCATGCATGGCATGGAGCGTTGCTTCATCATAATAGCCACGCGCAATACCCGATTGATTCGTTGCGATGGCAATGGAGTATCCTGCGTGTGTGAGTCGGGCAATCGCCGTGATTGAGGAAGGGTAGGGCACCCACTCATCGAGGGATTTGATGTAATCATCGGAGTCATGGTTGATGACACCGTCTCGATCAAGAATGATAAGTTTCTCGGCACTTAGCATAGAGTTCCTATTGTTACGGTTGTTGGCGATGCATACTGCCCCTTAGTTTTACGACTATCTTATACTCGATCTAGCAAAAAGATGTTTCACGTGAAACATATGCTCCTAGCAACACGTGCTCCGCTCCCAAACAAAAAAGCCCAACCGATTAGGGCTGGGCTTGGGTTACAAACAATTATTCGACGATTACTGAGGGAGCAGTGATATATCGGCGACTTCTAAAAACAGCGCTTGAAGGCTTGCAAGAAGCGCCAAACGATTATGCTGAATAGCCGGGTCGTCTGCCATCACCATCACTCGGTCAAAAAAGGCATCCACGGGATCGCGAAGTGTTGCAAGTACGTCGAGTGCCTGCTGATAGTCACCTGCAGCAAATAGCGGTGACACCTTCGTCTGGCAATCTGTTACAGCATCCAAAAGAGCCCGTTCGGCATCTTCCTGCAGCAAGCCTTGGTCGACAGGTGTGCTGCTGTCATGCGCCTGCTTGCTTAGAATATTTGAAACGCGCTTGTTAGCCGCTGCCAGCGCTGCGGCTTCGTCACGCTGTGCAAAGGCTTTCACTGCGCGCAGGCGGCGAGCGAAGTCGAGCGGGTTAGTCACCGGGCGTGCTCGCACGGCAAGGTACATTTCAGCGCTGATGCCTTCATCCTGGCCCCAGGCGCGGAAACGATCAAGCATATAGGTCAGCACATCCTCAACCAGCCCATCGGCATTAGGTAGGCCCTTATGCTGTTCTGCGGCAACTGTGAGCAGCTCACGCAGGTCCAGATTCAATTCGCCCTTAACCAAGATGTTAAGCACACCAATCGAGGCTCGACGAAGAGCAAAAGGATCTTTTGCGCCGGTAGGGCGCTGGCCAATCCCGAAAATTCCGACCAGCGTATCCAGGCGATCAGCCAGGGCCAATGCCTTGCCTGTGGCGCTTTGGGGAATAGCATCGGTAGCAAAGCGCGGTAGGTACTGCTCTTCAAGCGCTTGGGCAACTTCTGCTGGTTCGCCATCCTGCTCTGCGTAGTAGCGTCCCATAATGCCCTGTAGCTCAGGGAATTCGAGAACCATCTCCGTTACAAGGTCACATTTGGCAAGCGCTACGGCGCGCTGGGCATGGGCCACATCGCCGTTGATCTGCTCAGCAATAAAGGTCGCAATCACCGTGCTACGGCGTGCTTTATCAGCCAGGGTGCCCAATTGCTGTTGGAACACAACGCTTTCTAACTGAGGAATTCGCGATGCCAATGTGCGCTTGCGGTCGGTGTCGTAGAAAAACGCTGCATCGGCCAAGCGTGGACGAATGACTTTTTCATTCCCGGCAATGACTTGGTCAGGGTCAGCGCTGTCGATATTGGCGATGGTGATAAACAGCGGTTTCAGCTTGCCTGCGTCGTCCAGCAGGTGAAAATATTTCTGGTTAGCCTTCATTGAGGAGATCAAACACTCGGCGGGCACTTCCAGAAAGCGCTCATCAAAGCTACCGGTCAGGGCGACCGGCCATTCAACCAAGCCGCTCACTTCTACCAGAAGGGCCTCGTCGATGACTGCATTGGCCTCCTGGACTTCAGCCTCTGCTAAGACCTGTTCACGGATGCGTTCGCGCCGTTGCTCCCGATCCACCAACACATAGGCATTTTCAAGGGCAGCCACATACTCGTCGGCGTGGGCCAGCTGGATAGCATCAGGGGCGTGGAATCGGTGACCGTAGGTGGTGCAGCTGGCCTCTAAACCAAGGGCCTCAGCGGCTACTACATCGCTACCGTAAAGTGCCACCAACCAGTGAACCGGACGTGAAAACTCAACCCGGGAAGCGCCCCAGCGCATGTTTTTGGGCACAGGGAGGGTGCTGATAGATTTGCGGATGATCTCGGGCAGCAATGCTTGAATAGACTCCCCTTGCTGCTGTTCACGAAAACCTAGCCAGGTGCCTTTATCGGTTTCTAAATGAATTAGCTCGTCGACGCTCACCCCGCAGGAGCGGGCAAAGCCTTCCGCCGCTTTAGTGGCCACACCTTCTTTAAAGGCGGCTGCGAGCGCTGGCCCCCGGCGTTCAACATCCCGGTCGGGCTGTTTGTCGGCAAGCTCGCTGACTTGCACTGCTAACCGTCGTGGGGTTGCAAAAGCACTAACGCTGGCGAAGGGCACGTCGGCGTCTCGCAGGCCTTTTTCGATGCCTGCTGCGAACGCATCGGAAAGCGCATCGAGGGCCGTGGGTGGCAGCTCTTCAGCACCCAGTTCTAGTAAAAGCGTATTAACAGCCATTAGTCGTCTCCCTGATCGGCGAGTAGCTCTTGTAACAGTTCTCGGCGAAGCGTTTCTGGCGCCATGGGGAATCCTTCGGCCTTACGCGAATCAAAGTAAGCAGTCGCCACATCTCGCGCCATGGTGCGAACGCGTAAAATAAAACGCTGACGCTCGGTGACCGAAATAGCGTGGCGGGCGTCTAACAAGTTGAAGGTGTGGGAAGCCTTCAGAACTTGCTCGTAGGCTGGCAGCGGCAGGCTGGCGGCAAGCAGTTTGCCGCACTCTTGTTCCTGATGGTCAAAGTTAGCAAACAGCTGGTCGACATCGGCGTGCTCAAAATTGTAGGCGGACTGTTCGCGCTCGTTTTGCAGGTAAACATCGCCGTAAGTCACTTTGCTACCGTCGGGGGCAATGGCCCAAACGAGGTCATAAACGCTGTCGACGTCCTGCAGGTACATGGCAATACGCTCAAGCCCATAGGTCAGTTCGCCGGTGACTGGGTAGCATTCGATGCCACCTGCCTGCTGGAAGTAGGTAAACTGGGTGACTTCCATGCCGTTTAACCAGATTTCCCAGCCCAGGCCCCAAGCGCCTAGGGTAGGGGATTCCCAGTTATCTTCGACAAAGCGGACATCGTGAACCAGCGGATCAAGACCAAGACGCTTGAGCGAGCCCAGATAGAGATCCTGTAGGTTGCTCGGCGACGGCTTCATAACTACCTGGAACTGGTAGTAGTGCTGAAGGCGGTTAGGGTTTTCGCCATAGCGGCCGTCAGTAGGACGGCGGGAAGGCTGTACATAGGCAGCATTCCAGGTTTCGGGGCCAATCGCCCGCAGGAAAGTAGCGGGGTGGAAAGTGCCCGCGCCGACTTCCATATCGAGCGGCTGAAGGATGACACAGCCCTGTTCTGCCCAGTACTGCTGCAGAGCAAGGATCAAGCCTTGAAAGGTCGACACATCGGGTGTCGATTGGTTTGTCGAGACACTCATCGCGGAAAGCACCGTTGGCCATGAATTCATAAGGCGTCAAGTATACAATCCTAGGCAGATGGGTTATAGGCAAGTATGCCAACAAGCCGCTTTAGGTAAGGAGAACAGTATGATTGTGGTAACAGGCGGTGCCGGTTTTATCGGCGCCAACTTAGTTAAAGCACTAAACGCCCGTGGACGAAACGATGTGATGGTGGTCGACGATTTACGCGATGGCACCAAGTTCGTCAATTTGGCTGACTGCACGCTGGCGGACTATCTCGACAAGGACGATTTCCTCGTTAGAGTAAAAGCTGCCCTGGCAGGCGAGAGCGTTGACCTACCCAAGATAGACGCGATTTTCCACGAGGGCGCCTGTTCGGATACCACCGAGTGGGATGGCCACTACATGATGGAAAATAACTTTGAGTACTCCAAAGTGCTGCTTAATTACTGCGAGCAGCAGGGTATTCCTTTCTTTTATGCCTCGTCAGCCGCCACCTATGGCGGCAGCGAGGTGTTTAAAGAGGTGCCCGAGTGTGAAAAACCGCTTAACGTATACGGCTACTCAAAACTGCTGTTTGATCAACACGTACGCGCACGGTGGAGTGAGTTAACCACGCAGGTGGTGGGGTTTCGCTACTTTAATGTCTATGGTCCGCGCGAACAGCACAAGGGCAAGATGGCTAGCGTGGCCTATCACAATCATCTGCAAATACGTAACGGCGAAACGCTCAAGCTGTTTGGCGCCTACGACGGCTTTGAAGCCGGTATGCAGAGCCGCGACTTTGTGTATGTCGGCGATGTGGTCGATGTGAACCTATGGTTTTTGGATCATCCCGATCAATCCGGTATTTTTAACTTGGGCACCGGCCGGGCGGAACCCTTTAAAGCGATTGGTGAGGCCGTTATCGACTTTTACGGTAAAGGTGAAATTGACTACATTGTCTTCCCAGAAGAATTGAAAGGGCGCTATCAGAGCTATACCCGTGCTGACATTAGCAACCTGCGTGAGAGTGGCTGCGATGTGGAGTTTAAAACTGTGGCTCAAGGGGTGAAGGCCTACTTGGGGTGGTTAAATGGCTAACTCAGCACAGCGTTTGCTGGTGATTGGCCCTTCCTGGGTGGGTGATATGGTCATGGCGCAAAGCCTGTTTATGACCTTAAAAGCCCGCCAGCCAGACGCGACGATTGGCGTGGTTGCGCCAAAGTGGTCACAGCCTATTTTAGAGCGCATGCCTGAAGTAGATGAAGTGCTGCCGTTAGCAGTGGGCCACGGCGAATTTGGCCTGGCCAGTCGCCGGGAGCTCGCCAACCGTCTGCGCGGCCGTTTTGACCGCGCTATTGTTTTACCCCGTTCTTGGAAGGCTGCACTAGT
This sequence comes from Halomonas sp. ISL-56, assembly GCF_018612805.1. Taxonomy (NCBI): domain Bacteria; kingdom Pseudomonadati; phylum Pseudomonadota; class Gammaproteobacteria; order Oceanospirillales; family Halomonadaceae; genus Halomonas; species Halomonas sp. ISL-56. The sequence goes on along the minus strand of NZ_JAGGRO010000023.1, from coordinate 32,802 downwards.
GCCCTTTATGGCGCGCATTCCTGAACGCATAGGCTTTTTAGGCGAACACCGCTACGGGCTTCTTAAGGAGCGTCGCAAACTCGATAAGCAGGTGCTGGATCAAACGGTAAAGCGCTTCGTTTCGCTAGGCCTACCCCTGGAAGAAGCCGCTAGCGGTGACTTTGCGCTGCCCAAACCGAGACTACAGATTGACCGCGATAATTTAGTCAATCTACGGCTAACACACTCGCTGTCGTCGCGCACGGCAATTGGCTTGATGCCGGGTGCTGAGTACGGCCCTGCCAAACAGTGGCCGGTTAGTTACTTTCACAGCTTAGCCAAACGGCTGGTGGAAGAGGGTTTTGAAGTACGCGTACTTGGTGGGGCAAAGGATCATCCGGCGGGAGAGGAGATCACTCAGGGTCTTTCCCATGCCCACAATCTGTGCGGTAAAACCCAGTTAGCCGATGCGGTTGATCTGCTTGCGGATTGTCGTCAGGTCGTTACAAATGACTCGGGATTAATGCATGTGGCCGCTGCGGTAGGCGTGCGTATCCATGCGCTATACGGCTCTTCGTCGCCCGCTTATACGCCGCCGTTGACCGACAACGCTGTCATCCACTATCTAGCCCTTTCCTGCTCTCCCTGCTTTCAGCGTACCTGTCCGTTGAAGCATACCAACTGTCTTAATCAGCTCAGCGTTGATCAGGTCTATCAACAAATTCACGCATCTCATCACTGGGAAGGCGTGATTGCTAATGAATGAGGTCAACTTCATCCGCTACATCAGCGGGCGTCTCAACGGTTTGTTCTTGAGAGGAGGGGGAAGACTCAACAGGCTCACGCCGCTGAGGGGAGATACCTTCCCAAAGGCGGTGCTGAAGCGCCGTCTCTTCACGCAAGCGCTCATTCAGCACTTCGATGCCACGCGCCTCTACTAGCGTTCGGTTATTGCTGAAAAGTGACGTACCCAATCCGGCGCGGTCACGTTCCAAACGAAAGCCCAGCGCATCTAACAGTGTGGGAAAAACATCTAGCATGGTAGCGTCGCGACGAATACGCTGGGGCTCAATCCCGTTACCCAGCATAATCAGTGTGTTGTCACGGTCTAAGGCGGTCAGTTGATCCCACACTGAAACCCGCATTGTTAGATGATCGCTAAGGATGACCACCAACGTATTGTCGAGGAGGCCCTCGGTCTCTAAACGCTCAATCAAATCTCGGGCAAGCCATGCTGCACACTCCACCGAGTAGAGAATATCCTGTCCATCAAATTCGCCCTGCTTTTCGATGCATGACTGAGAGGGGTAGCCATTGGGCGCATGGCCTGCCAAGTTCAGGCTAACCACGCCCCAGGGGCCGCTATCTTGGCTAGCTAAGCGCCTGATTTCATCAGTAGTGATGTCGTACAGCGTGTCGTCGTACAGCCCCCAACTATTCACATACTCAGGATCCTCTAGCAGGGGCTCTAACTCTTCTCGTCCTTTTACGGTATCGAATTGGTGACCACGGTAGAACAGGCCTTTACCCGCGAACTGCGTGCTGGCACCACCTAAAAAGCTTAGCTGGTAGCCCTGTGCAGCAAGGATGTCACCCAGGCAGTCGACGCCAGGAACGACCTTGGATAAGGGGGCAAACTGACTGTCGTGAAGGAGGCCTGCGGGCATTAATGGCACCCCGCACTGGCTGGCGATCATGCCGGCCATCGTCCAGCCCGTGTTATCCATTTGGCGTATGCCTTCAAAGACAGCACCTTTTTCACCCAATGCAGTGAGATCGGCGTAGACATCGCCAAATAGCTCGTTGGCGTAGGTGCGCTCAATGCTTTCCAAATACAGGACGAGTAAGTTAGGGGCATCCCTTAGCTCCTCCGTGGGGGGCGGCTTGTAGCGGCGGTCTAGCCAAGCACCGTCATCGGTAACTATTGACGCGCTGCGTTGACCTAGGCCATAAAGCAACGGGTTACTCGCTAGCAACAAAATAGCAAAAAAGCGCTCGGCTAACCGCCAGCGCTGATCGTGGCGTGTTAGCCATGTCACGGCAGCCAGTATGCCGATCATTATCAGCGTATACAGCACCGCGATAACCATTTTTCCTGCGCCACCATGCTCGGCCATGCCTGCCTGGAGGTGAAAAAACACCGCCCCTAGATCGACAATGCCAAAGCTATCCGCAAGGTAAACGTAAATGCCCCATAGGCTTAGTGGTAACAGCGACCAAGGCCACATTTTTCGATAACGAGCGTTGGCAGGCCGACCCCAGCGTAGCTTAAGCCCCACGCCAATCCATGCAGCGGCGACAAAAAATAGCGTCCACCAGGGCAATCGGGTCATTACCGTGACGGTATAACCCAGGCAGAGGCCGATGAGTGTCAATGCAATGGTGGCCAACCTAGCGGTACCCAATGCAGTCAAAGAGCGAAAACTTATAATGATATTTACCTAATATAAATAGTTAAAAAGAACCACTAAGAAAAAAGATCACTTTGATGATAGCGGGTACCAAGGGAGAAGTTGATAGGTGCGCTCGAAATATTTCTGCATAACCAGAAGACCAATCAAGCGCTCGCGATCGGTATGCATAAATTGCGCAAAGTAACGGTTCGCATTAGCAATAATTTTTTTGGCCTCAGCGGGATTGTCTCGGTAAAAGATGACTTTCTCCTCAAGATCTGAGTAATCATCCTTGAGCTGCACATAGTGATAGTCGGGTAACAACGTGCCTTCCATAAACCATGTTTCAAAGCGCGGACGTCGCATAAAACAGAGTGAATTTGAGGCCATTATCCACTTAAGATTTGTGGCCACATCTTTGCCTTCTATACTGAGCACGAATTTATATTTCAGTTGCTCTGGCACCGACATAAAATGGCGATGCCAGGGTTGTCCGTGGGCATTTTTGTGCGTATCGCCCACGTTGCATAGCGGGTGATCATAAAAGTCTCGAATGAATTGACGCCGATGCTCTTGATGACAAAAACCTCGCCATACCACAAGGTCGAGCTTGTCATCATAGCGGTGAGAATCCTTCACCGTGTAGTAGTGACGAACACGGTTTAATTTAAGTAAAATTGAGTTTTGGTTGTAATCATTAATCGGCCGGCTTTTCACTAAGGTAGGCACGTCGGGCACAGTGGTTACATCACCAAAACGGTGGCAGAAGCGCTGGTCAGGCGGGAAATAGCGCAACACGCTGAGTAAATCCAAGTAATAAGTGCCACTTTTCTCGCGTTTGAAATTAGCTAAACTGACTGCCTGCTCGGGCAGTTCAACGTCTTCCTCTAACTGATTACAGTAATTGACTCTGAACAGTATTTGCCGCTGCTCGTCTTCAGGCAGTGCCTTGAATGAGCGCAGCAAGTTGATTCTTTGTCGGTGCAGAAGAGCACTGGGAAGCAGACGATGAACCGCATGTTGTGCATAAAAGCCTAGCTTATGGAGATTTTTATGCGCTTTCGCAGATGCAGCAAGCATAACTATTAACTCAATATTGTTTGGTAGAGATGCCAATACGATGCAGCCATTGACTGAGGACTATAATGATCTAAACGCTCTGTTGCGCCTTTAACCAACCGCTGCCGTAGGGGGACTTCCTGCCTTAATCGCAGAATGCCGTTAGCCAGCGCATCGGCATCGCCGGACGGGATCAATAACCCCGTCTGTTCATGCTTGACGATATCCGGTATACCGCCCACATCGGTGGCGATGACGGGGACGCCGAGCTGCATGACATCCAGCACGACGGAGCCCAAGCCTTCATTACGCGAGGGAAAAGCAAACACGTCCAGGCCCGCCAGATAATCGGCAATATTGTTTTTAAACCCCAACCAGGAGACATTGCTAAGCGATGACGACTCATTTTTTAATGCCTCTGCGTCTTTGCCATCGCCCAACAAAATAAACTGTATATCCGGCGCTTGTTGCTCGAGTTTCCGCGCAGCCTGCAGTAGCACTCGCTGTCCTTTGTGACGATCAACCACGGCGCCGGCGTGGCCGACTAAAAATTTATTGGCAAAACCGTCGCGAAAACGCTGGGTCGCATCAGATGAGGGCGCCAAACGAGCATAGGCGCTGGGTACTAAGGTAACGTCGCCCCACTGGTTGTCTTCCAAAAGACGCTTTATAACCTGGGAAAGGGCTACCCTGGCGGATGCATGCGAGTAACTTTGCTGGTTAAACCACTTACGTTTGACGGGCGAATCGACACGGCGAGTAATTAAGTAGGGCGTACCTGTTAAACGGTAGTGTAAGTAGGCCCAATGAACGCCTTTGGCATCGTGGGCATGTACCAAATGAGTCTTGCCGAAATGAAAATGTCCCGCTAACTGATGATTGGCTGACTGAAAATTGAGTTGCGCAACGCCTTGCAGGTGTTGGCGCATGGGGGAGTCGCTACGGCAAACCAGCGTCTGTGTAATCTCGTTTGATGACCGCTCTGCTAACGTCTTAATTAATAACTCAGTTTGGCGCTCACCGCCGCGAAAACCACGCGCCAAATTGACATGAGTAATATGCATCAATCACCAAACCTTATTAAAGTCTTCTGCTTCAAGCACTCTTGGATCACGCTGATATTCGAGTAGTTTGGCATACTTCAAGTAGCTATTGAGCCCTGCGCTGATCGCCACCGTCATGCCATCTACCCCGCCCATAAAACCCCGCTGGAATATATATTTACGTATAAAGGCATTCAGCCCATGTGCAAACGGTGAAAAGGCGTTGGCCCGCTTGCCTTTCTGAAACATAATCTTGGCCGCACGGCCGCTGAAATTGCGGCCCGGCTTTGCAAACAACTGACCAAGGTTCTCAAAAGAGTGGTGGATCATATCCGCGTTGAGTCGCTTGGGATTGGCAGCGATAACTCTGGCGTGCTGCTTAACGTCGGCAAAGCGAGCATGGTGGTGGTTGTAGAGTCGAATACAATAATCTGGATACCAGCCACAGACCCGAATCCAGCGTGAGCCAATCATATTGCGACGGCGAAAGGCAAAAGCGTCATGTTCAGTTTCAGCAAGGTCGAGCTGTCTAATCGCTTCGACCATCTCTGGCGTTAGGCGTTCATCGGCGTCTAAGCTGAGCACCCAGTCATATGCAACATGCGCTAGCGCGATATTTTTTTGAATGCCGTCGCCTAAATAGGTTTGTTGCACCACCTTGGCGCCTAACTCACGCGCGATATCCGTGGTTCGATCCTGGCTGCCAGAATCCACCACGACGATGTCATCACATACTTGCCGAGCAGACGCAATACAGTCCGCAATATTGGCTTCTTCGTTAAAGGTAATAATATTAGCCGATATCATCAAACAGGCATCTCTTGCAAAAAGGCGGAAGTAATGTGTGCTGGAGAGAAGCGCTCCAGCCAACGTTCATCAATAGCGTAGCCGTCAGCATCAAGAATGGCATCGACACGGGCTGCTAATGCCTCCGGCGTCATCTCGCAAAGGTAAGCTTCCAGCTCATCGGCCATGATATCACGCACCCCGCCTGGGCAATCGACCGAGACAATAGGGGTTTGGCAGGCCAGTGCTTCTAGCAGTACGATGCCAAGACCTTCGTGGGCGGAACTCAGTATGAATAGGCGCGCATGATGCATCCAAGGGTAAGGGTTTAATTGGCGGCCCGCAAAAGTAACGTTCTCCGCAATATTGAGTTCAATGGCTAGTGCCTCCAACTCTTTGCGCAGAGGCCCCTCGCCAACAATGACCAGGGGAAGGTTTGTCTGCATCTTGGCATACGCCCGCAGCAGGAGGTGATGATTCTTCTGCGGTACCAAGCGAGCTACGTTAAGTAAATAGGGCGAATTGGGCCGCTCGGGGAAGTCTTCAAGCATTGTTTTTCGGATGGCCGCTAAAGGGCATGGATTGGTGATGGTTCTTAGCGATAATGGCTGTACCTCTAGTGTCTGCATGGCCGTCGCAATCTGTTGTTCGACGCCGTGAGATACAGTAATTAGATGTTTATTATGAAACAGACAGCGTGCCTTTAATCGCTCTAACCAGTGAGCATGGCCTGAGGTAGGTTTGACGATATTTTCTAGTACATAACAGGCGCGAGGATCCTGGAAAGACCATACCGTTTCAAAAGTACCAATGCCGCGGAAAATAATCCGGTCAAAATGCCCGTGTTGTCGCTCAAGGCGACGTACTTCGCGACGAAAAAGTTTTCCGCCCCACCAGCCGGACAATAAAAAATAGCTTTTCCGAAACGCGCTATTGAGCAGACGAGCTGCCACCTCAATAATACCGCCCACACCCGATCTCCACATGGCACGAGAAAGTGCGAAATGGTGAACATTGACCTGCACATTGCTCGGTGCTAACTGAGGAGGACGCGGCTTAAAGTACATCAAATGGCTTTCATGGCCCTGTTCAGCAAAAGCATCAGCAAGGTTCACTGCTACCCGTTCCATGCCACCAATTTTTAACGTACGCACGACAATCAATACCTTCATGTAGTCGAGTCCTTTGGGTGTAAGGGAAGTTGTAGCACCGGCTTGCACTGCAACTGCTGACGCCGCCGCTGAGTCTTAAACCACGCCAGCATTTGTTTGAATCGCTGTTGCAGGGGCGGGGGGGGAACGCTAACGGACGGCTGCCAAGGGGTTAATGAAAGATAATGCTGATATAAATAGGTAAGTGGGTGGCGGCTGTTGGCATGCCATGGTTTTCGTGCGCCTATAAAATGGACGATCGCGGGTTCACGAATTGCGTGTTCAAGTTCCTTTTGCCAATTGGCATAGTGAGCTACTTTTTTTTCCACTGCAGGATAAGCGTATGGCTGCATATTCCAGCGCATGGGTAGTCGATACCAGTCTTGGAAAATAAGATTTAAAGCGTCCTGGTCGGGGTAATTTAAGGCGTAATCGTGCTGCTTTAAGATTCGATCTACTTGGTCTAGCACATTGCGTGCTTTCCATCCTTCAAGATCCACCACAAGAACGCCGGAATTAAAATAGTCCTGAAAGCCCAGACCCATTCGGCTCTGTTCGGTTCCCTGTAGATTAGCCACACTGGCTATGGGAGCGCCCTCCATGTCGAATGACGATACGTTGGCGATATCATCTAGCACCACCAGGTCGCAGTCTAAATAAATAACTTTCTGGCAGCTTGATGGCAACCAATTATGCATGCCTAGGCGTAACATGGCAGCGGGGCCAAAACGACCCAATGCTGATTCAGGCCAGCTGCTGCTTTCCGCCTCAATGACCGTTAGCGATGCAGGCAGTGTCGTAAACCAGTTGTGCAGCCGTTGATGAGTATGGGTAGATAACTGGTAGCCTAATAAATAGAAATGCAGTGCTTCAGGTGTCTGGCTGTGGCAAATAGTGGATGCCATGACGGCTGCTGCCTTGTCGACATACCCTTCATCGGCGCACAGGACAATAGTAATCATGGGAGATCCTTTTCGATATGAGTAATGGCTTTTGAGCGGTTAGCCCGCAATTCGGGTTTCCATATATGAGTGAGGCAGCCCGCCATAACAACATTAAAAAGAAAGACGCCTGTCCAAAATATCAAATAGGACTCAAAAAGATTAATAACACTCCAAAAGCATAAAAAAGCATAGAAAAATAGCAGAACATCACCTGGCATATCGCCACGCTTCCACGCAAGCCAGGCACTTTTTGTAAACCATATTAATAAATAGAAGTAAGCGACTAGACCCAGTAATCCATACTGTAACGTGATTTCAAGATAGAGGTTATGTAAGTGACCAAAGTTTAAAGCTTGATAATGTGCATGATTATATTGGATGTTGTTAAATAAATAATCAACGCCCTGATCACCCCAGCCAAGTAAGGGGCGCTGTGCAATCATATCGATCGCGGCACGCCAGCTATACAGGCGCTCTCCTACACTAGAGCGTACTTCGCTAGTCGATAGGGGGACAGAGCTCCAGTCACCTCTCAGTAGTGCCTGAATGGTATCCAACTCTGCAGTGGCTCTTTCAATGACTAAAGAACTGTTGCTAATGATAAGAATAGCCAGACACGTTGATAGAAAAAAAATTAACAGTAGCTGTTTGTTTGAAAAACGTTTTCGGTGCTCGATAAACAATAATAAAAATACCGTTAGCATAGCTGCAGCCACACCGAGCCAGGTAGCGCGAGTTTGCGAAATGATAACGCCGGCCAAGATGATAAGGAAAGCCACTACCCAGAGGATTAGTTTGCCATAGTGCTGTAGAGGGGCTCTTAATAGCCTAGGAATGAAAATTAGTAACCCAAGCAACACAGTGCCGAAAAACATTGCTGAATGCTGAACGTTACGAATGCCAAAGCCAATGCGTTCGCCGTGAAAGCCTCGCTGAAAATCAGCAAGGCCATCGCCAGCAATCCATGGCGCCAATATGACGGCTGCGCTGGCAATACTCCAGAAAATCAGCGTGTTTCGTGTACTGCCCGCAAGCCACCACGCAAAAATAATAAATACAAATAGTCGGGCAATGTGATCCAGCTTAGGGTAATCACCTGCTAGGTGTGAAAGTGTCAGCGTTAAATAAAACCAGTGACACACAGCCAAGAGTAAAGCCCACCACAGCATATGAAACACTGGGTGCTTCCATATAGGTGTGGCATAAATCTTAATACTAATTAGGCCAGAGAGAGATAATAGTAATTTGTTGAAGTCGCTAAAATCGCCAAAGTGCGGCTTTGAAAAAACGTAGAATAACGTAGCTAATACACCTATCGCTATTAAAGGTAGGGGCGTTTTTCCTAAATAATGTGTTTCCCATAAGCTCGAAGGGATCTTTCTTTGCATATACTCAATTTCTCAGTTGTGTGCTGCATCTATAACAAATGAATGTTCGTTGGAGGTGACAAGTATTTCAAAAAAGCTATCTTGAGTAAGTGGCATGATACGTTTAGCCAAAGTAACCTTGTCGAATGCTGCCCATTACGCCTGAGCTATGCGGAGCAGCAGAAAATTTCCCAAGCGAGCGTCCTAAGCGAGCTAAATTATTTTTCTGCCATTTTCCCGGTTCACGAAGGCGGCAGCGATCCAGGTCAATCAACCAAGGCGCACCACGGGGATCGATCAAAATATTGCGCGCGTTCAGATCAACGTGGTCTAGCCCAGCTTGATGAAAGCGTCGGATCATAACGCCGACCCGCTGCAACAGTGCTTCATTGGCTAGATCGTCAATTAGTAGCTCGGCCAATGCTTTGGCGCCGCCAATGCGTACAGTGATCAACGCGGCTTCATAAGTAAGCCCATAGCGGGTAACACAGCTTGCTACGGGCCGGGGCACCGGCAGCCCTTGTTCAAATAGCGCAGCGGTCAAGCGCAGCTCACGAAATGCTCGGGTTCGCTCAGCGCCAGTCCATAAGTAGCGCTTTTCACTAAGTTTGGCCGCCATGCCGCCGCGACGATAGGGCCTTAGCACCCACTGCTCGGTCGGCGTTGCCTGCAAAAACAGGCTGCTGCCCCGGCCAGGCGCTTCGCCCACAATTAATCTGCGTTCACGCCAGTAATCGCTAGTGAATAGGTCAGGATCAATTTGGTGTGTTCCCGGCGCGTCACATAAACTGTCTACATCATGTAAAATCAGCCAATTTTTCTGCCGGAGTGCCGCTAAGCGCATGAAGCCCTCTCTGCCTGTTCAGCCTAACCATATTGCCATTTTGCGCCTCTCCGCCTTAGGAGACGTGTGCAATCTCGTGCCCACAGTGCGGGCGTTGCAGCGCCAGTGGCCCGATGCGCGCATTACCTGGATTATCGGTAAGGGGGAGCACAGTCTACTGGCGGGGCTTTCCGGGGTCGAGTTCGTTGTTTACGACAAGTCGACAGGTATTGCTGGTATGCGCGCGTTATGGCGGCAGCTTGCCGACACGCGTTTCGATGTGCTGCTGCATATGCAGCAGGCTATTCGTGCCAGTGTGCTGTCACTAGGGTTAAAGGCTAAGGTGCGCGTGGGTTATGACAAAGCACGCGCTAAAGATGCTCAGCACTGGTTCACCCAGCATCAACTCGCGCCGCACCCCAATGCCCATGTGCTGGAGTCCTTTATGGACTTTGCCCGAGTGCTTGGGGTAGAGGATGATCACTTGACGTGGGACTTGCCGGTGCCTGACACGGCTCGTAACGAAGCACGGGTTATCAGCGGTGACGCCCCGTATCTGGTCATTAATCCATGCAGCAACGTACGCCTGCGTAATTTTCGCAACTGGTCGGTAGAGGGCTACGCGAGCGTGATTGAGCACGCCTGGGTACAGCACGGCCTTAAAAGCGTGTTGACTGGCGGTGGCAGTGCCTTGGAGCGGGAAATTGGCGATCAAATTGAAGCGCTTTGCCAGCCGGGGAGCGTGATTAACGCCATTGGCGGCACCTCGCTAAAAGGGGTTTTAGCGCTGATCGATCAAGCCCAAGCGGTGATAGCGCCGGATACCGGCCCTATCCATATGGCCAATGCGATGGGAACGCCCGCTCTGGGGCTTTATGCGTCCACCAATCCCCAGCGTGCCGCGCCCTATTTGTGGCGTGATTTTGCGGTTAACGCATACCCCGAAGCGGTGCGTACCTATCTGCATAAGTCGGTAGACGAGGTGAGTTGGGGCCAGCGGGTGCGTCACCCCAGTGCCATGATGCTGATTAAAGCAGACGACGTTATCGCCAAACTGGACACTCTGCTGGCGCATACTGTCTCCGCCGCCAGCGCAGGGAGCAACGATGAAGATTGATTTAACCGCCTTAGAGCATGCCCGAGTGCTAGTGGTCGGCGATGTGATGCTAGATCGCTACTGGCATGGCGGTACCTCGCGTATTTCCCCCGAAGCGCCGGTGCCGGTGGTGCGGGTGGAAGATGTCGAAGATCGCCCAGGCGGGGCGGCCAACGTGGCATTGAACATTACTTCCTTAGGCGGCCATGCAGTACTGGCGGGCGTGATTGGAGACGACGACAATGCGCAAATTCTACAAGCCAGTTTGAATGCCTCAGGTGTAAGTACTTACTTTCAGCGTAGCACTGAGATACCCACGATCACTAAGCTGCGTGTAATGAGCCGTAACCAACAGCTGCTACGTCTGGATTTCGAGCAGCGATTGGACAGTGTCGATACCAGCCAGCTAGTGAGGCATGTAGAACAGGCGCTAGCCGGCTGCGACGTCGTGATTCTTTCCGACTATGGCAAAGGCACCTTGAATCAGGTGGAAAACCTGATTGCCAACGCAAGGGCTCAGGGCAAGCGGGTGCTGATCGATCCGAAAGGCCAGGATTTCAGCAAGTACCGTGGGGCAAGTTTAATCACCCCCAATCTCACCGAGTTTGAAGCGGTGGTAGGCCACTGTGCGACAGATGCCGAGCTATCGAGTCGTGGTGAAGCACTGCGCGCTGAGCTTGAGCTAGAAGCGCTACTGATTACCCGCAGCGAAAAGGGCATGACGCTGATCCGCGAAGGCCACGTGCCGCTGCATTTACCTACCCGCGCTCAGGAAGTCTTCGATGTCACAGGGGCGGGGGATACCGTTATTGGTTTGATGGGGCTTGCGCTGGCAGCGGGCCACGCCTTTCCCGAAGCGATGATGCTGGCTAACTTGGGGGCCGGATTGGTAGTCGCCAAACCGGGTACGGCGACGCTCTCAATCGCTGAGCTCTATACCGCGCTACACGGCGATAAACTGGCCGAGTTCGGTGTCATTGAGGCAGGCCTGTTGACAGAGGCTGTAAGGGCTGCCCAGTTGCGGGGTGAGCGAGTGGTCATGACTAATGGCTGCTTCGATATCCTGCACGCAGGCCATGTCGCTTATCTGGAGCAGGCCAAACGCTTGGGAGACCGTTTAATCGTCGCGGTTAACGACGATGCCTCCATTGGTCGCCTAAAAGGGCCAAAGCGTCCGATTAACCCCTTACATCGGCGTATGCAGGTATTGGCAGGATTAGGCGCCGTCGATTGGGTCGTGCCGTTTAGCGATGATACTCCCCAGACGCTAATCGAAGCGGTATTGCCGGATATTTTAGTCAAAGGCGGCGACTATCGGCCAGAAGATATCGCCGGGGGGGCGGCGGTGATTGCCAATGGTGGCGAGGTGAAAGTGCTGGGCTTTGAGGACGGTGTGTCTACCTCGGCGATGATTAGCTCCATTATTGATCGCGAGCGCTAAGAAACCTCTGATGACTTCACCTACTTGGCCTCGGCTTGCCTACTCAGCGGCGCTGTATGCACTCTCACCGCTTATTGGCTGGCGCATCTGGCGTGAGCAAGTGCCCACTTACTCACGCTTTCAGCGGCTGGGGTTACGCCTTGAGACGCTTCCTCCCGCGCCGCGTATTTGGCTGCACTGCGCCTCGGTGGGTGAAGTGCGCGCAGCACGGCCGCTGATTGAGCAGCTATTAGCGCGCTATCCAACCCATAGCCTTCTGCTCACCACCATGACCGCCACCGGTGCCCAGCAGTCCCAAGCGCTGATGTGCGAGCAGCCGCTAGCCGATCAAGCCAGGCTGGCCCATCGTTTCTTGCCGTTGGACTTTCCTGGTGCGGCTAAACGCTTTGTGCGCCGAGTTAAACCCGAGCTTGCCCTTCTGTTTGAAACTGAGCTGTGGCCTAACCTGATCCACGCCTGTCGCCAGCAAAGGGTACCCGTGGCGGTGGTCAATGGGCGCTTATCACCCCGAGCCTTTAAGCGCTACCAACGGCTGCACCCATTAATTGCCAGCACGCTCGCCGAGATTAGCTGGCTAGCGGCAAAATCACCGGCAGACGCCAAACGCTTTAATGCCCTAGGCTGCAGTTCGGCTATCACTCACATAGTCGGCTCGTTAAAATTTGAACTAGTCAGTCAAGTAAAAGCGATAAAAGAGGGTGAGCACTTACTTCGAGGATGGGGCGAGCGTCCAGTGTGGGTAGCGGGCTCCACGCGAGAAGGCGAAGAAGCGCTACTGCTCAAGGCTCATAAGCAACTGCTGCAGGGCTATCCTGATGCGTTGCTCGTGCTGGTACCCCGTCACCCACAGCGTTTTGATGAAGTGGCTAAGCTTTGCCAAGCAGAGGGTTGGACGTTAAGTCGCCGCAGCCAGCAGCAACTCGTCGCAAAGCAAACCCAGGTTTACCTGGGGGATACGCTGGGTGAACTGGCGATGCTTTACACAGCGGGCAGTGTGGCCTTTGTCGGGGGCAGTCTAGTGCCGCTGGGCGGGCACAACGTGCTTGAACCAGCGGCTTTGGGCCGCCCGGTGCTTAGTGGTGCTTCGATTGAAAATTTTGCCGATGTGGCTGAACCGCTGCAAGCAGCAGGGGCGCTCACCTTGGTCGACACCCCTGACGGCTTGGCAGAGGCGGTGGCGGGCTACTTTGCTGCCCCTGAGCTTGCCCAGCAGGCCGGGCTTGCAGGGCTTGCAGCGATTGAGGCACACAAAGGCGCTCTGGCCCGTACCCTGGCTGGGCTGGAGGCGCTGCTGCCCCAGTAACGCAGCAGCGCTATTTAAGCACCTTAGTTAAGTGCGATCCTTTCTACGCCATCTTCTTTGCCTAGCAGCAGCACATCCGCGCCGCGGGTAGCAAACAGCCCATTGGTCACCACGCCGACGATAGCGTTGATGCGCGCTTCCATGGCCACCGGATCTGCGATCATAAATTCATAGCAGTCGATAATTTGGTTGCCATTGTCGGTGACTACTCCCTGGCGATAGACCGGCTCGGCGCCAAGCGCGACAAGCTCGCGGGCGACATAGGAGCGTGCCATAGGGATGACTTCCACCGGTAGCGGAAAATTACCTAACTGAGGCACGTATTTCGAGCCATCGGCGATGCAGATAAAGCGTTTGGCGCAGGCAGCCACGATTTTCTCGCGGGTAAGCGCAGCGCCACCGCCTTTAATCATATGTAGGTGAGCATTCACTTCGTCTGCGCCGTCTATGTAAAAGGGAACTGTGCCAACGCTATTAAGCTCAAATACCTCAATGCCCAGTTTTTCAAGACGCTCGGCACTCGCCTGAGAACTCGCTACCGCGCCTTTAAAGCGGTCACGCAACGGCCCTAGGCGATCGATAAACAGGTTCGCCGTGGAGCCGGTGCCAATCCCTAAGATGGTATCCTTTTCCAGCTGAGCTTTAATTTCTTCAATTGCTGCGTCCGCTACGGCGGCCTTCAGTTCATCCTGGTTCATAATCAGCCTAGTGGGTCAAAGTGTGGTTAGTTACAAGAGAGCTAGTTGCAAGAGAGTTAGTCAGAGAAGTGCTCGTGGCGCTAGTATAGCGGTCTAAACGCCGCCTGCCGATGGCAACCCGGCTAGACGACGCTAGGCGAAATCTGCTACCAATAAACGCTTTGTCCGTTCACGTTCTTCCCTTGGGATACCCGCATGCTAGAAGCAACCGTCAAAAAGATCCTCCAAGCCCGCGTTTATGAAGCCGCTTGTGAGACGCCTATTTCGCCTGCCCCCTTTTTGTCGCGTCGTTTCAACAACCAGATTTTGATTAAGCGCGAAGATTTGCAGCCGGTGTTTTCGTTTAAGATCCGCGGTGCTTACAACAAAATGGCGCAATTAACGGAAGAGCAGAAAGCCAACGGTGTAATAGCAGCCTCCGCTGGCAACCATGCCCAAGGGCTGGCGATGGCCGCTAAACTAATGGGCGTAAAAGCCGTCATTGTGATGCCGCGCATCACGCCGGACATTAAAGTGCAGGCGGTGCGCGCCCGGGGCGCCAAGGTCATCCTCAAAGGGGACGCCTTCGCTGCTGCTGCCGAGCATGCGCAGGAACTGATTAAAGAACACGGCTACACCTATATTCCACCGTTTGACGATATCGATGTGGTGGCCGGTCAAGGCACTATCGGCGTGGAAATTCTGCGCCAACACGCCGGGCGCTTAGACGCCATCTTCGTGCCGGTTGGCGGCGGGGGATTAATTGCTGGTGTTGCCGCGTACGTTAAATATCTGCGCCCGGATATCAAAGTCATTGGCGTCGAAGCCGAAGACAGCGCCTGCCTTAAAGCCGCTTTAGAGGCGGGGGAGCGCGTGGTGCTCGATCAAGTAGGCGTATTTGCCGAGGGCGTCGCGGTCGCGCAAATCGGCGAAGTGCCGTTTTCGCTGGTCAAAGACCTGATCGATGGCGTTATTACCGTTAACACCGATGAAATGTGCGCCGCGGTGAAAGATATTTTTGAAGATACGCGCGCGGTGGCGGAAACCTCCGGCGCGCTATCGCTGGCGGGGCTAAAAAAATATATCCAGCAGACCGGTGCCGAAGGCGAAACGCTGATATGCATCAATTCCGGGGCCAATACCAACTTTGATCGTTTGCAGCACATCGCCGAGCGCACGGAGTTAGGCGAGCAGCGCGAAGCGATCCTGGCGGTGACCATTGCCGAGAAGCCCGGCAGCTTTAAAAAGTTTTGCCGCACGCTAGGCAAGCGCATGGTGACCGAGTTCAGCTATCGCTATGCCGATAGCAATGAAGCGCATATTTATGTGGGCGTCCAGGTGAAACCCGGTGGCGAAGACCGCCAGGCAGTCATCGACAAGCTGCGTGAAGGTGGCTACCAAGTGGAAGATCTCACCGATAACGAGTTGGCGAAGCTGCATATTCGCCACTTGAGCGGTGGTCGCCCCAGCGAACGCTTTGAAGAGGAAGTTTATCGCTTCGAGTTTCCCGAGCGCCCCGGCGCGTTGATGAACTTTTTGACCCAGCTGCCCCACGACTGGAATATCTCGCTGTTTCATTATCGCAACCATGGTGCGGCCTATGGTCGGGTCTTGGTGGGGATGCAAGTGCCTAACGGTGATCGCATCCATGTGGCGGAGTACTTAGACGCCATCGGCTACCGCTATTGGCGCGAAAGCGATAACCCAGCCTATCGACTGTTTATGGCTTAATCATGCATTACTGTATGTAAGTGCTTGCTTACCTTAAGCGTCAGAGCTGCTAGCGCCGTAACGTAACTTAATCCTTAGAAATGAAGCTAAAGAATGTCGTTAAAGCAGTTGTCACCGATGGCCCTATAGCCCTATAGTCGTGAGTGAAATTAAGCAAATTCGCCATACTCCAGAAAACAACAAAAAGAAAACAGCAAAGAGCGGCGGGTTTGGCACATTCGGCAACGGCAAAGGTGTTGGAGAAGCGGCATGCGGCGGAAGAAGCCTGATATGGTAATGGCGTTGATGGTTGTGTTTGCATTAGGGGTGCTGGCTACCGGCTATGCACAGGCGCTGTCGGGAAGCTAATCCCTTTAAGCTAATCCCTATAGACTTGCACCTACAACGACAGCAACAACGCTGTTAACCTGCAAGGCGACAGATATCAGACGAGAGGGGCTAATCCTTTATTGGGTCGGCCCTTTTTTTATGGGATGAGGGGACGGCGGCTTATTGGCGACGTACGCAGCCTTGGTCACTAACCACCGCCTGTAAGGGTACATCCCATGGCTCTACAGGCAGCGAAGCCACCTGCTGGCAAGCATGGGCGACACCAATCAAGGTAGGCGCCGGGCCGGGGCGATGCATGAATGCCAAACTGCGGTCATAAAAACCGCCCCCCATGCCCATGCGGTTAGCATTAGCATCAAACCCCACTAATGGCACGATTAGCGTATCCAGCGCCCAGGCTGGCAGCCGATTACGCCGCTGTGCGCTGTAGCGTACGTCAGGTTGCCAAATGCCAAAACGGTTTTTTACCATCGGAGTGTCAGGGCGGTAGGCAACAAACCATAGGCGATTAGCGCTAAACGGGCGTAAAACCGGCAGGTAAATAGCGACGTTACGCTGGCGCAGCCAGGGAAGTAGCGGGGTAGGGTCAATTTCGCCGTTAACAGGCAGATAGAGACTTAAGCGTCTTGCGCGGCGGATTTCAGGCAGGGTTTTCAATTGCTGGCATAAGCGCTGGGCTGCAAGGCGCTGCTCATGCTGAGAAAGGGCTCGGCGTTGATGACGTAAAAAGCGCCGTAGCGCGCGCTTATCGCCGTCCTGGTGGAGGCTTTCCATGCAGATATACTCTTATGTCCTATGTTCTCAAATAATCGGTGCTTTGTAAGACATAGGTGTTCTCCAGAGTGCCGCTGTCATTCTGGCCCTGAACCTACTGGTTCAGGTGGGTGGCCGCAGCCAGACCGTCAGGCTTTCCGACGCACGGACATGCACACGGGCCTGGCTAGCATTTGGCCCCCTGGGTATTACGCATAGGCTCGAGGGACTATAACGACTGGCGTACACCCCAGAGAACTCCGCCATCCTAACAGAGCGACGGCTAATGCCAAAGTGCTGGGTTAAACGTTCGCAGAGCTTTCAGGTAACGCGCTAGGGCTGGCGTGTTTTGGCCAACGCCCTTTCAAGACGGTCATTTAGCCGGTTCAGATTCTCTTCACCGGCTCGGTGCTCATCCATGGCTTCAAGCAGCTCGTGGGTAATATTGAGCGCTGCCATAATGGCCACTCGTTCGCTGCCAAGAACGCTGCTTTGGGCATTGATACCCTGCATGGCACGGTCTAAATAGCGTGCTGCGCGGTCGAGTTTGGCTTCTTCGCCTGTGTCGCAGGCAATGATATAGCCGCGCCCTAACAGGGTTATTTCTTTGGTTGGCCGCTTGGCGTTGCTCATCAAAGACTCCAGCACGGGCCAGCAAGGGGCCCAATGCGTTAACATCACAGCATAGGAAGATAGGTCTCGCTCACTATAAGAGAGGCGCTTATGCGCGGTCAACGCGCAGAGACATCCTTTACTAATATCCGAGATACCCTACACACCCAGTGAATACGAGGTTATTAACGACTATGTCATTGATCGATGAGCGTCAGGATTTCTCTGACGTGGCGGATGTTTTTCTCCTCCATGGCAGCATGCAGTCGCCGGCTTTTTTGGATGGCCGTTTATGTGCCTTGCTGGCGCTACGCGATGTGAGTGCCGAGGCTTGGTTGGACGAAGTCTGCCAGAGTTTAGGCGTTGAGCAGCCCCGCGATCAGGCAAGTGCCGAGCGGCTGCTAGGCTGGCGGAGGCAAACCGTAGAGGCGCTTAGCGCCAGTGACCTGGACTATACGCCGCTGTTGCCCGATGAGTTGTTCTCCTTGGGAGAACAAGCGCAGGGCCTTAAAGAGTGGACGCTGGGTTTTAGCGAAGTGATTGATGAAGTGGCCGACAACGAGCTGCGTGAGCGCTGGTCACAAGCACTGCGTGAAGCGATTGAAGACTTGGAAGCGCTGGGCCGGATAGATACTGATATCGACGACAGCCCCGAAAACGAGAACGACCTGTTTGCGCTGACCGAGCATGCCCGTATGGCCGCTATGCTGCTGTATACCGAGCAGCACCCAGGGATGCCGCAAGTCGAGCAAACCGACGCGCCCGTTCATTAATTGCCTCTGTCTGAACCTTTATGCTAGGAGCCTCTATGCGGCCCGAAATGTTACCTCGCCCCCCTGCGATCAGCGTGGCCGAGTATCGCCAGCGCCGTGACGCCTTAATGGCCCAGCTGCCGGATAACGCTGCGGTGGTACTTCCCGGCGCCGGGCTAATGACCCGTTCACGGGACAGCGAATTTGCCTTTCGCCAAAACAGCGATTTTTACTACCTGACCGGCATACGCGAACCGGGTGCGCTACTGGTGCTGCTTCCAGGGCGCGCTGAGGGTGAAAGCGTGGTGTTCTGTCAGGATCGTGACCCCACCATGGAAGCATGGACAGGACGACGTTTGGGCGCCGCGGGTGTCATGGCAGAGCATGGTATTGAACAGGCATTCGAAAACGCCGACCGCGACGAGCAGTTACTCACGCTGTTGGCGGGGCGCGAACTACTCTACTTGCCATTGGATAACCCCGAAGCAGTGAGCGTGGCTGAAGACGCTTTAAGTGATGCCCAGGCAGGGCTGAGACGCGGGCGGCCACCGCTAAAAGGTTGGCTGGATATCAGCCCGTTGATTCACTCTATGCGGTTGATCAAAAGCGATGCTGAAATTGCTCTGCTCAAGCATGCGGCGCTGATATCTGCCCAAGCACACCGGCGCGCTATGCAGGTCGCTCGCCCAGGCCTGAGTGAATTTCAGCTCCAGGCCGAATTAGAGCATGAGTTTGTCTGGCAAGGCGCCAGTGGGCCCGCCTACAGCACGATCGTGGGTAGCGGTGCCAACGCCTGCGTACTGCACTATATTGAAAACAGCGCACCGCTATGCGAAGACGGCCTGGTGCTGATCGATGCGGGCGCCGAATTTGAGCTGTATGCCGGTGATATCACTCGCACATTTCCGGTAGCCGGACGGTTCAATGACGCCCAGCGGGCGCTCTACCAAGTGGTGCTCAATGCCCAAGAGCGCGCCGTGAGCGCGATTCAGCCAGGGGCGACCCTAGTGGATATCCACCAGGGGGTAGTGCGCGACTTAACCGCCGGGTTGATTGAGCTTGGCCTGTTGGAGGGCGACGTACAAGCGCGCATTGATGACGAGAGCTATCGGCGCTTTTACCTGCACTCGACGTCACACTGGTTGGGATTGGACGTCCACGATGTCGGCACTTATAAGCTAGATGAGCAAACGCCTCGACCCCTGGTGGCAGGCATGGTGCTTACTGTAGAGCCGGGCCTATATATTCCGAGTGATGACGATATTCCTGACGCTTATCAGGGCATTGGGATTCGTATTGAAGACAATGTGGTCGTCACTCACGGAGGTCATGCAGTACTGACCGCCGATGTGCCCAAGCAGATGGCTGAAATTGAAGCGCTAATGGCTAAAAAGTAACCAGTCATAAATGTTTTCAATAGCCTTTATGTAAATTACGTTACGAAATTATTATTGCCTCTATGAAGCGGCGTCGTGGTCGGGAGAAGCTAATGCAGCAGTCTAATCAGGCGGTGAAGGGAGCGCTGACCCATGACATCGTGATTGTGGGCGGTGGGCTGGTAGGCGCCAGCTTAGGTTGCGCCCTGGCGCCACTGATTGAGCGCTACGGCTGGCGCGTGGCGATCATTGAATCGGCGCCTATGGCCGTTCAGCCGCAGGAAAATGCCTGGCAGCCGAGTTTTGATGCCCGGGCCAGTGCCATTGCAGAAGGCTCGGCACAGCGTTTTCTACAGCTAGGTGTGTGGGAAGCGATGCGCGAGGAGGCCACGCCGATTAAACGCATTCATATTAGCGAGCGTGGGCGTTTAGGCGCGACGCGGCTGAGTGCTGACGAACTGGGTGTCGCGGCGCTGGGCCATGTCATTCCCAATGCGTGGATGGGGCGTGTGCTTCATCAACGGCTTGCTCAACTACCGCTGGAGTGGCACTGCCCGGCAAAAGTCGAACAGCTCACGCCTGTGGCCGGAGGGCACCACCTGCAGCTTTCGGATGGTAGCCAGCTAACCGCAGGGCTAACGGTATTGGCGGACGGAGGGCGCTCGGGGCTCAAAGAGCAGCTAGGCATAGGCAGTCGCCGTGAGTCTTACCAGCAGACAGCGCTGATTGCGCATGTCGGCGTCAGCCAGCCCCATGAAGGCATCGCTTATGAGCGCTTTACCTCGCAAGGGCCAATGGCTTTATTGCCCCTGCCGGGCCAAGCTATGGAGCTGATCTGGACGCATCCCAGCGGCAGTGAGAAAGCACGCATGGCGCTAACCGAGCGCGAATTTCTGCTGCAACTTCAGCATGCGTTTGGCGATCGGGTGGGGCGTTTTACTCGGGTAGGCGCTCGCCATACTTATCCGCTTTCACTGGTCACTGCTGAAGAACCGGTGCGACCAGGGCTGGCGGTATTAGGTAACGCTGCCCACGCGTTGCATCCAGTCGCGGGGCAAGGTTTTAATTTAGCCCTGCGTGGGGTAATGGATCTGGTCGAAGCGCTGGAGCAGGGCGAACAGGCTAATCGTCCGCTGGGCGATATGGTCACGCTGCAAGCCTTTGAGAAACAACGCTCCCGAGATCGTGCCAACGTGATTCGCTTTAGCGATGGTCTAGTGCGACTGTTCGGGCTCTCCTTCCCGCTGCTGCCCCACGCCCGCGCGGCAGGCTTAATTGGCCTGAATCTGATTGGGCCGTTACGCCGAGGGCTGGCCCGTCGCGCTATGGGCTTAGAGCGTTAAGTTTATTAATCCTAGGCCACGAAAAGGGAATGCTATGCATACGGACTCATCGATTGCGAAACCGCCGGTGGAAAGCTTTGAAGTAATCATTGTGGGTGGTGGCATCGTCGGTACCGCACTCTGTGCGCTGCTGGCCCAGGCGGGGATGCAGGTGGCGCTGGTTGAGGCAACGCCTGCACCGCTACACATTAAACAGGCCGCTAGCAAGCTGCCAGCCCCCCGAGTCAGTGCGTTAACGCCGGTCTCCCAGCGCTTGCTCACCCATTTGGGGGCTTGGCACGGCATGCAGAGTACCCGGGTAACGGCCTACCAGGGCATGCAGGTATGGGATGCCGAAGGCAGTGGTGAAATTGCCTTTTCCGCCGACGAAGCGGGGGTAGCCGTACTGGGCCATATTGTTGAGAACGCGGTCACGCTGGCCGCGCTCAATAGTCAGGTAATTGATCACCCCAATGTCACCCCATTTTTTGGTGCTCGCCTACAGGCGCTGCAGCGTGCCAGTGGCAATACATCAAAGCGTGTATCAAGTGGCGATTGGCTAGTACTTGCTGATGGTCGCCAACTATATGCACCGTTAATCGTTGCCGCCGATGGCGCTCAGTCAACACTGCGCGAAATGGCCGGTATTGAGGTGGTCAGCGACGATATGCAGCAGGAGGCTGTGGTGACCACCGTTAAGTGCGCCAAGCCCCATGGTGGTGCGGCGCGGCAAGCGTTTATTGACGGCCGGCCGCTGGCATTTCTGCCTTTAACCGTGGAAGGTAATGATCATTACTGCTCCATCGTATGGTCGACCACCCCTGAGCACGCCGCTGAACTGAGTGAGTTGTCTCGCGAAGCGCTTGGAGAGGCACTGGGGAAAGCGTTTGGTCACCGCCTAGGCGAGGTATCGGTCTGCGATAAAGCCCATCGTTTTCCGTTGGTGCAGCGCCATGCCCGCCACTATGTACAGCCGCATTTCGCACTGGTAGGGGACGCTGCCCATAGTATTCATCCGCTGGCGGGCCAAGGTGTTAATTTAGGACTTATGGATGCGGCAGTGTTGGCAGAAGAGGTGGTGCATGCCTGGCAGCGCGGTGCACCCTGGGGTGAACTAAGCACTTTGAGGCGCTATGAGCGTCGTAGGCGCTTTGATAAC
The DNA here is from genome assembly GCF_018612805.1 of Halomonas sp. ISL-56. Classification (NCBI taxonomy): domain Bacteria; kingdom Pseudomonadati; phylum Pseudomonadota; class Gammaproteobacteria; order Oceanospirillales; family Halomonadaceae; genus Halomonas; species Halomonas sp. ISL-56. The sequence continues at coordinate 10,705 of NZ_JAGGRO010000023.1, read as the reverse complement.
AGCGCCATGCTGGGCTTAATGAAGGGGTTCAAAGTGCTGTTTGGCAGTCACGACCCGGCATTGACGTTGGCGCGGAATTTAGGAATGAGTGGTATGAACCAGTTGGTTCCATTGAAGCGGATAGTGATGCTGCAGGCGACCGGGGAGCGCGGCCGCCTGCCGCTCAGTTGTCGATAAACAAGGTTGTCGATAAACCAGGTTGTCGTTAAGTAAGGTTGCCATTAAACCAAGCGGCCGTTAACGCCGCCGACGGTCGACTACATTGAGTGCTTTAAGTAGATTAAGCGCCTCGCTGAGTTGGTAATCATTGAGCAGTCGCTCAGCCATTTCCTGGCGATCCCGAGGCGCCTGCTGAGCGCTTAGGTGCCCCTCAAGGTCGGCTTCGCGAATTTCGCGGCGGCTCTCGGCGACTTCCAAACGACCACGTACGACGTCCACGTCGGGCTCAATACCCTGGGCCTGAATAGAGCGTCCGTTGGGGGTGTAGTAGAGCGCGGTGGTGAGCTTGAGCCCTTCGCCATTGCCTAGCGGCATAATCTGTTGCACTGATCCCTTGCCAAAACTGTCGGTGCCCATAATCACGCCGCGGCGTTGATCCTGCAGCGCACCGGCGACAATTTCTGCGGCTGAGGCACTGCCGCCATTGATCAGTACCACCAACGGTACATCGCGAGCAGGTGTGGTCGTGGAGGCGGAGAACGACATTTCCGTATCCGAGAGGCGCCCTTCGGTATACACAATCAAGCCTTCATCCAGGAACAGATCGGCAATGCCGACGGCGGCTTGTAGGACACCACCGGGGTTGTTACGTAAATCGAGTATTAACCCTTCTAGAGGCTGCTCACGCGCCATGCGCTCAAGCGCTTCGCGGGCCTGTTCTGGGGTGCGCGATTGGAACTGGCTGATGCGCAGGTAGCCGTAACCGGGCTCGAGCAGCTCGTGCTTAACGCTTTCACTACGAATCACTTCGCGGGTCAGGTTGAACTCCCGCGGCGAATCCTCGCCTGAACGCAGTATGCTGATACGCAGTTCGGTGTCCGGCTCGCCGCGCATTAGGGTCACCGCTTCTTGTAGCGACATGCTATCAGTGGGGGTGCCGTCGATGGCGACGATAACATCGCGAGAAAGCAGCCCTGCGCGGGAAGCAGGGGTGTCATCAATAGGCGTAATCACCATGAGCTGACCATTTTCGGTGCCTACCTCGATACCGATACCGCCAAATTCGCCCTGAGTCGACTCGCGTAGGCTTTGGTACTCCTCCTCATCCAAATAGGCGGAGTGTGGATCCAGCTCACTCAGCATACCGCGCATAGCGTTACGTAGCAGCGTACTGTCATCGACCTCCTCGACGTAGGCACGCTTAATGCGTTCAAACACCTCGGCGAAGGTCTGAATATCTTCCAGGGGTAGCTGGTCGTAGGGTGGCTCACCCGCCGCACTGCTACCGGCTGGTTGAGCAAGCAGCGTTAGCGGGGCCGACAATAAGGCAATCGGCAGCAGGGTAGCCAAGAAGCGCTTGGCGGGGGTTGATACCCCGGTAACAGATAGCGTCATGCAGACTCCGCAAGGCGTTAGGTGACACTACAGCGTGCCACCTCGTAGTTGAAAATAGATAGTTAAAAATAGATAGCTAGAAATAGATAGTTAAAAATGGGTAGTTAAACGTGTGTATTTGAAAACATGTTGTAGAACATTAAGGCATCAATCGTCATGCAGCTTATCCCGTCAGCGGCGCGCAATCCAACGCTGCGGATTAATGGGTTCACCGCCACGGCGAACTTCGAAATAGAGCGCTGCGCGGGTTTGACCACCACTATCGCCAACACGACCAATCTCATCGCCGCGGCTGACTTGCTGGCCAGGCCTGACGCTGAACTGCTGCAGGTGGGCGTGTAGCGTCATAATCTGGTCGCCGTGGTCGATAATTAGCAAATTACCAAACCCTCGCATCCAGTCGGCGAATACCACGCGACCGGTGTGTACCGCGGTGACTGGCGTGCCTGCGCTGGCCTGAATCACTATACCGTTGTAATGCACACCGTCACGATGATGGAAATTACTACTGATTGAACCCTGTACTGGCCAAGGTAAGTCGCCTTGAGTACTGACAATATGCGTAGTGGGCGTGGGTTCGGCAAGTCTTGCCATCTCCGCTTGGATGTTGCGCAGTACACGTTCGGCCTCTTCACGGCTCTGATTGAGGTCGGCCAACCGCTCCTCCTCACTGCCGTAGCGGTCATCCAGGTTGGAAACCACGCCGCGTCGTTCAGTGGTACGTTGAGCTAGCAGCGCGCTTTGTTCTTCCAGCTCATCGGCTAATGTATCAAGGCGCGTTTGGCGCTCGCTCAGCTCCTTCTGGGTATCAGCCAGTGCGGTGTCCAAGCGCGCTATATCGCTTAAGCGGCGATTACGTGCTTCGGTCAGCCGATTCATATAGGCCTGCATACGATCAAGCTCGGCAGGGTCGCCTTGGTTAAGCAGTAGTTTGAGCTGCGGCGTAGGGCCAAGTCGGTAAAGTGCTGAGAGCTGTTGGCCCAGCGCTGCGTACTGATTGGCTCGTTCGCCCTCTAGGCGGTCACGGTGCTGGCGCAGTTGGGTCGTTTCATCATTCAACTGGCGACGTTCAGCTTGCAGCGTATCCAGGCGCTGATGTGTTTCGGCAAGCTTGGTTTCGACTTCTTTTAGCTCACGTTGGGCGCTATCGCGTGCTTCACCAGTGGCGCTGAGGCGTTGGGCAACAGACTCAATCTCCTGACCAATCGAATCCAATTGCTGGCGCGCTGCGCCTTCATCTTGCTGAGTAAAGCCTGCTGGCGCATAACTGAACGCCAGCACGAGTGTCAGGGCTAAAGATGGCCGCATGGGCACTATTTATAATGAATCAGTGGTTGACCGGTCATTGCCTCAGGCTGTTCCTGATCCATCATGGTCAGCAGCGTAGGCGCCAAGTCGCATAATTTGCCTTCATCAAGCGTGGCAGCGCGTTCGCCGACATAGATGAGTGGCACTACAAAGGTGGTGTGGGCCGTTTGCGGTGCGCCTGTTTCGGGATGAACCATCTGCTCGGCATTACCGTGGTCGGCGGTAATTAAGCAGGCGCCGCCAGCACGCTCGATGGCTTCAACGACTCGACCCACGCAGGTATCGACGGTCTCAATGGCTTTTACCGCAGCGTTGAAGTCACCGGTGTGGCCGACCATATCACCGTTGGCGTAGTTGCAAACAATCAGATCAAAGCTGCCGCCATCAATGGCGTCGACAAGCTTGTCGGTAATCTCAAACGCGCTCATCTCGGGCTTTTCGTCGTAGGTGCGCACATCGCGTGGAGAGGGCACTAAGATGCGCTCCTCGCCGTCATATTCGGCTTCATTGCCGCCTGAAAAGAAGAAGGTGACGTGGGGGTACTTTTCGGTTTCGGCGATACGCAACTGTTTCAAGCCGCGCTTAGCCACCACTTCGCCCAAGGTGTCATTTAGATCCGATGGCGGGAAGGCGGCAGGCGCAGCAATGTCAGCGGCGTACTGGGTCATCATTACCAGCCCTTTATCTGCAAGCTTGGGGCATGCTCGCCGATCAAAGCCTTTGAAATCCGGCTCAGTAAAAGCGCGGGTTAACTCACGGGCGCGGTCAGAACGGAAGTTAAGGAAAATAGCCGCATCGCCATCGTCCAAGGTAATCGGCTTGTCATTGAGGGGTATGCTACTGGCGGCAACGAATTCGTCGGTTTCGCCACGCTGATAGGCGTCGCGAAGTGCCGTTTCGGCACTGGAGGCGTAGTACTCCGCGTGGCCATCGGTGAGTAGCCGGTAGGCTTGCTCAACGCGCTCCCAGCGGTTGTCGCGATCCATGGCGTAGAAGCGACCAATAATCGAGGCAACAAAGCCATTATCAGCACCTACCAGCTCAGCCAGGCGAGCGTTGGCGCGCTCTATCGAGGCCAAGGCGCTCTGCGGCGGCATATCGCGGCCATCCAGAAAAGCATGAATAAAAATGCGTTGGGCACCGCGGCGGGCGGCCAGTTCGGCCATGGCAATAAAATGCTCTTCATGGCTGTGCACGCCGCCGGGGGAGAGCAGGCCAATTAAGTGTACCGGGCGACCGTTGGCGACGGCTTCATCAATCGGCTGGGTAAGGTTGGCATTAACATCCAGGTCACCGTCTTCAATCGCTTTGCTAATACGCGTGAAATCCTGATAAACGATACGACCGGCACCAATATTCATATGCCCGACTTCAGAGTTACCCATCTGGCCGTCGGGGAGCCCCACGTTAAGGCCATCGGTGTGAACGAAGGCATGAGGACGGCTTTCCCAAAGTTTATCCATCGTCGGCGTGTGGGCAGCGGCCACTGCATTATGGGCGCTATCGGGGTTGTGGCCGTAGCCGTCGAGAATAATCAGCGCCACTGGGCGCGGGGTGCGAGAAGTATCCATATAAACCTCGTTAAGATTGGCAAGCCGGGCGAGTCGATAATTCGGGGTCGCGACAGGCGCACGCTTGGGGCATCATAACGCAGGCTACGGTCAGGCGTCATGATCTAGGCCTGCGCGGGAAGCTATCTGACGTGTATACTTGTCGCGTTTTAACGGTGGCAACGCCGCTTTTTTCCGTATTTACCAAGAGATTGTGTTCGCGATGATCGATCAGGTGTTCGAATTCGTACAGAACCACCCCCTACTGGTTGGGGCATTTTTGCTGGTGCTAGTCGCGTGGATTATTTATGAAACGCGCAGCGCCTCTACTAATGCACTGACCGCCACAGAGGCCACTCAGCTTATCAACCGCGAAGACGCGGTGGTGCTGGATATCCGTGAAAATAAAGACTTCAAAGCCGGGCATATCGCGGGGGCGCGCAACATTCCGCAAAGCAACCTCGATAGCCGCATGACCGAACTGGATAAAGTGAAAGCCCAGCCGATCATCGTGGTATGCAAGCACGGCCAGAGTTCGGGTGCTGCCCAGGCCAAGCTCGCCAAAGCAGGCTTTGAGCGAGCTTACAAGTTGAAGGGCGGTATGGCGCAGTGGCAAGGTGACGGCCTTCCGGTGGTTAAAAAGTAACCAACGATAGCTTTATTTAATCAACAATCAGGAGTTTTCTCATGGCGGAAGATAACAATTCCCCGCAGGCGGGTGCCGCGGTAGACGAAAAACCGCAGCTTAAATTTTCGCTGCAGCGCATTTATGTGAAAGATATTTCGTTTGAAGCGCCCAACTCACCTTCGGTGTTCAAGCAGGCGTTCAAACCTAAGGTGAACCTGGATCTGAATACCACCAGCACTAAAATTGCTGATGACCAGTATGAAGTGGTGGTTAAGGTGACTGCCCAGGTGAACGATAATGAAACCGGTACCACCTCTTTCCTGGCTGAAGTTGAGCAGGCGGGTCTGTTCCGTATCGCGGGTATTGAAGGGGCGCAGCTGGATCAAACCCTGGGCGCTTTTTGCCCCAACCTGCTATTCCCTTACGCCCGTGAGTGCGTGGACAACTTGGTCAACCGTGGTGGTTTCCCACCGCTGATGCTGGCGCCGGTAAACTTCGAAGCCATGTATGCCCAGCGTAAACAGCGCGAAGCCAAGCAAGCAGAAGAAAACACTCACTAAGCTATGTCGTCAGAAACGCAAGCCGCTGATTGGTACGCCCAGCATGGCAAAATGCCGCGTCTCTATGTGCCTGCTACTTTCGTGGCAGGCTGTGACGTCGCATTGCCTGACGGCCCCGCGCGCCACATCACTCGCGTGCTTCGCATGGTTGAAGGCGCGCCGCTGGTGCTGTTTGACGGTAACGGCCAGGAAGCGGGCGTCCGCTTGGTGGAGGTAAGCCGCAAGCAGACGCTGGCGAGGGTCGAGGCGATATGGCCGGGTAGCGGTGAGTCGCCGCTATCTGTTCACTTGGGTCAAGCCATCTCCAAAGGCGACCGAATGGATTACGCTATTCAGAAAGCCGTCGAGCTGGGCGTTGCGGCGATTACCCCGCTGTATACCGAGCGGGGTGATGTGCGTTTGAAAGGCGACCGTGAAGGTAAAAAGCTAGCCCACTGGCAGGCGGTTGCTGCCAGTGCCTGCGAGCAGAGCGGCCGTGCGGTAGTGCCTCAAGTGCACTCACCGATGCCGTTATCAGCATGGCTTGAAGAGCGCCAGGAGCCGCTGCGCTTGATGCTGCATCTAGCGACCGGCAATGCGTTTGATCGCCAAGATCGACCGGCGTCGGTGGCGCTGCTCATTGGCCCAGAAGGCGGCTTGAGCGATAGTGATATTGCCGCTGCCCAAAGCGCTAACTTTACGCCGCTGACACTCGGCCCTCGGGTGCTGCGTACCGAGACGGCACCTGTGGTGGCACTGTCACTGCTGCAGCACTACTTTGGAGATTTGTAAGTATTTGCGTAAGTGCTTGCGTAAGTACTTACTCCTGATAAGAGCCTTTTATTAATTACGGCAGCCAATTTTTTCACTCCCGTCCTACCATACTTTGCCTGATCTCTCTTAGGCACCATAATGTTTATCTATTTTTCTTGAAGGACGACACCCATGGTGCGTGAGTCTCACTCCTCCCCGCGTTCCGCTAGCGATGCGACTGCCCAGTTGGGTGAAGTGGCGTACCTGACGGTCACAGCGGTTAATAATATCGGCGCGTTTTTGCAATGGGGGCAGCCGAAAGATGTGTTGCTGCCGTTTAGCGAGCAGCATTTTCGTCCTGATGCTGGAAAGCGTGTATTGGTGATGCTGTATAGCGATGACCAGGGGCGGCCGGTGGCGTCGATGAAGCTGGATCGCTTTTTGACCGATGACGCCTGGGCGTTAGAAAAAGGCGACGAAGTTGCCGTGGTGGTGGCAGATCGCACGGATCTAGGCATGAAGGTGGTGGTCAATCACCGCTACTGGGGGCTTATTTACCAGGATGACGTTACCCAACCATTGCGCCGAGGCCAATCCGTTAAGGGCTATGTTAAGCAGCGCCGTGAAGATGGCCGTTTAAACATATCGCTGCTACCGCCCGGCGCCGCTCGCTTAGATGTGGTGGGCGACAAGATCATGCAAGCCCTGCGTGAAAGCGGTGGCTATCTCGCTCTGGGCGATAAAAGTCCTGCTCACGAAGTTAAAGCCCGCTTAGGGGTGAGTAAAAGTGCCTATAAACAAGCCATTGGGCGGCTTTATAAGCAACAGTTGATCACCTTAGAACCTGATGCTATCCGCTTAGTGCCCGGCGCGCTTAGCGAGTAGTTAGCGGGGGCAGTTGGAGCCGGGCGAGCAGTGCGGCATACTGAGCATCAATTGTTCATGTTTGGATAGTGCCCCCGATGAGTCAATCAAATCTGCACCTTGGCGTTGTGATGGATCCCATCAGCGACATCGCTTACAAGAAAGACACCACCATGGCTATGCTATGGGCTGCCCAGGAGCGTGGTTATACCCTGCACTATATGGAGCAGGAAGACCTTTTTTTGAACGCGGGGCAAGCCTACGCGCGTATGCGGCCGCTAAAAGTGCATCGTGATCCAAATCACTGGTACGACCTAGGCGAACCTTCCGCGCGTCCGCTAGTAGAGCTGGATGTGGTGCTGATGCGCAAAGACCCGCCTGTCGATGCTGAGTTTACTAACGCAGTGCACTTGCTGGGCTTTGCTGAGCGGGAAGGCGTACTGATCGTTAATCCGACGGCAGCGCTTTTGCAGTGTAATGAAAAGCTGTTTGCCCAGCAGTTTCCCCAGTGCTGCGCGCCTACGATCGTCGCTAGTCGTGATGATGTGTTGCGCGCCTTCCATGTGGAACACGGCGATGTGATCTTTAAGCCGCTGGATGGTATGGGGGGCACCGGTATTTTTCATATTGGCCCAGAGGGTCGCAATATTGGCGCGGTGATTGAGCAGCTTTCGCTGCGTGGCCAGCGACAAATCATGGCGCAGCGTTACCTGCCGGAGATTAAAGATGGCGACACGCGCATTCTGCTAGTGGATGGTGAGCCCGTTCCCTTTGGACTGGCGCGGATACCCTCGGCGGGCGAGACCCGGGGCAACTTAGCTGCTGGTGGGAAGGGCGTTAGCCGTGAGCTCACCGAGCGCGATCACTGGCTTATTCAGCAAGTGCAGCCAATGATTCGTGAGAAAGGCCTAATGTTCGTGGGTCTGGATGTAATCGGTGACTATATTACGGAAATCAATGTCACCAGTCCCACCTGCGTACGTGAAATTGATGATCAGCGGGGCACCAATATTGCCGGTTTACTGCTCGATGCCATCGAGCGCCGCTTAGCCTAAGCACGGCTTCATTCTTATAATTACACTCATTACGCTATGCCTGCTGGGATGCCAGCAGGCAGTGGGAGACGCATGCAAAGTTTGAAACATCACTTTCTAATGGCCATGCCGCATTTAGAAGACCCTAATTTTGCCGGTAGCCTGATCTATCTTTGCGATCATGATAACAACGGCTGCATGGGGGTAATTACTAATCGACCGTTAGAAATAACCCTCGAAGCGCTATTTGATCAACTGGAGCTGGGCGGCGAAGCAAGTCCGCACCGCAATGCGCCGGTTTATTACGGCGGGCCGATGCATAAAGACCGTGGCTTCATTCTGCATATGGGCGATAGCCAGGAGTGGGACTCCAGTATCCAGGTGGAGGATGGCATGGCGCTGACGACTTCGCTGGATATTCTCCAGGCTTTTGCTGCTGGCGAAGGGCCTGAGCACTTTTTGGTCTGCCTGGGTTGCGCGGGATGGGAAGTGGGGCAGCTGGAAGAAGAGCTTAAAGAGAACAGTTGGCTAACGGTAGAAGCCCAGAGCAGCGTGCTCTTCAATACCCCGCCTATCGAGCGGTTAACCGCGGCGGCAGGATTACTCGGTATCGACCTTAACCTAATGACCCGAGATGCGGGGCACGCTTAATGGCCGAAGCGGGACAGCGTTTAATCCTGGCCTTTGATTACGGCACCCGGCGTATCGGTGTGGCAGTGGGCAATGAGCTGCTTCACAGCGCTCGGGAGCTGACTCCCTTGACGGCACGTGATGGAATTCCCGACTGGAATGTCGTGTCACGGCTTCTCAGCGAGTGGCAACCGGATATGTTAGTGGTGGGGCTGCCACTGAATATGGATGGCAGCGAATCAGAGATGAGCACTCGCGCTCGCAAGTTTGGTAATCGTCTGCATGGCCGTTTTGGCAAGCCATGTGCAATGGTCGATGAGCGCGGCACCACTCGGGAGGCGAAAATGATCGCTCGCGAGGCGGGCCATAAAGGTAACTATCGTCAGGATAGTGTCGATGGCATTGCGGCGATTCTTATTCTTGAAGGCTGGTTTGCCCACCAGGAAGGCTTACCTGGCGGGCGTCTGTCTCTTTAGCCCTTATCCTGCATCTCTAAGCCCTCTAACTTTAAACCTTCTCTTCTAGCCTTAACGATCCAAGGTGCCAGTTTGACTGGGTACATACCAGCGAACAGGGCGTAGATCTTGCTCGATTAGTTTATCGACGTTGAGCAGCGTTGCAAAAATCGCCATTCGCATGGGAATCCCGTTATCGGTTTGGCGGAAGATCGCCAAGCGCGGGTCGCCGTTCAGGTCGACGTTTAAATCATTCGCACCGGGGCGGCTATCCCTGGGCAGTGGGTGCATCACAATCGTGCTTTGACTGCAGCGGTGATCGAGAAAATCACGATTGACCATAAAGTCATCAGAGAGTCCCTGAAAGCTCTCATTCATCTCGTCGGTAAAACGTTCCTTCTGAATGCGCGTGGTGTACACCACATCTAAATCTGCAAAATCACTCGCCAGTGAGTCGCGCTGCTCAATGCGATGCCCGCGAGATGTGACTAAGTCAATCAGCTTGGAGGGCATTTCAAGCCCCGGGGGAGATACCAGGGTAATACGCAGCGGGTCATAGAGTGACAGGAGCTTAATCAGTGAATGGACAGTACGGCCGTACTTCAAGTCACCGGTAAGCAAGATATGTGCACCGGCCAACGATTTACCCAGGCGGTGAAATTCTTTATCAATCGTATAAAGGTCAAGTAGTGCTTGGCTGGGGTGCTCACCTGGGCCGTCGCCCCCATTGATCACGGGTACATTGGTTGCTGCTGCAAACTCAGCCACTGATCCCTGGTCGGGGTGGCGCATTACAATCGCGTCGCAGTAACCGCTCATTACACGGCTGGTATCGTACAGCGACTCCCCCTTCGCCATAGACGAGAAGGTAAAGCCGGTGGTGTCACATACGCTGCCACCCAAGCGGCAGAAAGCGGCATTGAAACTCACCCGTGTCCGGGTACTGGCCTCAAAAAACAAATTCCCGAGTACTGCTCCTTCTAAAACGCGAGTAACCTGGCGACGCTGGGCAATGGGTTCCATGCGTGCAGCGACACGCAGTAAATGGTCTACACTTTCACGGCTTAATGAGTCGACAGTTAGCAGATGGTGGCTCATGACAGACCTCGGCAAGGTGATGGATGAGCCTAGTGTAACCGCCAAAGAGGGCGGCACCGAAGGGGTTTAATCCACTAAGGGCGACTAATCTGTAATTTTTCTACAAAACCACTTGCCAACCCGGCGCTGAATCCGTAAAGTACGCATCCGCTGCCGGGGACGCCAAGCGTTACCAGCGGTGCATAAGGTGTAAAAGCCTTGGTTTGTCAGTAGGTTAGAGCAGGCTGTATCGCTCGCTTCACTCGCTAAAGAAAACAGCGATTGACAAACACCAGGAAATGCGTAGAATACG
>NZ_JAGGRO010000022.1:0-146133 GCF_018612805.1 Halomonas sp. ISL-56 | reverse complement strand
GCCGCCCCTTGGCTGGCCGGTAATTGCTGTGGAGGCCGCAATAACGACCCCACCGCAGGAGGTCTTACTGCCGTGAATAGCTGCAGCGGCACCTTCAATGGGGTACCAGTCATGGCCGGTGACGATAGTGGCACCACAGGAGCTGCGGTCACCAACACGGGCGACGGGCAGGCCGTCAACAAAGGTGGTGGAGGCCGCACTAACGATGCGGTGAGGGCCTCCGTTACAGGGGCAGGCAACCTGGTCGCCCAGTTTTGCTTGTTCCATGGCGGTATAATCGTCCTAATTAAACCCATTGAAGGAAGCTGGCTTAACTGCTTGCCAGCTTCAATAGACTCAGTCCGTCTAAATTGGACTGATTGTCATTCAAAATATCAGGATGGGCTTGTGCAGTAAATATTGATGTTAATAAAACTGAGGCTGCGTAAATGCGAGTGATTGTGAAGAGACGGATATAAAGTTACATCGCTTACTGCGCTGGCATTGGGTAACGCCGGGACGATTTCCCGGCTTTGACTACCTGCCCCGGTACCTCGTGCCCGATAAGGTCGGGGAGGGTGGCGGCAATCTCAAGCAGGGCGTCCAAGTCGACGCCGGTATCCACGCCCATGGCGTCAAACATATGTACTAAGTCCTCGGTACACACATTGCCGCTCGCGCCGGGAGCGAAAGGGCAGCCGCCTAGCCCGCCTAGCGAAGCATCGAAGCGGGTAATGCCCGCCTGCCACGCCGCTAGTGCATTTGCCAAGCCCATCCCGCGGGTGTTGTGGAAGTGCAGCGTGAACGGCGTTTCAGGCCAGCGCTCAAGCACTGCCTCACACAGCTGTTTAACCTGGACGGGGTTGGCCATGCCAGTGGTGTCGCAGAGCGTGATGCCCTGAATGCCAAGGCCGATAAGTTGATCAACCAGTTCCAGCACGCGCGCCTCGGGGACGTCGCCTTCAAAGGGGCAACCAAAGGCCGTCGACAGAGAGGCGTTGATAAACACGCCGCTTCCCTGGGTTACTGCCAAGATCGCCGCGAACTGCTCAAGGGATTGCTCTGGCGTCATGCGCAGATTGGCCAGCCCATGGCTATTGCTGGCGGACATCACCAGGTTGATTTCATCCACCTGGCAGGCAAGCGCCCGTTCGGTGCCTTTTACGTTGGGCACTAGCACCGTGATATCGACGCCTTCCCGACGCTGAATGCCGGTCACCACGTCAGCGGCATCGCGCAGATTGGGGATCGCCTTGGGTGAGGTGAACGAGGTCGCCTCGATGCGGCGTAGGCCTGTGATGGAGAGTGCGTCTATCCAGCGAATTTTCTCTTCCGTAGGCACAAAGCGTGCCTCGATCTGCAGGCCGTCCCGCGGGGCGACTTCGTTGAGCTCGATCTTAGTGGGGCATGGGCCTGGCTGGTTCATGATGCGTTCCTTAAATAATGCCCGCTTGGCGGAGCTTGGCGCGGGTTTCGTGGTCAATGCCCAGCTCATCAAGCACTTCGTCGGTGTGCTGACCTAGCGTTGGGCCGCCGTCGCCGAGTCGCCCAGGGGTAGCGCTAAGCTTAGGCAGTACGCCGGGTACTTTGAGCGGTTTACCGTTGGGGCGAGTGAATGTTTGAATCATTTCCCTCGCCAGGTAGTGAGGGTCAAAGGCAATATCTTCAGCGGTATAGGGATAGCCTGCGGGTACGCGAGCGTCGTCGAGCGCTTGCAAGATAGCATCGCGCGGGCGCTCTTCCGTCCAGGCCTGAATGGCTGCATCAATCATCTCGGCTTGCTGGCTGCGCCCATCGTTATGGGCTAGTGCCGGGTCGTTGGCTAAATCTTCACGACCAATAACGCCCATTAAGCGCTTGAAGATGCTGTCGCCGTTACCGGCAATCAGCACGTAATCGCCGCCCTGACAGCGGTAGGCGTTGGAAGGGGTAATGCCGGGCAGGGCGCTGCCGCTGGGTTCGCGAACCTGGCCGCTGGCATCGAACTCTGGCAGCAGGCTCTCCATCATCGCAAACACCGATTCATACAGCGCGACGTCGATCTCTTGGCCCAGGCCGCTGCGGTTACGTTCCTGAAGCGCTAGTAGTGTGCCAATCACCGCGTAGAGCGCGGAAAGCGAGTCGCCAATGCTCACGCCCACCCGCACCGACGGCTCACCCGGCTGGCCGGTGAGGTAACGCAGCCCACCCATAGCTTCGCCAATCACCCCAAAACCGGGCTTGTCGCGGTAAGGCCCAGTTTGCCCGTAGCCGGAAATATGCACCATGATCAACCGTGGGTTAAGGCTGGAGAGCGCCTCCCAACCCAGCCCCCAGTTGTCTAAGGTGCCGGGACGGAAGTTTTCCACCACCACATCGGCCTCGGCAGCGAGTTGGCGCACCAGGTCTTGACCTTCTTCGCTGCGCAAATCCAGCGCCACCGAGCGCTTGTTACGGGTCTGGACGTGCCACCACAGCGAGGTGCCGTCTTCAATCATTCGCCATTTACGAAGTGGATCACCGGTGCCGGGCGGTTCGATTTTAATCACGTCGGCACCGAATTCGCCCAGTAACTTGGTGGCGAAAGGCCCCGCAATCAGTTGGCCCAGCTCTAGAACTTTTAAGCCCTGTAGCGGAAGCTGGCGTGCTTCGGAAGCATTCATTAAGGCGCTCTCTTATCATTGGTGTATCACTGTTTCCCAGCATGCGTGAGCTAACCTGGGGCGACAATTAGGCAATCGGTAACAAAGGGTTCGTCGGTGACGAAGGTGTGCGCTAGCATAAACAGGTTGCCTTCAAGGAGTCCGTTGTATGCGCCGCTTCGATTTTGTCACTCTTAAACTGTTTATCTCCGTGGCAGATGAGGGCCGTTTGACGGCGGCGGCCGAGCGCGAACACTTAGCGCTTGCCGCGGTGAGCAAACGTATAAGCGACCTGGAAGCGCTGGTGGGCACTACACTGCTTTATCGTCGCCCGCGAGGGGTGGAGCTGACGCCTGCAGGCCAGGCGTTTTTGCATCATGCCCGGCGTATTATGGATAATATTGAACGCCTTAACGCAGAGCTTAGCGAATATGGTGAGGGCGTGCGGGGCCATGTGCGCATTCACTCCAACACCTCGGCAATTATTGCCTTTCTACCCCAGGATCTCAGCGCTTTTTCGCGCCTTTACCCGGAGATTAAGATCGATCTCCAGGAGCGAGTGAGCAGTGAAATCATCACCGCGGTGCGCGATGGGCTGACCGATATCGGTATTTTTGCCGGGCATGTCGCGGCACCGGAGCTCCAGCAGCTCTCCTACCGGCATGATCGACTGGTATTGATGACGCCCATCGACCACCCCTTAGCCGGGCGTGAAAGCATCGCCTTTAACGAAGCACTGGCGTTTGATTTTATCGGCTTGCAACAGGATGCTTCGCTGCAATCGCTATTGAATGAACAAGCTAACTTAGCCGGTAAAGCGCTGCGTATGCGTATTCAGGTACGCAGCTTTGATGCCATTTGCCGGATGATTCACCACGGTATGGGCGTGGGCGTACTGCCGGAGCAAACCATCTACCGTGATCTGGGCGATTTACAGTTGAAAAGCATTCCGCTCAGCGACCCATGGGCCCAGCGGGAATTGGTGATTGGTATGCGCCGCTACGCCACACTTCCGGCCACTGCCCGGCATTTAGTCGACCACCTCACCCAGCATCATCAGAATGAAGACACACTCTATAGGCTAGAGGCGAGCCATCGTATTTGACGAAGCCAGCCTTCTTGAACGTCGATTTGAGACCCTTGGCGGCTTGTTTCAAGATCGAAGCAGCACCACACCCAATAACGACAACCGTAGAGAGTCCTCCCATGCGGAAACAACTACTTGCCACGCTGGCTACCCTAGGCATGCTAACGGCGGCGCCGTTCGTCTTGGCTAACCCAATCGAAATTCAAGTCAACAACACTATGAGCGAAGGCGGTTCGGAAAGCGCTGCGGTGGAGCGCTTTGCGGAGTATTTAGAAGAACAGGCGCCTGGCCGCTTCGAAGTGCGTCCTTTTTTAGCCGGTTCTCTGGGCGGTGAGAACGCCGTGCTGGAACTGCTCAACCTGGGCCAAACCCAGCTCTCCATTACCGGTGGCAACTGGCGCCAACAGTACGCGCCTGAATATGATGCCATTACGGTTCCCTTTGTGTTCACCACCTGGGATGAAGTGGACGCCTACATGGAGAGCCCGTCCGGCCAGGCGCTGGTTGAGAAAGCAGAAAACCAGGGCGGCCTGAAGTATTTTGGTTTGCAGCATCGCGGGCCTCGCCACATGACCGCTAACAAGGAAATACACTCGCCGGCTGATCTGGAGGGTTTCCGTCTGCGCCTGCCTTCGCTGCCGGTCTGGCTGGAAGTGTGGGGAGAGATCGGCGCCCAGGTAGTCAACGTGCCTGCGCCAGAGATTTATCTCGCCATGCAGACCGGCCAAGTCGACGGCCACGAGAACTCGCTCTCCTCACCCTATACCCGTCGCCTATGGGAAGTGCAGGACTACCTGATTATGACCAGCCACGTGCAGTTCCCGTGGAGCTGGGTGGCCAGTTCGCGATGGTGGGATGGCTTAGAAGAGGAAGATCAAGCGCTGATCGAAGAAGCCATTGAGGTGGCCCGTCAGTACGGGTCAGAGCGCGAGCGCGAACTTGACGAATTCTATCTGGAAGCCCTTCAGGAAGAAGGCATGACCGTTATTGAGCCGGATGTTGCTCCTTTCCGCGAAGCGGCGTTACCGGCGATTGATCGTGTAATGGCCGACATGGCCGAGGGTGTTCGTGAAGATGCGCTGGGTAACCAGAGCGAGTAACACCCCTTGGGCAGAAACCGCGGCGTGCCCCAGGGCAGTCGCGGTTTTTCATGACAAGTTAATTTTCAAGACAAGTAAGTTTTCATAACCGATAAAAAAAGACGTCAGGGTAAGGAGTTCTGCTGTGGAAGACGCGGTAGCGCCCAATAACGGGCCGGATCGAATTGCTTTCTATGCGCTGCGCGGCGTCACCCGCCTGTGCGATGGGATTGGCGTTGCGTTAATGGCGGCCATTCTGTTCCTGATCGTGGCGGCGGTTATTGCCCGCGACCTGTTGGGGCTGGGGATGCCCTGGACGGAAGAGGTGGCGTCCATGCTGGCAATTTACGCGATTGGCTTTGGCTCGTTGTCGGCGTGGGTACGCAGCGAGCACTTGGTGGTGGATCTGTTCAGCCACAAGCTGTCAGGGCTGGGTAAAAATATCCAGTATCGGCTCACTGCGCTGATTTCCTGCGGTTTTTTCCTGCTCGCTGCCTGGGGCTCGTGGATAATGTCGGATATGAGTGCCAACAATAAAACCGTCTCGTTAAGTATCAGTTTTAGCTATCTCTACTATGGTGTTTTCTTCAGTTTCGCGGGCATGGCACTGATTGCCCTGTGGCAAACCCTGCGCGGCCCGGTGGTGTGGTTGGAAACCTCCCATGAACAGGAGGCCTCGCAGCCATGACCGAACTACTGATTTTTGTCGGCGGCCTGTTAGTGCTAATGGCGATTGGCTTGCCGGTGGTCGTCGCTATTGGCGTCACCTCGTTTATCGCCTTGGTATTTACCGGGACTGGCGGCTTGCCTGTCGAGCTTTTGCCGCTACGTATGGTGCAAACGCTCAATAACTTTACCCTGTTGGCGATTCCGCTGTTTATTCTGGCCGCCAATATTATGAATATCGGCTCGACGACCACGCGGATTTTTGACTTTGCCACCGCCTTGGTGGGCTTTACCAAGGGCGGTCTTGGTCACGCTAACGTAGTGGCCAGCTCCATCTTTGCCACCATGTCGGGCACTGCGGTGGCCGATGCGGCGGGGCTGGGTAGCATTGAAATCAAGGCCATGAAAGAGCGTGGTTACGCGCTGGATTACTCTACCGGCATTACCGCTGCTTCCAGCGTTATCGGGCCGATTCTGCCGCCCAGCATCGCCTTGGTCGTTTACGGCTGGCTGGCCAATGTGAGTATTGGCGGGCTGTTTATGGCGGGGCTGCTGCCGGGTATTTTGATGGCGCTGCTGCTAATGGGTATGACCGTACTGCTGGCCACCACTGGCAGGGTGGTGATGCCCAAACCCACGCCCTTTGATGCCTGTGAAGTCGCCCGTACCGGTAAGCGCGCCATCCTGCCGTTGATGATGCCTGCGATTATTGTTGGCGGTATTTGGGGCGGCTTTTTCACGCCGACTGAAGCCGGTGCGATTGCCTCGCTCTACGCGGTCATTCTGGGTGGGCTGATCTATCGGGATTTGAACTGGCGAGATCTCTACAGCGCCTTCCGCCGCACCCTGATGTTCAGTGCGGTGATCCTGCTGATTATTGCGGTCTCCAGCTTTTACGGCTGGATTCTGGTGCGCATGGGCATTCCCCAAGCGTTGGCGGGCCAGGTGGCTAGCATCGATATGCCCATGTTTGCACTGCTGCTCTGCTTTGCGCTGTTCTTCCTGTTAATCGGCTGCTTTATGTCGGTGATCGAAAGCATCCTGATTTTCACCCCGATTGTGGTGCCTGCTGCGCTAAGTGCCGGATTAGACCCCGTTCACTTTGGCATCGTGATGGTGATCACGCTCTCGGTGGGGGTGATTACGCCGCCCTTTGGCACCGTGCTGTTTTTGATGGTAGGCATTACCCGGCTGCGCTACGGCCAGGTCGTGACGGCGATCATGCCGTTCCTGATGCCAATTATTGCTACCATTTTGTTGCTGATCGCCGTGCCGGGGCTGGCCACTTGGCTGCCAGACGTGATGGGTTATTAGTGGAGAAGGGAGCCGCTGGATGAAAATGCCGCAAAACACTTTTAAAAAGCAGCTGCTGGCGGGCCATCCGCAAACGGGGATTTGGCTTGGGTTGGCGAGTGCTTATTCGGCTGAGATCGCGGCGACCGCTGGCTTTGACTGGCTGCTGCTTGACGCCGAACATGCCCCCAATGACGTGTCTAGTCTGCTCACTCAGCTGCAGGCGTTGGCTCCCTATGCAAGTCACCCGGTAGTGCGGCCGCCCACCGGCGATGCGGTGATGATCAAACGCTACCTGGATATTGGTGTGCAGAACCTGCTAATACCGATGGTGGAAACCGCCGAACAAGCCGCCGAGCTGGTGGCGGCCACGCGCTACCCGCCCCGGGGCACCCGCGGGGTGGGACATGTGCTGGCGCGGGCCTCGCGCTGGGGGCAGGTAGACGATTACCTCTCCCGTGCCGATGACGAGATTTGCCTCATGCTGCAGGTGGAAAGCCCCCAGGCACTTGCCAATCTGGAGGTGATTGCGGCGGTAGAAGGTGTCGATGGGGTATTTATTGGCCCGGCGGATTTGTCGGCATCGATGGGGCACCTTGGCAACGCCAGCCACCCGGAAGTAACCGCGGCAATTAGCGATGCTATCACCAAAATTCGTGCCGCAGGCAAGGCGGCGGGTATCGTCACGGTGGATGAGCAGGCAGCCCGCGGCTATTTAGCAGCGGGCTGTACCTTCGTGGGTGTAGGGATTGATGCGCTGCTTTATGCTAATGCGTTGCGCGGGCTGGCAGAGCGTTTTAAAAACACGCTTTAACCAAAATAGTGACTAACCAAGCAGGGGATTACTCCCCAGCAGGCAAAATCCTTCCTGGATTCATCAGCCCTTTAGGGTCAAACAGTGCTTTAACGCCGCTGATCAATTCCCGCTCAAGTGGCGATAACCGCGCTAAGTAAGCCGCTTGCTTGGTGCGGCCAATACCGTGTTCAGCGCTGATGCTACCGTGAAAATCATCAAGCACCCCAAACAGCTGTTCCTCCAAGCCATGCAGATGGGCTTTCTTATCTGCGTTAGCCATTGCTGATGGCGGTAGAATATTGAAGTGCAGGTTGCCGTCGCCTACATGGCCGTAGGCAATGATTTCGCACTCGGGGGAGGCGGCCATCACAACCTCGCTGGCACGGGTGACGAAGTCGGGAATTGCTGAGATAGGCACCGAGATATCAGTACGCAGATGCTCGCCGCGCCGCCGCTGGCCTTCCAGCATACTTTCGCGGAACTGCCACAGCTGGGCGGATTGGGTGTCGCTGGAGGCCAGCGCGCCATCCAGCACCAGCTCGCGCTCCATGCCAGTTTCCAACAGTTGCTCCAGCATCGAACCTAGATCTACCGGCCCGGTGGCCGCGACTTCCATTAGCACATACCAGGGGTAAGCACTCTCCATCGGGTCGCGTAGCTCAGGCGTTGCTTCAATGGCCAGCTCAATACAGCGGCGGGGGATCAGCTCGAAAGCGGTCAACAGATCGCAGCAGTCGCGTCGCGCCAAACCGTACAGATCAATCACTGCCTGAACAGAGGGCAGGCCAAGCAGCGCGGTACGGTTTTGGGTTGGGCGCGGTGAAAGTTTGAGTACCGCGCCGGTCACAATGCCCAGAGTACCTTCACTGCCTAGTAACAGTTGCTGAAGGTCGTAGCCGCGGTTGTCCTTATGCAGCGCGTTCAGGCTCTCCCAGACTCGCCCGTCGGGAAGTACCACCTCAAGCCCCAGCACCAGCTCGCGCATCATGCCGTAGCGCAGCACGTTAAGCCCGCCTGCGTTGGTGGCGATATTGCCGCCAATCTGACAACTGCCTTGGGCACCTAGTGATAGCGGGAAGTCGCAGTCATGCTCAGCCGCCGCTAGCTTAACGTTCTCAAGAATGCAGCCCGCGTCTACCGTGATGGTGAAGTTAACCGGGTCTATGGCGCGCACGCTGTTTAAGCGCTCCAGACTGATCACCAGCTCCTGACCGTTGGCAGCAGGCAAGGCGCCTGCCACCAAACCGCTATGGCCACCTTGGGGCGTCATAACGACGCCCTTCTCATAGCAGCGCTTCACTACTTCGGCGACTTCCAAAGTATTGGCTGGGCGCGCCACGGCTAGCGGCATGCCCAGGGTATCGCCCGCCCAGTCGCTGACATAACGGGCCATGGCGTCCGGCTCACGCAGCAGACCCCGCTCGCCAAGCAGGCGGGTTAGGTCATCTAAAAAGGGTGTGGTGTCCGTCATTAACGCTCTTCCTGCCAGGCCGCCCCTTCCGGAAAGCGGTGCTGTGCTTGGGACTCTGCATACATGGCAACACTGTAACCCGGCGCTTCGGGTACTTGGTAGCGGCCCCGGTTGATGACCACCGGGTCGATAAAGTGCTCGTGGAGATGGTCCACGTACTCAAGCACGCGGCCCTCTAGGCTGCCGGACACCGCGATGTAGTCGAACAGTGAGATATGTTGGGTATATTCGCAAAGCCCAACGCCACCGCCGTGAGGGCAAATCGGTACGCCGAATTTAGCGGCCATTAACACTACTAGAATGACTTCGTTGAGCCCACCCAGGCGCGCCGCATCAAGCTGGCAGTAGTCGATGGCGTCGGCCTGGAAGAACTGCTTAAACATCACTTTGTTATGGCAGTGTTCGCCGGTGGCAACACCAATTGGCGCGACGCGATGGCGGATCTCGGCATGGCCGAGAATATCGTCAGGGCTGGTGGGCTCTTCGATCCACAGCGGGTCAAACTCGGCCAGGCGGCGCATTTTGGTGACCGTTTCGTCGACTTCCCACACCTGGTTGGCGTCCATCATTAGCACGTTGTCCCAGCCGATCTCCTCGCGCAGCAGCGCTGCGCGGCGGGCATCCTCTTCGGTATCACCGCCAATCTTCTGCTTAAAGTGGGTCCAGCCTTCCGCCAGCGCTTCCCGTGCCAAGCCGCGTACTTTATCGTCGCTGTAGCCCAGCCAGCCCGCCGAGGTGGTGTAGGCGGGGTAGCCATCGCCGCGCATTTCGGCTTCACGGGCCGCTTTTCCAGGGGCCTGGCGGCGCAGCAAGCAGATGGCTTCTTCGGGCGTTAGCGCATCGGTGACAAAGCGGAAGTCGAGACAGCGCACCAGCTGTTCGGGCGTCATATCCACCAGCAGTTTCCACACCGGCTTGCCCTCATTTTTCGCCCACATATCCCACACGGCGTTGACGATGGCGGCAGTGGCGAGATGAATCGCACCTTTATCGGGGCCAATCCAGCGTAGTTGGCTGTCGCCAGTGATCTCCCGCCAAAACGTACCCATGTTGTCGGTAATCGACGCAAGTGTTCGCCCTTCAATCAGCGGTGACAGTGACTGCAAGGCGGTCACCACGATCTCGTTGCCGCGGCCAATGGTGAAGGTTAACCCGTGCCCCTCGGGGCTGCCGTCATCGGTATGCAGGATGACGTAAGCGGCGGAGTAGTCCGGCGCGGCGTTCATGGCATCGGAGCCATCCAGCGAGCGTGAAGTGGGAAAGCGGATATCCTGAATCTCGACGCGGGTAATGGTTGTCATTGTGCTCTCCTTGGCGTTGAGGTGGGTGGTGTATTGATTGAAAGGAGCAGTATTAACGGCGTGCTAAGTGGCGCATCAGCTCGCGAATGCCGTAGGTCCAGGGCGGTAGTTGGTCGCTTCTGCCGACTTTGTTGACCAAGGCGCCTAAAGCCGGGGTGGCAATGGTGACTCGGTCATTCATATGATGCGTGAAGCCCTGACCTTTACCGTCGCGGTCTTGAATCGGCGAGAACATGGTGCCGAGAAACAGCATAAAGCCATCCGGGTATTGATGGTGAGCACCGATGGTTTGGCTGACCAGATCCAGCGGGTCGCGGCTGATTTCGCGCATATCGCTCTCACCCTGGAGCAGGAAGTCGTCGTCTTCGCCCTCAATGCGCAGCGATACCTGGCAGTTGCGCACGCTGTCGATATCAAAGTGGTCATCGAATAGACGAATGAAGGGGCCAATGGAGCAGGAGGCGTTGTTGTCTTTCGCCTTACCGAGCAGCAGCGCACTACGGCCCTCAACGTCTCGCAGATTGACGTCGTTGCCCAGAGTTGCGCCGCGCACCTGGCCGCGGCTGTCCACCGCCAGGACAATTTCCGGCTCGGGGTTATTCCATTGCGATGAAGGGTGCAGCCCCACCGGGGTGCCAAAACCCACCGAGGAGAGCGGCTGCGCTTTGGTAAACACTTCGGCATCGGGGCCGATGCCGACTTCCATATATTGCGACCAGCCTCCGCGGGCTTGAAGCGCTTTTTTAAGTGCCATCGCCTCTTCAGAGCCCGGCTTAATCTTGGAAAGGTCGCTGCCGATCAGCGCCTGTAAGTCGTCACGCAACTCGTCAGCACGGGTGGGATCGCCGCCCGCCTGCTCTTCAATCACTCGCTCCATCAGGCTGACCGCAAAAGTGACACCGCACGCTTTAACCGCCTGCACATCGCAAGGTGCGAGCAGGTAGGGTGCTTGCGCCGGCGATGCCTGGGAGTTCGCTAGTAGCGTCTCCAAACTGCCTAACGATTGACCTTTTGCACGCTTTACTACCTCCAGCAGGTCGTCGCGTTCAAGCAGGTCGGCCATGGTCGGGCCAAATTCGGTGATATCGATGACTTGACCATCTTGCACGGTCACCAGTGTCGGGCCATCCAGACATACGCGGCCAACCAGCAGCGCTTTGTCCAGGTCATTGGGAACGGCGTCGGTCACGGAAAGTGGGTTCATGCGTGCCTCCTGTAGTAATAGTGGAACAGTAATAATGGAACAGTCATAAATGCGTCTTTAAAAATGCTGTGCGACTGGCGGTTGGTGCGCCATCGCCTATCCTGTTATGGATGTCGTGTTGTATGACAGGTATGCCAGTTCATGCCCTACTCTAGCGCACCGCTCCATTTCGGGTCGATAGGTAAATCTGTCTAGATGAATACAATTTCGCTAAGCACGGCATTCAACAATAAAAGTAAAAAGCGTTAAGGAGAATTTCATGTTAGACGAGTGGAAGGGCAAGCGAGTATTAATCACGGGTGCCAGCCGAGGAATCGGCGCCGCGGTTGCTAAACAGTTTGGGGCGTTAGGGGCTCACGTGGCGGTGCACTATCACAGTAGTGAAGGGCCCGCCGA
The DNA here is from genome assembly GCF_018612805.1 of Halomonas sp. ISL-56. NCBI lineage: Bacteria > Pseudomonadati > Pseudomonadota > Gammaproteobacteria > Oceanospirillales > Halomonadaceae > Halomonas > Halomonas sp. ISL-56. The sequence goes on along the minus strand of NZ_JAGGRO010000022.1, from coordinate 134,240 downwards.
AGCGGTGGCCCAGGCTATTCGCGATGCCGGTGGAGATGCCTTTACCCTTAAAGCGGATGTTAGCCACAGCAGTGAAACCCAAAAACTCGTCGACGAGGCCGCCGAGCGTCTGGGCGGTTTAGACCTACTGATTAACAACGCTGGCGATATGCTGGGCCGTGTTGGCTTGGAAGAGATGGACGATGACCAGTATGAACGAGTCATGGATCTCAACGTGCGCTCGGTGCTGATGGCCAGCCGTGCGGCACTGCCACATTTTCGCCGCGCTGGGGGCGGGAATATTATTCATACCACCTCGATTGCCGCGCGCAACGGCGGTGGGAGTGGCGGGGGACTATATGCTTCAGCAAAAGGCTTTGTGAGTACCATTACGCGCAATATGGCCAAAGAGCTGGCCGGGGATAATATCCGCGTTAACGCTGTCGCTCCTGGCACCATCGCAACCGATTTTCATGAGCGCCACTCCAGCGAAGGGCATTTGTCCGCAGCCCGGGCCTCAATACCCATGGGGCGTTTGGGAACCGCGGAAGAGTGCGTGGGCGCCTATCTATTTTTGGGAACCGACACATTAAGCGGCTATGTCACAGGCCAGATTATTGAGGTCAACGGCGGGCAGCTAATGCCATGAAGACTACAGCGACCGATTATGCATCTAAGCAGCGTTATGAAATCGCTATCACCATGGGCGACCCTGCAGGGATCGGCCCGGAGATCATTTGTCGTGCGTTGAGCGCGATGTCCTCCGCCGAACGCGCCACGGCCATGGTGATCGGTGACCCGGTTATTTTTCGTCGTGCGGCAGCCAGCGTCGGGGTTGAACTCGACTTTGTGCCGCTGGAGCAGATAGAGAGCGGTCAGGACAGTGTGGCCGTTGGGGGGGTCGAGGTGCCTGAAGGAGCAGAGATTCCCGATGGCCAAATCAGTGCCGGTGCTGGCGATATGGCGTTTCGCTGTGTCCAGAAAGCGGTTGAGCTGGTGCAGGCGGGTCGAGTGCAGGTGATCGTGACAGCACCACTGAACAAGGCAGCGCTGCACGAAGCGGGGCACTTTTACGATGGCCACACTGGCATGTTGGCCTCGCTAACCGGTGCGCCTTCGTCATTTATGCTGCTGGCATCAGAGTCGCTCTCGACGCTGCATGTCTCCACTCATGTGTCGCTGCGGGACGCGATTGACCGTGTCACCCCCGAGCGCATCATCGCCACCGTCGAGGCGGGGCAGGCGCACTTGGTAGCGCTGGGCATGCGTGCTCCACGTATCGCCGTGGCCGGACTCAACCCCCACTGCGGCGAAGGGGGTATCTTCGGCGATGAAGACAGCCGCTGTATTGCCCCTGCGGTGGCGCGCTTGCGCGAGCGCGGCTTTGATGTGAGCGGGCCGATCTCCGCGGATACGGTGTTTTATCGTGCCTCTAAAGGCGAGTTCGACCTGGTCATTGCCCAGTATCACGACCAAGGGCATATCCCCGTCAAGCTGATCGCTTTTGATACCACGGTGAACGTCAGCCTAGGTTTGCCGCTTCAGCGCACCTCGGTAGATCACGGCACCGCCTTCGACATTGCTTGGCAGGGAAAAGCTGATGCCACCAATATGGGCTCGGCGATTGCCTATGCCCGGCGGCTAGCCAGTGGCGCTAAAGCATGAGCGGCTGCCGATTGGCGATCATTGCCGACGATCTATCCGGGGCGCTGGACACCGCGGCACCGTTTGCCGCTCGGGGTGCGGACTCTCGCGTGGTAATCAGCCTGGAGGCGTTAGCGGCGACGCTGGAAGCGTGGCAAGATCAATGGCCAGACGTTATCGCTGTGAACACCGAATCCCGTCACTTACCAGCTGAGCAAGCAGCGTTGCGGGTGAGTGAGGCGGTTCGATTATTAACGCGTGCTACCCCAGAACAGTGGTTTAAAAAGGTCGACTCGACCATGCGGGGGCAGGTGGTTGCAGAGTGTTCAGCAGTGAGAGAAGCGCTTGGAATTCCTTTGCTGCTGGCGCCTGCCGTTCCAGCGCAGGGGCGAACAGTACGCGATGCCCAGGTGTGGGTAGAGGGGATTCCTCTTGCCGACACGGCCTATCAGCAGGATGCGCGCTCGGCGCCGCTGGTTGGCCCGCTTGATCAAGCGTTTGCCGCCAGCGGCCTGCCGCTTCAGCGCTATCGGCCTGGACAAGAAACGCCTTTTCCCAGTGCGGACGGCATCGCTGATAGCGAGAGCGACGAAGACCTCTCAGTCCTTTACAGCCTAATAATGGCCGCTGACGACAAGCGGGCCCTGGCAGGCGCTGCAGGATTGGCAACGGCGCTAGCCCAATACTGTTTTGGGCCTACAAAAACGCATTTTAGCGCTCTGCATCAGGTTGTTTCGGTGCTATATGCTGTGGGGTCTAGAAGCCCTCGTGCAGGCGAACAGCTCGACCAACTGTGCAAACAGTGGCCCGATTTAGCCGTTATAAACGCGTGCCAAGAACCCGGTGATGCTTCCTATACAGCCCAAGCTCTTCACTCGTGTGTGGTAGTGCCAGGTTGCAAGGAGGGTGTTCTCACGGCGAGCGAGGTAGCCAAAGCGATGGCTGTCCAGGTAGCGAGTATTGCCTCAAAGCAGGACGCAGTTGATAGCCTGCTGTTTTTAACCGGCGGTGATGTCGCCATGGCCGTGCTCACTCAGTTGGGTGCGAGTTATATCTCCGTTGAGACGGAGTGGTCGCCGGGCGTGGCGTTGGGTTACATGGATGGAAATCTCGCTCGTAGAGTGATGACCAAGGCAGGCGGCTTTGGTGAACAGCAGCTGCTGGTACGCTTACACCGGCAACTCAGTCAGCGGCTGGCGTCACCACCGGTATGACTAAAATTGTTATCTGGATAGTTGCGCGATTGCAGGCGACCAACTAGGTTTGAAGCTGGTGGTATGATACGTATACAGCACTATGGTCAGTTACGTTGATTGTCGCCGATTAAATAATAACCAATAAATCACAATAAACAGCAGCACATCACAATAACCAACAACAAATCTAATGGTTGTGAGGAGTAGACGATGAGTCACAAAAGCCAGCAGCATCTCCGTATGTCCCGCCTGCTAACCGCCACGCTGATCGCCGCGGGCATTGGCTTTACCGGTGCCGTTCAAGCCGCTGAAAATCTCCGTTTTGCCCATGTTTATGAAACATCTGAACCGTTCCATAAATGGGCGCTATGGGCCGCCGATGAGATCGAAGAGCGTACCGAAGGGCGCTATACCATGCAGGTGCATCCCGCCTCTTCGTTAGGCAAAGAGGAAGATATTAACGAAGGGCTTGAACTCGGCACGGTGGACGTTATTTATACCGGCTCTCAGTTTGCTGGCCGAGCGTACGGCCCCATCGGCATTGCCGGCGCTGCCTATATGTTCCGAGACTTTGATCACTGGCAGGCATACGCCGATAGTGACCTGTTCCAAGAGATCGCTCAGGGGTACCAGGATCAAACCGGCAATGTGCCGCTGGCGCTCAACTATTACGGCGAGCGTCATGTGACCTCGAATATTCCCATCAATGAACCAGCGGATATGCAGGGCCTGAAAATACGGGTACCCAACGCCCCGATGTACATGATGATGCCCCGTGCCGTGGACGCTAACCCCACTCCCATCGCCTTTGACGAGGTCTATCTGGCGCTTCAGCAAGGCGTAGTGGACGCCCAGGAAAACCCGCTACCGACCATTCGTGCCAAGGCATTCCATGAGGTGCAGGACTACATCAACCTGACCGGCCACATTACCGATTCGTTAATCACTATTGTGGGTGGGCCACGCTGGAACCAACTTTCTGAAGAGGATCGTGAAATATTCCGCGAGGTTTTCCAAGAGGCTGCCGAGAACAACACTAAGGATATCCAGCAGGCTGAAGAGGAGCTGGTGGCCTGGTTTGAGGAGCAGGGCAATACCATTAACGAAGTGGATCGCGCCGCCTTTCGTGAAGCCGTAGTGCCCGCCCATAACGGCGATGCAGCCACCTGGGATGAGGAAACCTACGAACGTCTCCAGGCTATCGGCCAATAATCCAACCCTTTGATAACACTCCGCTCCTTTGAGCGGAGTGTTTGGAGTGTTGTGCCATGAATGACACACGAGAAGACGCCCCGCCTGCCGTCGATCCAAGGGTCGATTTTGAATCCGCCTTTGACGATACCCCGTTCAGGCTGAGTGATTACCGGATTGAAGATTTGGCGACTCTGATACTGTTCTGGGCGCTGATTTTAGTGGTATTTGCCCAGTTCTTTAGTCGCTATGTAATGGGTGACTCGATCGGCTGGACGGAAGAGATCGCCCGCTACCTGCTGATTGGGGTGGGGTTTATGGGCAGTGTCATGGCCGCCCGCAACGGTAGCCATATTATGGTGGAGTTCTTCTACCACTACATGCCTGCGTGGCAAGCGCTTTTGCTGGAACGTTTAGTAAACCTCATAAGCCTTACCTTCTATATAGCGATGGCATGGGTGACCTATCAACTGGCATCGCGTACTAGCAGTTTGATGGTGTCTATTGATCTGCCCAAAAGCATTATCTATTTCACGGTATGCGCGGCGTTTGTATTGATGGCGATGCGAACCGTTCAACGGCTCTATCTCAAGTATCAACACCGCAACGATGATGTTTAAAGAGTGCTTTTCACCCCGCCATTTTTATTAAGAGGCCTGCTATGTCTCGATTAACTGTGATGCGCTGGCAAACGCCGCTCGTGTCGCCGCTGTTGGCGGCCCTTGCGGTGCTTGGCTGCGTGATCTTGCCGCTGATGGGCTACCATCTCGCTTTTCTGTTTTTCGCGCTGTTTACCATGCTAGTCCTCGGCGTGCCCATCGCTATTAGTCTGGCGGGCTCCTGTTTAATGTTTGTGCTGATCACCGGACAAGTGCCCAATATTGTCGTGGCTCACCGTATGATTAATGGCATCGACAGCTTTCCGCTGCTGGCGATTCCCTTTTTTATCTTTGCCGGGAGTTTGATGAACAACGGCGGGATTACCGAGCGGATATTCAATTTCGCCAAGGCCTTAATGGGCTGGATGCGCGGCGGGCTAGGGCACGTTAACGTCGGGGCCAGCATCGTATTTTCCGGGATGTCCGGGGCGGCGGTGGCGGATGCCGGTGGCCTTGGCATGATCGAAGTCAAAGCCATGAAAGACGCCGGTTATGATGAGGAGTTCGCGGTGGGCATTACCGCTGCTTCCTCGACAATCGGGCCGATTATACCGCCGAGCCTGCCGATGGTGATTTACGGCGTGATGGCCTCTGCCTCGGTGGGCCAGCTGTTTGCTGCGGGATTGATTCCCGGGCTGCTGATGGGCGCCATGCTGATGCTGATGATCTTTGTTATCTCCCGTCGGCGGGGCTATCAGCGCGATGCGGTGTTCTCGATGCGGGTGCTCGGTCATACCTTTAAGCGGGCGTTCTTATCGCTACTAACCCCGGTCATTATCGTTGGCGGTATTATTAGCGGTGCCTTTACACCCACCGAGGCGGCAGTGGCTGCGGTGTTCTATGCGCTGCTACTGGGTGTGGTGGTTTATCGGACGCTAACCTGGCGCAAGCTGCTCAAAGTCAGCATGGATACCATTGAGACCACTGCGGTTATTCTGTTTATTGTGTCTTCCGCGTCGATTTTCGCCTGGATCCTCACCAGTAATCAGGTCACCCAGAACGTGATAGCCTTAATGGGCCCCTTTGCCGACAGCAAGCTCGCCGTGCTGATGATGGCGAACATTGTGCTGATTATCGTCGGCTGCTTTATGGAAACCATTGCCGCGATCACTATTTTAGTCCCGGTTCTGCTGCCCATGGCGGTTGCAGTGGGCGTAGACCCGGTTCATTTCGGGGTGATTATGGTGCTCAACCTGATGATTGGCTTGCTGACTCCGCCGGTGGGCATGGTGCTCTACGTGCTTTCCAGGGTGTCCAACGTCAGCTTTGAGCGCTGCATGCGCGGCACCATGCCGTTTCTTATCCCCTTGGTGATCTGCCTACTCTTGGTCACCTTTATTCCGGCAATCTCTATGTGGCTACCCACGCTGATTTATCGTTAAGCACTGTCTTTAAGCACTGTCTTTAAGCACTGTCTTTAAGGACTGTCTTTAAGAACTGTCTCGTTAAGAACTGTCGGTAACGGGTTAATATTAAGATCAGGAGTATGTGAGTCATGACTGATGCGTCGCCAGGTATGTCGCCAGAATTTCGCGTTGCCCGTGAAGACCTTAGCCGTTTTATGCAAGCCGCGCTTGCGGCTGCGGGCGCTGACAACGCATCTGCAGAGGCAGTAACCTGCGCTCTGGTGACGGCCTCGCGAATGGGCACCGACAGCCACGGCTTACGCCTGCTGCCCCACTATTTACAGGCGCTTAAAGGCGGGCGCATTAACGGTGCGCCTAACATGCAGTTTCACCAGCGTTTGGCCGCCACGGGGTTCTTGGATGCGGACGATGGGTTAGGGCACTTGGCGGGCTATACCGCGATGAAGCGCGCCATGGATATGGCGGAAAAGGTTGGAATGGGCGCTGTCGCGGTGGGTAACTCTTCGCACTTTGGGGCGGCGGGCTGTTATGCCTTAGCGGCGGCTGAGCGCGGTTATCTGGGAATGGCGCTCTGCAACTCAGACCCCTTCGTGCTATTGCATGAGGGCGCCAAGCCTTTTCACGGTACTAACCCTATCGCCTTTGCAGCGCCGGTGACGGGAGAGCTGCCGTATCTGCTGGATATGGCGACCAGCTCGGTGCCCTGGAACCGGGTACAGCAGTACGGCGCGATTGGCCGTGAGCTGCCGGATCAGGTCGCTGCCGATGCCACTGGAAAGGTAAGCCGCGACCCAAGCGAAATTGCCGCGCTGTTGCCATTAGGCGGCAATGGGTTTGGTTTTAAGGGCGCCGGGCTGGGCGGTATGGTGGAGATACTTAGTTCAGCCTTATCGGGTATGCAGCACGGCTTTAAACTTCTCCCCATGGGCGGGCCGGATATGTCGACCCCGCGTGGCGTTGGGCATTTTTTCCTGGCCATGAACCCCGTTGCGTTTGTAGATGAAGGCACTTTCGCACGCGGACTAGCCGAGTACTTGGCTGACCTGCGTACCCAGCCTGCCGCCGAGGGTGCAGAAGTGCTAGCCCCGGGCGATCGCGAATGGCGCTGCCGAGCGCAGCGTGATGCGCTTGGCATTCCTCTCGATTCTGCTAATCAATTGGCCTATGCCGAGATTGCTGAACAGTACCGAATAGCGCCGCTCATTCAACTCGATTGAAGGCTGGTTTAAGAACAGGTTTGAGGACAAGCTTGAATGACGGGTTTAAAAGACAGGTTTAAAAGACAGCGACGAGAAATGCAGTAAAATAGCGCAAAATTCCAGGTTAACCAGGGGTGACTGCCTATGAGCAGATACCGGATCGAGCGAAAAACGCTGTCCGAACAGGTCGCTGAGCAGCTCGAGGCGGAGATCCTTGAAGGGCGGCTAAGTGAAAATGATCAACTGCCTTCAGAGCGGGAGTTGATGGAGCAGTTTGGGGTTGGCAGGCCAGCGGTGCGCGAAGCGCTGTTCCATCTCCAGCAGCTTGGTTTAATTGCTATCAATAGTGGCACGCGCGCCAGGGTGATTCGGCCCACCGCAGAGGCGGTGATGGCCAGGCTTTCCGGGGTGACCCGGCAACTGCTTTCCAAGCCCGATGGCCAGCAATATTTTCAAGAAGCGCGGGCCATGTTTGAAATTTCATTGGCTCGCTATGCGGCGCGTAACGCCAGCGAAGAAGATTTGGCGCGGCTACGCGAGGCGTTGGCCGATAATCGAGATGCGATAGGCGATGAAGCACGCTTTAAGCGCTCTGATAACGACTTTCATGGTGTATTGGCCAGCATCGGCCGTAACCCGATCTTTGATGCTATCCATGTGGCGCTCTCTGAGTGGCTAGATGATCGCCGGGCGCTGGTGCTGCAGAAAAAAGACGAAGATAAAGCCGCCACTGCGGCCCATACCGAAATCATCGAAGCCATTGAGTCCCGCGATCCGGATAAGGCCGAGGCAGCTATGCGGCGCCACCTTGACCGTCACTACGGCACCTATATGCAGCTTAAAAAGCGTCTTTCGGATGCCCCATAGCGCAGGCGATCGAATAAATCCTGCCGCCGGATTCGTTCGGCGGCAGGAGTGACATTACTCAGTCATAGACGATTCAGCAATGCGTTGGAATTCCGCCACTAGATCTTCACCAATGCGCGGTGCCCACTCTTCGTAAACCGGCTGTACGGCTTCCTGGAAAGCGGCAATCTGCTCGTCATCAAGGCGGGTGATTTGCATACCGCGCTCTTCAAGCTGATCCCGCGCCCAGTCATCGTACTCGCTGGAAAGCTGGATTTCGTAATCGGCTGCCTGCAGCGCGGCTTCCTGAATTAGCTCCTGATACTCGGGGTCGAGGCGATCCCAGGTACGCTGAGAGATCATCTTGATGAAGGGGGTGTAGACGTGGCGGGTTTCGGAGCCATAGTCCTGCACTTCATGGAAGTTGGAAGTCAGGATGGTGCTCCAGGGGTTTTCCTGGCCATCGACAACGCCTTGTTCCATGGCGGAAAACAGCTCACCAAAGGCCATGGGAGTCGGGTTAGCGCCCAACGCTTGCCAAATAGCCAGGTGCACCGGGTTTTCCATGGTGCGAATTGAAAGGCCACGAACGTCAAGGCCTGCTACGTCCTCAGGTGAAGCGACTTCTCGGGCGCTATTGGAGAGCTGGCGGAAGCCGTTTTCAGAGAACGCCAGGGCTTTCAGGCCGGTACCATCGAAGGCGTCGAGCATCTCCTGCGCGGCATCACTTCGCATCGCCTTAATCGCTGCTTCCCGGGTGGGAAGCAAGAAGGGGAGGTCAAAGACCGCCAGCTCTTCAACATAGCCGGTGGCGGGGGAAGATGATGGGTAAGTCATATCCAGCGTACCGGTCTGCAGCATTTCCATCATCTGCACGTCGTCGCCAAGCTGACTGTTGGGGAAGATATTGACGCTGATGCGTCCTTCACTGCGCTGGTCAAGAATATCTGCGAAATACTGGCTGGAGATGTACTGAGGCGAGCTTTCCGCCAGGCCAAGCCCCATGCGCAGGGTGACGTTGCCGTGGTCACCCACGGTGGCGCCATCAATTTCGGGCGGGTCGGAAAGATCGGGCGTTTGCGCGTAAGCCATACCTGAGCTGAGTAGCGTGGCGCCGGTCAATAATAGGGTACGTTTCCAAAGATGGTGCATAGTCGTCACTCTCCTGGCGTGCTGCAGGCCGCTCCGCTAAGGGCGTCTTCTAAGCGAGCTGCAGCGTGGTTAATTGTTGTTGTGTGTCAGCGGTACTCACGTATAGCGATGTAAGCGCCGCAACCCTTAGGTGAATGTCTAACGTTTTTCCTATATGTTCAACATATACTTTTGTATGTATCGACGCCGAGAGGAAGAAAGCGTACCTTCATGGCGACTCTCCCCTATAGTTAAGGGAGCTTACTTAATCGATTATGTTGGTGGGGCGGTTGAGTGCCTAAAGCGCGACGACTGACTTTTTATATTTACTTTAGGCGTGGAGAGACACCATGGCCAATTTTCAACGTATAACGCCTGAACAATTGCGTTCACGCTACTGGTTCGATAACCCCGAGCACCCCGGTACTACGGCGCTGTGCATCGAGCGTTATCTGAATTACGGGATTACTCTGGATGAGCTGACCAGCGGTAAGCCGATTATTGGTATTTGTCAGTCAGGTTCTGACTTAACCCCGTGTAACCGTCATCACATTGACTTGGTCAAACGGGTAAAAGACGGTATTCGCGCGGCGGGCGGGGTGCCGTTCGAGTTCCCCATGCACCCTATTCACGAAAATGTGCGGCGGCCCACCGCTGCGCTGGATCGTAATCTTGCTTACTTAGGCATCGTGGAAGTGCTGCATGGCTACCCGTTAGACGGCGTGGTGCTGACCACCGGCTGCGATAAAACCACGCCCGCGGCGCTAATGGCGGCGGCAACGGTGAATATTCCAGCTATTGTGCTTTCTGGCGGGCCGATGCTCAACGGCTGGCGCGGTGCCGAGCGGGTAGGTTCAGGGACGATCATCTGGGAGCTTCGCAAGCGCCTTGCGGCAGGGGATATCGACTACGCGGAGTTTCTCTCACGCGCTAGCGACTCGGCCCCCTCGATTGGCCACTGCAACACCATGGGTACTGCCTCCACCATGAACTCCATGGCCGAAGTGTTGGGCATGAGCCTGCCGGGCTCGGCGGTCATACCCGCGCCCTATAAAGAGCGCGCGATGGTGGCCTACGACACCGGCACGCGGATTGTCGATATGGTCTGGGAAGATCTACGCCCGCTGGATATTCTGACCCGTGAAGCGTTTGAAAACGCCATCGTGGCGTGTTCGGCGTTGGGCGGTTCTTCAAACGCGCCGGTGCATATCAATGCCATCGCTCGTCATGCAGGTATTGAGGTAAATAATGATGATTGGCAACGCCTGGGCCATGAAATTCCGCTGCTGGCTAACGTGATGCCCGCCGGTGCCTTCCTGTGTGAAGAGTTTTACCGCGCTGGGGGCGTTCCGGCGATCCTCCATGAGCTACACAGCGCAGGTAAGCTGCATGGCGATGCGCTGACGGTGAATGGTCGCTCCATTGGCGATAACCTGCACGGCCGCGAAACCCAGGATGCCGATGTGATTTGTCGCTATAACGACCCACTAGTGGATCATGCAGGTTTCCTCAATCTCAAGGGTAATCTATTCGACTCGGCGCTGATGAAAACCAGCGTGATCTCCCGGGACTTCCGTGAACGCTTCCTGAATGATCCTAACGACCCCGAGGCCTTCGAGGGCAAGGTGGTGGTATTCGATGGCTCCGAAGATTATCACGCCCGTATTGATGACCCGGCGCTCAACATCGACGCGCGCACTATTCTGGTCATGCGCGGCGCGGGCCCCGTCGGCCACCCTGGCGGTGCCGAGGTCGTCAATATGCAGCCGCCGGAGGCGCTGATCAAGCAAGGCATCGAATCACTGCCGTGCCTGGGCGATGGTCGCCAGTCGGGCACTTCTGGCTCGCCGTCGATTCTCAACGCCTCCCCAGAAGCCGCTACCGGCGGTGGTCTGGCGCTACTTGAAAGCGGCGACCGGCTGCGGGTCGATCTCAAATGCGGCGAAGTACAATTGCTGATTGACGACAGTGAACTGGCAGCGCGCCGCGCGCGTCTGGAACAGCAGGGCGGCTACCGCTACCCCGGCCACCAGACGCCTTGGCAGGAGATTCAGCGCAGCATGGTCGAGCCGCTGGATCGCGGGATGACCCTGGAGCCTGCTACCAAATATCGCGATGTCGCTCGCCAGCATCCGCCCAGGGATAATCACTGAGGGGGCGAGCACTTAGATGAGTCTATTGAGTAACTTGTCCCATCGTCAGCAGGGTCTGCTACTGACGGGCGGTGGAGCGCTGATCATGGCGCCAGATGCCCTGCTAATCAAGGTCGCCGACCTGCCCGATGCCGAGATACTGATGTGGCGTGGCTTTCTTTCTGGCTTAGGCTTTCTACTGATCGCCCTGCTGCGCTATGGGCGTGGCACCCTGGCGGCCTACCGTCGCTGTGGCTGGACAGGGATCGCCGTGGCGCTGCTGTTCAGCCTCACCACCTGTGGCTTCGTGCTGGGCAACCAGTACACCAAGGCGGGCAACGTACTGATGATACTGGCCAGCTCGCCGCTTATCGCTGCCGTGCTCTCCTGGATCATCCTCAAGGAGCGTCTGCCCAGGCGCACCTGGCTGGCGATAGTGCTGTGTATGGCGGGTGTCGCCATGATTGCCCTCGATGATGCGGGCGCAGGTTCTTGGATCGGTAACGCTTTTGCCTTGATGGCGGCAACCACCCTGGCGATTAACTTCACTCTTTGTCGCACACGACCCGGGGTGGATATGAGCCCCATGCTGGTATTCAACGGCCTTGTTGTGGGTAGCACTGCGGGGCTGTTTTGGCTTGCAGGGAGCGAACCGAGCCTGCCTGCAGCTAACCAACTTGCCGTGGTGATCCTGCTCTGCCTGATTATTGTGCCCTGCGGCGTGACGCTGCTGCAGCGTGGGCCTCTGTATCTGCCCTCCGCCGAAGTGGGCCTGCTGATACTGCTGGAAGTGGTCATAGGCACGCTGTTGGCCTGGTGGATTCTGGCCGAACAACCCGCGCCAATGGCTATGGTCGGCGGCGTCCTGGTGCTGGGCACGCTGGGTGCTAAAGGCCTCTATGAGCGGCGGTTAGAGCTGAAACAGCGGGCAAGGCTGGATGCTACGCTGTCGATAACAGTCGACCGGTCAAGTACGGTATGATTGACAGGAATTGAAATAGGGTCTTATCGCAGTGACGTCATCTCTCAGTAAGCCAGCAGCTCGCCCTAGTATTGCCGAACATCTCGCCGAGGAGATCTTTGGTGGGCGCTATCACCCCGGTGACTTAGTGCCCCGGGAAATGGATCTATGCGAACGCTTTGCGATCAATCGCTCAGCGGTGCGCAGCGATCTTCGCCAACTGGTCGATGCGGGGATTATTGAGCGGATTTCCGGTCATGGTTCCAAGGTGCGGGAATACTCCGAGTGGCATATTCTCGATGCCCAGGTGACCGACTGGTTAACCCGCTACGCAGCGCCCAACCCAGACATTCAGCGTGAAATCCTCGCCTTCCGGCTGGACGTTGAACCCTATGTGGCGATGACCGCCGCCAAGCGCGCCAAAGCGCGTGATTTGGTTGCTATAGAAGAGGCCTTTGAAGGGCTGGGACAGAATCTGCGCAATGCCACCTGTGAAGAGGAACGACGGCTGCACAGCGAGTGCGATGTCGCCTTTCATGAAGCCATTTTTAAGGCGACCCACAATATCGTCTGGGCGCAGCTATCGCATATCCTGCGACCTTCCATCTACATGCTGATCTCCATGTCCAATGAGAATGCCGTGGATCCTGAAGAGAGCCTGGAGCGCCACCGTCAACTGATGGAAAGCATCCGGCTGCGCCGCCCCCGGGAGGCCTTTCTAGCGTCCCAAGCGGTGTTGGCAGGCACTGCCGCGGCGTTGGGGCTTGAGCACAGCTTTAGCTCATTAGGGCGCAGCGTTGAGCTACCCCACACCGCTCCCTAAGTTCTTTTTTCAATGGCAAAAACAAAGGCAAACATATGTCTGATTCCAACTCTGGCTTTACACTTGGCCTGGTGGGCGTGGGCAAAATTGTCCGCGACCAGCACCTCCCGGCGATCGCCGCCACCCCGAACTGCCAGCTTATTGCCACGGCGGATCCTTATGCGTCGCTACCTGATGTGCCGGGTTACCAAGGTCTGGAAGCAATGCTCGATGCTCATCCAGATATCGACACCGTCTCGATCTGCACGCCAACCCACCTGCGCTACTCCCAGGCGCGGGCAGCGCTTCTGAGCGGCAAGCACGTGCTGCTGGAAAAGCCCCCGGGGGCGACGCTAAGCGAAGTAGAGGATTTGATTGCCACCGCTTCCAGGCAGGGCTTTAGCCTGTTTGCCGCTTGGCACTCGCGGTTTGCCCCCGGCGTGGCTCACGCACAGCAGTGGTTGAGTGAGCGTCAAGTGCAGCGGGTGGAGATCGTGTGGAAGGAGGACGTGCGGGTATGGCATCCAGGTCAGGCGTGGATCTGGCAGCCCGGTGGCATGGGCGTATTTGATCCGGGTATTAACGCGCTGTCGATTGCCACCGCTATTTTACCGCAGCCATTTTTCCTGCAAAAAGCACGGCTGCAGGTACCCAGTAACGCGCAAACCCCCATTGCAGCGGAACTCTCCTTCACCGACCCAGAAGGCGCGACCATTGAGGCTGATTTTGACTTTCGTCAACCCGGCCCGCCTACCTGGGATATGCACATTGACAGCGACGGAAGCCGCCTGAGCCTTACCCAGGGCGGCTGTCGTTTAGTGATTGACGATGCCGTTGTCATCGACGCTGAAGAGCGCGAATATCAAGGTCTCTACGCGCGTTTTGGCGAGTTGATCGCAAACAAACGCAGCGAGGTGGATGTTGCCCCGCTGCGCCAGGTCGCCGATGCGTTTCTATACGGTCATCGTGAAACCACCGACGCCTTTATCGAGTAACGTCTCAAGTGACGCTCGTTTATTCACGCTTGCCATCGACCAAACGGGATACCCCATAGGGGTTACCGTCGCGAATCGCTTCGGGCAGTAACCCTTCCGGCAGCGCCTGGTAGCACACCGGGCGCAGGAAGCGGAAAATCGCCGCGCTGCCCACGGAGGTCGTGCGGGAGTCCGACGTCGCCGGATAAGGCCCGCCATGCACCATGGCGTGGCACACTTCTACACCGGTTGGCCAGCCGTTAGCCAGGATCCGCCCCGCCTTGCGCTCCAGGGTGGGCAGCAGTTGCTTGGCGGTCGCCAGGTCGCCGTCATCCATCTGTAGCGTAATGGTGAGCTGACCTTCGAGCTGGGCGGCGACCTTCGCCACTTCCTGGGTGTCAGCACAGGCAATCACCAATGAAGTCGAACCAAACACCTCTTCCTGGAGGGCGGGTTCGTTGAGGAAGGCCTCGGCCTGGGTAACGAACAGTCCCGCTTGGCAGGGGTTCGCCGTCTCGCCTGCCTGGCCACGAGCCACTTCGGTGACCTTGGCGTGGTTGGCGAGTCGATCAACGCCCTGCTGGTAGGCGTCGTGAATGCCCGGTGTGAGCATGGTTTGGGCGGCGCTGCCTTTGACCCCTTCACCGGCCGCTTCAACAAAGGCGTCCAGCTCTGGGCCCTGAACCGCAATCACCAGCCCTGGGTTGGTGCAGAACTGCCCGGCGCCCATATTGAGCGAGCCAACAAACCCTTCGGCAATCGCTTTGCCGCGCGCTTTGAGCGCTTCCGGCAGCAGAAATACCGGGTTGATGGAGCTCATCTCGGCGTAAACCGGGATCGGCTGCGGCCGCGCTTGGGCGGTGGCCATTAGCGCCGTGCCGCCGCCGCGTGAACCGGTAAAGCCCACTGCCTGGATGCGCGGATCGGCGACCAGCGCCTGGCCGATCTCTTTGCCCGAACCAAACAGCAGTGAGAAAACGCCTTCAGGCAGATTGCACTTGGCAACGGCGCGCTGAATGGCGCGTCCCACCAGCTCGGAAGTGCCGGGGTGGGCAGAGTGACCCTTGACCACGACCGGGCAACCCGCGGCCAGCGCCGAAGCGGTATCGCCACCGGCCACGCTAAAGGCCAGCGGGAAGTTGCTGGCGCCAAATACCGCTACCGGGCCCAGGCCGATATGCCGCTGGCGTAGATCGACACGCGGCATCGGTTCACGATCGGGTAGGGCGGGATCGATGCGCACATCGAGCCACTCGCCGGCCCGAACCACATTGGCGAACAAGCGTAGCTGACCGCAGGTGCGGCCACGTTCGCCCTGCAGGCGCGCTTCGGGGAGGCCGGTTTCGGCGACCCCACGCTCAGTCAGTTCTTCGCCGATCGCCTCGATCTCGCTGGCGATGGTTTCCAGGAACACGGCCCGCTCTTCAAGCGAGGTTTCGCGGTAAGTGGCGTACGCCGCTTCGGCAAGTTCACACGCCTGCTCGACTTCCGCTTTGCCGCCGCCGGGGTAGACGGGTGCCAAGGTTTCGCCAGTGGCGGGATTGACGGCTTGAATATCCGCCTGTTGGCCGCTGATGGCCTGCTGGCCAATAAGTAGTTTGCCTTCCAGAGTCATACAACCTCCTGTGGGTGGTAAAAGTTCAGGTGTAAAAATTAAGGTGTTAAAGCGCTTTCACGCTGATGGCCGGTGCGTCTGCTTCCACCTGTAGCGGGTTGCGCAGAGCGCGGCCAAATTCATGGATATTGATCTCAAAGCGATCGCCTTCGCGCACCTTAATGCCGTCGGCGAAGCTGAGTGTTGCGGTACCGAAAAAGTGCACATGCACATCGCCGGGACGGCGGAAGCCTGGGTATTTAAAGTGGTGATATTCCAGATTAGCCAGGCTATGGGCCATATTGGCCTCGCCGGTTAAAAAGGGTTTTTCCCAGACTGTTTCGCCACCGCGCTGTATACGGCTGGTGCCTTCCAAATGAGCTGGCAGTTCGCCGATAAACAGTTCGGGCCCAAAGCTGCAGGCGCGTAGCTTGGAGTGGGCCAGCCACAGGTAGTTGAAGCGCTCGGTGACGTGGTCAGAGAACTCGTTACCCAACGCGTAGCCGACCCGCCAGGGTTGGCCATCGTTGCCAATCACATAAAGACCAGCCAGCTCGGGCTCCTCGCCCGCATCTTCAGCAAAGGCGGGGGAGGGGATTGCGGCTTCCGGCGCTACCACGCACTGGCCATCGCCCTTGTAGAACCACTCCGGCTGCGCGCCTAGTTGGCCTGCTTCGGGCTTGCCGCCTTCCACCCCTAGCTTGAACATGCGCATGGAGTCGGTCATGTCTTCTTCCGCAGCTTGAGCTTTCGCGTGCATCGCCGAGCGGGTATCGGCACTGCCCAAGTGGGTAAGGCCAGTGCCGGTCACCAGGCAGTGGGCCGGGTCGGTATGTGTCAGCGGGGGTAACAGACGTTTGGCATCGACCAGCGCTTGGTAATCCAGGCGGGTGTCGGTCAGCGCTTCTGTCACTATCTCGCTAAGTGGCTTACCGGCGCTAATCGCCCGGTTGGCCAACGTGTAGGTGTCGCAGTCGAGCAGTTGAACCTGCTCTTCGCTCTCGACCAGGGCGGCGCGAACCTGGCCCTGGTGGTCACACTGAATCAGTCGCATGGCGACCTCCTTATGCAGAGTGTCAGTCAATAGTGTAGCGGTCATCATAGTGGCCAAATGGCCAGTTGCGGCCACATCAATAGCGCCGCAAGGACACACAGCTGAATGGCCATAAAGGGAAGCACGGAAAGATAGATATCCTTCAGGCTGATATCCGGCGGTGCCACGCTTTTAAGGTAGAAGGCGGCGGGCCCAAAGGGTGGTGACAGAAACGATACCTGCATGTTCACGGCGAACAGAATACCGAACCAGATCGGGTCGAAGCCGAGCTGAATAACGATGGGCAAAAAGATCGGCAGGGCCAGCATCGCGATCCCGATCCAATCTAGGAATAGCCCCAGCACCAGCATGATCGCCATCATAACCAGAATGATCACAATCGGCGCGACGTCGAGTCCGAGAATCAAGCTCGACACAAAGCGGTTGCCGCCCATCAGGTTATAGACGCCCACCAGGGCGGCGGCGCCAATGCCGATCCAGATGATCATGCCGCAGGTATTTAAGGTCTGGCCCAGGCTATGGTGCAGCATGCCGGGGGTGAATTCGCCGCGCACAATGGTGGCGAGCAGTACGCCGAAGACGCCCATGGCCGCTGCTTCGGTGACCGAGGCGACACCGCCGTAGATAGTACCCAAGACTAAAAAGGCAATCAGTCCCGGCAGCAAAATGGCTTTGACCGCATCTAGCTTGGTGGCAAAGGGGTTATCTTGCGCATTTTTATCCAGCGGTGGCCCTAGTGCGGGGTTCCTCAGGCAGCGTACCAGCACATATGCAATGTAGGAGCCCATCAAAATTACCGCTGGGGTAACGGCCGCGGCGAACAGGTCGGCAATCGATACGCTGGCGATCAGGCCGTAGATAATCAGCACGATAGAGGGCGGCATCATGGTGCCCAGGGCGCCACCGGCGCACACCACCCCAATGGAGAGGTATTTATCGTAGCCGAGGCGGAGCATTTGCGGCAGTGCCAGAATCCCTAGCAGGACGATCTCCCCGCCAATGATGCCTGAGAGGGCGGCCAGGAAGAACGCTACTACGATGGTCTGCACCGCTACACCACCTGGCAAGCGGCCAGCGAAAACGCGCATGGCGTTGAATAGATCCTTGGCGATGCCGGATCGATCCAACAGAGATGCCATCAACACAAACATCGGCACCGCCACCAGCGAATACTCGGTGATAAACCCATAGACACGGCTGGTGACCAGCGGCAGTGCCGCCTCACCGAACCAGCCGAAGGTGAAGGCCATGGCCACCAAGCCGGTGATAAACGCCAGCGGCAGACCGGTGACCAGCAGCGCGAAAATCGCCCCTACCATGAGGATCGTTGCGGTTGAAATATCCATCAGCGCGTCTCCTCGGTGCCGTTACGGGGCTTCGCCTTAAGCGACTGCCATAAATGCAGTAAGGCCTGCAGTGTCATCAGCGCCAAAGCAAACAGAATCATGCCCTTGACCATGGCGGGAAAGGGCGGATTCCAAGAGGTACCGGAGCGCTCCAGCGACCACTCGCCAAGCGGGTTATGCGACGCTCCCCAGAACATATGGAAAGCGGCATAACTCATCGACAAGCAAAAAATCAGCGTGAGCAGGTCGTTGAAGCGATCCATCCAGCACTTCAGTGTTGGCCCGGCGCTGTCGTAAAGCACCTTGACGCGAATATGGCTATTGCGTGCCATGGCCGCTGGGCCGCCAAGCACAAAGATAACCGCGATCAGAAACACCACAGTTTCGTGTACCCAGGAGGTCGGGTTATTGAAACCGTAGCGCATAAAGACCTCAACGACACTGATACCCATTGCCACCAGCACCAACCAGGAAACGGCCCGGCCGCCCCGGGCAATCAAGCGGTCTAAGGCATTGCGTTCAGGCGCTATCTCCTCAACCGTTTCGAGAATCTCGGGAAGGTCATGGGTGGGAGGAGAGCGGTATTGCTTGTCAGGAGTTTTCTGAGACATGGCGCGACTCTACGCGCATCGCTCGGGGAGTCCCGAGCGATGCGTTGGTTAGGTTAATGAAGCCGAGTTGAGAGCAGAGAGCAAACAGTTAGAGCAGATTGCGCGAGCGCAAAAAGGCGGTCGCCGAGTCATAGATCTTCTGGGTCATCTCGTTTTCACCGGCCCACTCTTGCCACTCTTGCTCAGCTGCGGCGCGGAACTTACGGCGTTCCTCTGCAGGAAGGTCGAAGGGGTGAACGTCAGGGTCTTCCTGAAGCCGCTGCAGGGTCTCAATATCCTGCTCTTTGAGACGGGCAATCAGGTCATAGGCCATGCCGTCGAAGGCGATGTTTAGCGTCGACTGTAGCTCTTCGGGTAGGCCATCCCAGATGTCCTTATTGATCGATACGGCGATCATGGGCATGGAGTGGAAGCCTGGGTAGAGCGGATAAGGAGCGAAGGCGTGTAGGCCCATGGCGTCGTTATTCGAGAGCACCGTGGAGTCCGCGGCGTCAATCACGCCTTTTTCCAGCCCGGTATACACCTCAGAACCCGGCAGGTTAACCGGCGTGGCGCCGATGCGCTCGAAGATGTTGTACACCATGCCTTGAGGAGCACGGATTTTTAGCCCTTCAAAGTCGGCGATGGATTCGATGGGCACCGTGGAGGGGACTGACTCCAACGGAAAGGTCGCTGCGCTGATCAAATGCGCGCCATAAGGTTCGACCAGTTCGTTGTAGAGCTCTTCACCGCCGCCGTACTTCATGTACTCAAGGAAGTCGTAGGGGTTCTGCCAAGCGCCGACAAGGTTGCCGAGCATGCCGAAAGCGGGATCCTGGCCGGAGAAGTAGCTGGGGTCGGTCATATGTCCCTGCAAAATCCCTGCACTAACCGCGGTCAGCGTTTCGGTGGGGCCAACCACGGAGTTGATCGGCATTACCTCAATCTCGACGCGGCCATCGGTCATTGCCGTGATCTTCTCTGCCCACTCTTGTTTGATCTTAAAGCTGGGTTCGCCCGAGGTTTCTGACGCCTGAAATTTCCATTCGTATTCGGCCGCCTGAGCCGTCGAAAGGCCTAGCAGCAGTGCTGAGCCAGTGAGTAGCAAGCTGTATTTCGATTTGAGCATGGCACTATTCCTCAAGGTTCTTGTTGTCAAAATCGTTGTGGAGAACACGGTGGTTAACGCTGTGATGCAACGGGTAAATGACCCATGCGGGAGGGTAATGTTGAACATTAAGAGCAATTGTTCAACATATACTTTTGTATGGTCGACTAGATGGGCGGGGTAGTTTAGTGTCTTGCGCATTCGACGCAGACATCACGCCTACCGCCAGATCGTCAGCAGTCTTCGACCTAAAACAAGGAGTTAACTTCATGGGCCAACGTCAACGTCCGTTGCGTAGTGCTGAATGGTTCGGCACCGCCGATAAGAACGGTTTTATGTACCGCAGCTGGATGAAAAATCAGGGGATCCCCGACCATGAGTTCCAGGGCAAGCCGATTATCGGTATCTGCAATACCTGGTCGGAGCTGACCCCCTGCAATGCCCACTTCCGCAAGCTGGCGGAGCACGTGAAGCAGGGCGTGCTGGAAGCAGGCGGCTACCCGGTCGAGTTTCCGGTGTTCTCCAACGGTGAATCCAACCTGCGCCCCACCGCCATGTTCACCCGTAACCTGGCCAGCATGGATGTGGAAGAAGCCATTCGCGGCAACCCTATCGACGCGGTGGTGCTGCTGGTGGGCTGTGACAAAACCACCCCGGCACTGCTGATGGGCGCGGCAAGCTGTGATATTCCCACTATCGTGGTTACCGGTGGGCCGATGCTCAACGGCAAGCACAAGGGCAAGGACATTGGTTCCGGCACCGTGGTGTGGAAACTCTCCGAACAGGTCAAGGCGGGGGAAATATCCCTCCACGACTTTATGGCCGCCGAGGCGGGTATGTCTCGTTCGGCGGGTACCTGCAACACCATGGGCACCGCCTCCACCATGGCCTGTATGGCTGAATCCTTAGGCACCTCGCTGCCCCACAACGCCGCGATTCCTGCGGTGGATTCCCGCCGCTACGTACTGGCGCATCTTTCCGGCAACCGCATCGTTGAGATGGTCGACGAAGATCTGCGGCTCTCCAAAATCCTCACCAAGGAAGCCTTCGACAACGCCATTCGCACCAATGCGGCGATTGGCGGCTCCACTAACGCGGTGATTCACCTCAAGGCGATTGCCGGTCGCATTGGCGTTGATCTCACTTTGGATGACTGGAGTCGGGTAGGGCGCGGTACCCCCACAGTGGTGGATCTGCAGCCCTCTGGGCGCTTTCTGATGGAAGAGTTCTACTACGCTGGTGGTCTACCTGCGGTGCTTAAACGCCTGGGCGAAGCCGACCGGCTGCCCTTCAAGGATGCCTTAACCGTCAACGGCAAAACACTTTGGGAGAACGTCAAGGACGCGCCGCTGTATAACGACGAGGTGATCCGGCCCCTGGATAATCCGCTCACCGCGGATGGTGGCATTTGCGTGGTGCGTGGCAACCTGGCCCCCAACGGCGCGGTGCTCAAGCCCTCGGCGGCGACCGCCGAGCTGATGCAGCACCGCGGCCGCGCGGTAGTGTTCGAAGATTTTGACGACTACAAGGCGCGTATCAACGACCCGGATTTGGACGTTGAAGCCAACGACATCCTGGTCATGAAACACTGCGGCCCGCGGGGCTATCACGGCATGGCGGAAGTCGGCAATATGGGCCTGCCGCCCAAGATCCTCGCCCAGGGGATTACCGATATGGTGCGCATCTCTGATGCCCGCATGAGCGGCACTGCGTATGGCACGGTGGTGCTGCACGTGGCCCCGGAAGCCGCCGCGGGTGGCCCACTGGCCGCCGTTCGCAACGGTGACTGGATTGAACTCGACTGCGAAAGTGGTCGACTGCACCTGGAGATCAGCGACGAAGAGCTGGCCTCGCGGCTAGCCGAGAGCGACCCCACTGCCGCATCGACGCTGATCGCCAGCCAGGGCGGCTACCGCCAGCTGTATATCGAGCGCGTGCTGCAAGCCGATGAGGGCTGTGATTTTGACTTTCTGGTTGGCTGTCGGGGCTCTGATGTGCCGCGCCACTCGCATTAATTGGATTGACCAATAATCTCCCGCAGGGTGCTCATTAACGCGGCGGCACCCGGGGAGAGCCGCTGGTGGCGTAAGCTCACCAGCCCGTAGGGCTGAACGCTGAGCGTCTCGCTGAAGGGCAGCAGGTGAAAACGTTGCGGTGGGCAGAGCAGGTCAGCGGCTTCCCGGGTAGTTACCGTGATGGTATCGGATTTATCCACCAGCGCCAGTGAGAGCAGTAGATCGGCGGTATCGACGATCTGTCGCGGTGGCGTGACCTGATGGTGCAGAAACAGACTATCCACCCGCTGACGCATCAACGCGCCTGGGGGCTGTAGGGACCAAGGATAGCCCGCCATATCAGCCAGACTCAGCGGTTGTTTACCGGCTAACGGATGACCCTGGCGGCATACGAAGCAGAGCTCTTCCTCACCAATTTCCTCAAATACGAAGCGCTCGGCATCGACGCCTGCAGGAATACGGGTTATCGCGAAATCCAGCTCGCCTTCGAGCAGGCGCGGTACCAACACCTTGCTGACATCCACATCCACGCTGATCTTGAGCCCTGGCCGGTCACGGTGCACCCGCTCAATGGCACTGGTCAGTAGCGTGACCGCCGGAGCCATGACGGTGCCTACCGCTACCGTGCCTGCGCTGCCTTCGCCAAGGGCATTCAACTCCTCGCCGGTATGGCGTAGCGCGGAGAGCATGCTGTGGGCGTGACGAATCATAATCTCGCCATACCAGTTCGGCGTTAGCCCGCGGGGGTGGCGATCAAACAGTCGAATACCCAGGTTGGCCTCGAGGTCACTGAGTAGCTTTGAGGCGGCGGGTTGGCTCATGTTGAGCTGATCCGCTGCACGGTGCAGATTGCGCTGCTCATCCAGCGCTAAAAAAAGCTGAAAATGGCGCAACTTTAGTCGCACGTCCAGAAACCAGTTCTCGCCGAGAACGCCCATGGAATAAGCCTTGAGTTATTATTGATACTTAGAAGTATATCGATAATAAGGTGTTTGTATATTGGTTGGTTATGCAAGACGTGGCTACTGTAGTGACTGAATCGGCCTTCCAATAACAACAACGATCTTCCATAGGAGGAAAATCATGCCACTCATCACTGCTCAGGCTAGCAATGCTCAGGTAAGCGCTCAGAGACATAGCGTTGGATCAACGCTGCTGTTCAGCGCCGGTATCGCCCTGCTAATGACTAGCGCGGCTCAAGCACAAAGCGAGACGCAAATGGAAGCTGGAAATGGCGCCGGAAATGGCGTTGAGAAATCGGTGTTTGGTCACTTGCCAGGCGGCCGCCAGGTCGATGTTTATCAATTTACCAACGCCAACGGTATCGAGCTGCGGGTGACCAACTATGGCGGCATCATCCTGTCGCTGAAAACACCCAATGTGGATGGCGAATTCGACGATATCGCGCTGGGCTTCGACTCCCTGGAAGCGTACCTTTCCGATGAGTACCGCCAGGCCAACCCCTATTTCGGTGCCCTCATCGGGCGTTACGGCAACCGCATCGCGGACGGCCAATTTTCCCTTGATGGAGAAAGCTATTCATTAGCCACCAACGATGGCAATAATCATCTGCACGGCGGTGATCAGGGCTTCGACAAAGTGCTCTGGCAGGCTGAACCGTTTGAAAGCGAAGCAGGCACGGGTTTGGTGTTGCGCTATACCAGCGAAGATGGCGAAGAGGGCTACCCCGGTAGGTTGGAGAGCGAAGTTACCTACACGCTGACCGATGACGACGAACTGATGGTGGATTATCGAGCGGTGACTGACAAAGCCACCCCGATCAACCTCACCCAGCACAGCTACTTCAACTTAAAAGGCGAGGGTAGCGACAGCATTCTCGATCATCAGCTAATGATCAACGCCTCTGAGTTTACCCCGGTCGACGACACCCTGATCCCCACTGGCGAGCTCCGCTCGGTAGACGGTACGCCGTTTGATTTTACCCAGTTGACCCCCATCGGCGAACGCATTGAGCAGGAGAATGAACAGCTCGCCTTCGGCGGCGGCTATGACCACAACTTTGTGCTGGATCGCGATAATGCGGCAGCGGATGAGCTGGTGCTGGCTGCCAAGGTGTGGGAGCCCGAGAGCGGCCGCATGGTGGAGATTACCACCACCGAACCCGCGATCCAATTCTACTCAGGTAACTTTCTTAACGGTGACCTGACCGGTAAACAGGGCCAAGCCTACGGGCATCGCTCCGGCTTTGCGCTGGAAACCCAGCACTACCCTGACTCCCCCAATCAGGAGGCATTTCCCAGCACAATCTTAGAGCCCGGCGATACTTACCGCTCACGTACGGTATACCGCTTTTCGGCCCAGCCGAATATTGATTCATAGCCGCCAATGGTTTGCTAATAAAAAGATGGAAACATCAACAAAAACAACGCTTAAAATCGCAGGAGTATGACAATGAAATTGACGACAACGTTTGCCCGGTTAGCCCTCGGTAGCGCGATTATGCTGGCTTCGCTGGGATCAGTGCAGGCCCAGGAAGACGAGGTGAAGATTGGCTTTATCGTTAAAAAACCCGAGCAGGCATGGTTTATTAACGAACAGAAGGCCGCCACCGAAGTTGGCGAAGAGTTCGGCTTCGACGTGGTACGCCTGGGCGGGGAGGATGGCCAGGAGGTGCTCAGCGCGATTGATAACCTCTATGCCCAGGGCGCACAAGGGTTTGTGATCTGCCCGCCGGACGTGCGTTTGGGGCCAGCCATCATGAACCGTGCTAATCAATACGGCATGAAAGTAGTCACCGTCGACGATCAGTTTGTTAATACCAGCGGTGAGCCGATGGAAGGCGTGCCGCATTTGGGTATGTCAGGCACCAAAATTGGTCGGCAGGTGGGTGAAGCGATTACCGCCGAGATGGAAGCCCGCGGCTGGAACCCCGAAGAGGTGGCCGCGCTGCGCATCACCAATAACGAGCTTCCCACGGCGGTAGAACGTACCGATGGCGCCACCGAGGCGCTGCTTGCCGCGGGCTTCCCGGAAGCCAATATTTTCGATGCGCCCCAGCAGAATAGCGATACCGCCAGTGCCTTCTCCGCGGCCTCGCCGGTACTTTCTCAGTATGGCGATTATGAACATTGGATTATCTACGCCCTTAATGAAGAGAGTGTGCTTGGCGGGGTCAGGGCCACCGAGCAATACGGTATGGCAGCAGAAGACGTGATCGGGGTAGGCATTAACGGCTCAGGCGCTGCGTTTGCGGAGTTTTCCCGCGATAACCCCACTGGCTTTCACGGTACCGTGGCGGTGAGCTCCACCATGCATGGCCGTCAGACCGCAGAAGACCTCTACCGCTGGATTAGCGAGGATCAAGAGCCACCGGCCAATACCGAAACCTCTGGCACGTTAATGACCCGTGACAACTGGCAGGAAGTGCGTGCAGCGCTGGGTCTGTAAAGAACAGAACCGGTAACAAGCGATTAGCAGGAGTGCTCACGTATGTCTGATGCTTATCTACGTTTCGATGCGATCAGCGTTGTCTTCCCCGGCGTGCGTGCGTTGGATGGGGTGAGCTTTTCCGCTCACGCTGGGGAAGTGCATGCCCTAATGGGCGAGAACGGTGCAGGTAAATCCACCCTGCTCAAGGTGCTGAGCGGCGTTAATCGCGTGGAGGAAGGCGCGCTATGGCTCGATGGTCAGCGCCATGTGTTCAGTAATGCCAGGGAGGCGCTGCGCGAAGGGATCGCGATTATCTACCAGGAGTTAACGCTCTCACCCAATATGTCGGTGGCCGAAAACCTGCTGCTAGGTCAGCTACCGTCGCGGCGAGGCTTTATTAACCGTCGCCAGTTGAAAGAAAAAGCCATGGCGATTCTGGCCGATCTCGGTGAGGGCGACATCCATCCCTCGACCAAGGTGCGCGAGCTCTCCATCGGCCAGCAGCAGATGATTGAAATTGGTCGGGCGCTGCTGAGGGACGCCAAGGTGATCGCCTTTGATGAACCTACCAGTAGCCTTTCGATTCAGGAGACCCGCCAACTCAAGCGCATCGTTCAACGGCTGCGCGATGAAGGGCGAGTCGTGCTCTACGTGACCCATCGCATGGAGGAGGTGTTTGAGATGTGCGATGCGGTCACCATCTTCCGCGATGGCAAGCATATTCGCACCCACGAGGATATGTCGACGCTGAATAACGACCTGTTGGTGAGTGAAATGGTAGGCCGCGATATCAACGACGTATACGGCTATCGCGCTCGGGAACATGGCGAGGTGGTGTTGAACGTGGAAGGCATCGAGGGACGTGGCTTAAAGGCGCCGGTGAGTTTTTCCGTCAAGCGTGGCGAAGTATTTGGGCTGTTTGGTTTGGTGGGTGCCGGGCGCAGCGAGCTGCTGCGGCTGGTGTGCGGGGTCGAGTCGCCCAAAGCGGGCAGCGTGACGTTTAACGGTGAGTCGCGGCGTTTCAAAAGCCCCGGCGAGGCAATTCGTGCCGGGATTGCCATGTGCCCGGAGGATCGCAAGTCCCAGGGCATCTTCCCGGTGGCCAGCGTCGCCGACAACCTTAATATCAGCTGTCGGCGCTTTTTTAAACGCTGGGGGCTTTTCCGTCACCCCGGCCGTGAACGGCGCAACGCCGAATCCTATATCCAGCAGCTCAGCATCAAAACCCCGGGCCCGCGATCACCCATCGGCAAACTCTCGGGGGGCAATCAGCAGAAGGTGATTCTGGCCCGCTGGCTTGCCGAAGAGATTGATCTGTTCGTTATGGACGAACCGACCCGAGGGATCGATGTGGGCGCGCGGCGGGATATTTACTCGCTGCTTTACGACCTGGCCGATCAGGGCAAAAGCGTGGTGGTGATCTCCAGCGATATTGCCGAAGTCAGCTCCATTTGCGACCGCATCGCCGTGATGCGCGACGGCGAGCTGGTGGATGTGGTGCCGCGGGAGTCGGCCACCCCGGAACGCCTGCTGGGGCTGGCGCTGCCTGCCTAATTTTTTTGCTGCGATAAGTTCTTTAGAACACACGTTCAGGACACATGTTCAGGAAAAACATCATGACAACTAACAATGTAACCCAAGGGGATGCACCTGCACGCCCCAAGGGGCGCCAGGGGCTTGCCAAACCGCTGCGTACCCTACTCGATACGTCAGGCATGATTGCAATTTTTTTGCTGCTGTTTATCGCCCTGGCGATATTTATTCCCGGGTTTCTGACCGGGCGCAATATGGTCGGGCTACTGCTCTCGATCACCCTGATTGGCAGTCTCGCCGCCACCATGATGCTGGTATTGGCGCTGGGCGAGGTGGATCTCTCAGTGGCCTCTACGGTGGCTTTTGCGGGTGTGGTCGCCGCGGTGGTGACCTCCAGCACGGGTAGCGTGTTTATCGGCGTAATCGGTGGGATTGTTGCCGGGGGCGCTGTAGGTGTTTTCAATGGAATAGTGATTGCTAGGTTCGGGATTAACGCGCTAATCGCGACCCTGGCGGCCATGGAGTTTGTTCGCGGGTTGGCCTATATCACCTCCGGCGGCGATGCGGTGATGATTACCGTGCCGGGCTTCTTTGAGCTGGGCAGCGCCTCCTTTCTGGGCTTGACGCTGCCGGTATGGACCATGCTGGCCTGCTTTGTGATCTTTGGCGTAATCCTCAACATGACCGCCTTTGGCCGCAATGTGCTGGCCACCGGCGGTAACGCCGAAGCCGCCGCGCTGGCGGGGGTTAACGTCCGCCGCCTGAAAATTATTGTCTTCGGCCTCCAGGGCGTCGTCGCGGGTGTGGTCGGTGTGTTGCTGGCATCGCGCATGGGGCTGGGCGATCCCAATACTTCCATGGGCCTGGAGCTGGCGGTTATTTCCGCCTGTGTGCTGGGCGGCGTGGCGCTTTCCGGCGGTGTCGCCACGATTACCGGCGTCGTGGTCGGCGTGTTGATTATGGGCTGTGTGCAGAACGCCATGGGGCTGCTTAACGTGCCTACCTTCTATCAGTACCTGGTGCGCGGCGCGATTCTGCTATTGGCGGTGATGTTTGACCGCTGGAAGCATACCCGCCGTCAGCGGGCCTGACGCCTAAACCGTTACTCCCTTTATTGGTTTGTTACTTCTTCCCGGTTTGTACGGAGGCTTTGTTATGTCCGATCGTCAGCGCTCATTACGCTCTGCCCAGTGGTTCGGCACCGCCGATAAGAACGGTTTTATGTACCGCAGCTGGATGAAAAACCAAGGCATCCCCGACCATGAGTTCCAGGGCAAGCCGATTATCGGTATCTGCAATACCTGGTCGGAGCTGACCCCCTGTAATGCCCACTTTCGTAAGCTGGCGGAGCACGTGAAGCAGGGCGTACTGGAAGCAGGGGGCTACCCGGTGGAGTTTCCGGTGTTCTCCAACGGCGAATCCAACCTGCGCCCCACGGCGATGTTTACCCGCAATCTGGCGAGCATGGACGTGGAAGAAGCCATTCGTGGCAACCCGATTGATGCGGTAGTGCTGCTGGTAGGCTGCGACAAAACCACCCCGGCGCTGCTGATGGGCGCGGCGAGCTGCGATATTCCCACCATCGTGGTCACCGGCGGGCCAATGCTCAACGGCAAGCACAAGGGCAAGGATATAGGTTCCGGCACCGTAGTGTGGAAACTCTCCGAACAGGTCAAAGCCGGTGAGATATCCCTCCACGACTTTATGGCCGCGGAAGCCGGCATGTCCCGCTCGGCGGGTACCTGCAACACAATGGGCACCGCCTCCACCATGGCCTGCATGGCCGAATCCCTGGGCACCTCTCTGCCGCATAACGCCGCGATTCCGGCGGTGGATTCCCGCCGCTACGTACTGGCGCATCTTTCTGGCAACCGGATTGTCGAGATGGTCGACGAAGACCTGCGGCTCTCCAAAATCCTCACCAAGGAAGCCTTTGACAACGCCATCCGCACCAACGCCGCCATTGGCGGCTCCACCAACGCGGTGATTCACCTCAAGGCGATTGCCGGTCGCATCGGTGTGGATCTCACCCTGGACGACTGGAGCAGGGTCGGGCGCGGCACCCCCACGGTGGTCGACCTGCAGCCTTCCGGGCGCTTTCTGATGGAGGAGTTCTACTACGCCGGGGGATTGCCTGCAGTGCTTAAGCGTCTGGGTGAGGCGGATCGTCTGCCATTCAAAAATGCCTTAACCGTCAACGGCAAAACCCTGTGGGAGAACGTTAAAGACGCCCCGCTGTATAACGACGAGGTCATTCGCCCGCTGGACAACCCGCTCACCGCGGATGGCGGTATCTGCGTGGTGCGCGGCAACCTGGCCCCCAACGGCGCGGTGCTCAAGCCCTCGGCGGCGACCGCCGAACTGATGCAGCACCGCGGCCGCGCGGTGGTGTTTGAAGACTTTGACGACTATAAAGCGCGTATCAACGACCCGGATCTGGACGTGGAAGCCAACGATATTCTTGTCATGAAACACTGCGGCCCGCGGGGTTATCACGGCATGGCGGAAGTCGGCAATATGGGCCTACCGCCCAAGATCCTCGCCCAGGGGATTACCGATATGGTGCGTATTTCTGACGCCCGCATGAGCGGCACCGCCTACGGCACCGTGGTGCTGCACGTGGCCCCGGAAGCCGCTGCGGGCGGCCCGCTTGCCGCGGTACGCAACGGCGACTGGATCGAACTCGACTGCGAAAGTGGTCGACTGCATCTGGAGATCAGCGATGAAGAGCTGGCCTCACGCCTGGCCGAAAGCGACCCCACCGCCGCCTCGACGCTGATCGCCAGCCAGGGCGGCTACCGTCAGCTGTATATCGAGCGCGTGCTGCAAGCCGATGAGGGCTGTGATTTTGACTTTCTGGTTGGCTGTCGAGGCGCTGATGTGCCGCGTCATTCGCACTGATTAAGTGTAAAGGAGGCGCGATGACCGCCAGACTGGCTGACAAGCATATCCTGGTGACCGGCGCCGCCACCGGTATTGGCCGTGCCATTGCCGAAGCCTGCGTTCGTGAGGGTGCCAAGGTTGCCTTGCTGGATAGAGAAGGCGATAGCGTTGAACAGCTGGCGGCACAGCTACGTGGAGAGGGTCATCAGGCGCAAGCGGTAGTGGCTGACATTGCTGACCGATATGCGGTGGAAGCCGCCGTAGCAAGGGCTCGTAAGCTCTCCGGGCCCTTAACTACCCTGATCAATAACGCCGGGATGAATGTTTTCTATGAGCCACTTGCCATGCCGGATGAGGCTTGGCAGCGTTGCCTATCTGTGGATTTGGAAGGCGCCTGGTACTGCAGCCGGGCGGTAATGCCTGATTTGCTGGAGCAGGGCGGTGGTGCCATTGTTAATATTGCCTCCACCCACAGCTTCTCAATTATTCCCGGCTGTTTTCCCTACCCGGTCGCTAAGCACGGCTTGATCGGTTTGACCCGGGCACTCGGTATCGAATATGCCTCTCGCGGCGTGCGGGTTAATGCCATCGCGCCAGGCTATATTTCCACCCCGGCGGTAGAGGCGCATTGGCAGACCTTCGATGACCCCACAGCGGCAAAGGCCCGCATCGAAGCACTGCTGCCGCCTGGTCGGTTAGGCAAACCCGAGGAAGTGGCCATGACCGCCGTCTTTCTTGCTTCAGATGAGGCGCCCTTTATCAACGCCAGCTGCATAACGATTGATGGGGGGCGCAGCGTGGTTTATCACGATTGACGATGCGATGCTTAACTGCTTGAACACCCTGCCAGGCCTCCGCTGCTATTAATCGGCTGGCCTAGGCTTCTTGGACGGTTTGGCTATTTAACAGTGTCTCGCCATCGGTAGCATTCAGCGCCATGGCGATACCGCCCATGCAGGTCATGTCGCGATCCCAGGCACAGCTTTCGATGCGGGTGGTGCCCTTCAGTTCAGCCACCAAAGCTTCATCAAGGGTGCTGTACATGGCACCCCGTATGGCGTCAAAGCCGCGCACGCCGGAGCCGGTAATCAGCACCAGGTCGGGGTTGAACAACGCCAGCACATTGGCGATACCGACGCCCAAGGCGCGACCCGCCTCGGCGTAGATTCCCTGAGCTACCGGGTCGCCTTGTAACGCCAGCTGGGTTAGCGCTTGCATCTGCTGCTCGGAGGGGTGTGCGCTGTCGCCGGAGGGGAGCTCTAGATGGTTGGCGGCGGCGCGATAGAGTGCGTAGTCGCTGGCGTAGGCTTCGATACAACCCCGCCGCCCGCAGGCGCAAAGGGCGCCATCGGGCTGATATTTGCTATGCCCAAACTCGGCCGCGGAGCCATTGGCGCCGAGATAAGGCACGCCGTTAATCAACACCGACATGCCGATGCCGTAGCCCAACATAATGACCACCAGATTGGGGCAGTCAGCGTAGGCGGGCTGTGCTGCGAGTACGCTGGCAATACAGTTGGCATCGTTCTCGAGCAGCACGCTGCAGTGAAATCGTTCCGCTAATCGCGCCGATATCGGTGCGTTACGAAAGCTCAACGCGGGAGACCAGATAATCGTACCGCTTTGCGACGACACCACCCCCTGCACCGCCAAACAGATCCCCGCCAGGCGTTGAAACCCCGTCAACTGTTGAGTGCAAATAGCGCTGATCTTCTCTTCCAGCAGTATTTCCAGGTCGTTGGCACTCAACGCCAAGGTGGGCACCGTATGGTGCTCGCTGTGGCGTACCTGCCCCGAAAAATCGCCCACCACCAGCTGGATCTCATTGATCGACAGCTTGATGCACACCACACAGGCGGCGTTGGGGTCGAGTTCGATCAAGGTTTTTGGTCGACCACGTCCGGTAGGGCGGGGCGCTTCGGGTGGTCGTTCACTGATTAACCCCTGCTGGAGTAGCTCGGCGCTGATCGAGGTGACGGTGGCAGAGCTAATGCCGTTGAGTGTGCCTAAATCGATGCGAGCAACCGGCCCTTGGTCACGCAGGGTGCGGATCACCGCCAAGGTATTGTCGAGGCGGCTGGTATCAGTCGACGGAAGGGCCATAGGGTCGCCGTTAAGGTTGGTGGAGAAAATTGCAGTGATTCAAACTATCTCGCTAGCGCCCTCATCGTGGGGCGTTAGCGAGATTGTCAAAATACGACCTAAGTTGCATATGCAAGTATTTATTTTAGCGCCTAAAGTAAATCAAGCATCATGCTAACGCAATCGATGCTGATAAGCCCCCAACACAATAACAACAGACATTATCAGGTGGCCCCATGCTGTTATCAGCGCGCAAGCTGTGCCGCTCGTTTGGCGAAAACCAAGTGCTATTCGACGTTGATCTCGACCTGCAGGCGGGGGAAGTACACGCTCTGCTGGGTGAGAACGGCGCCGGTAAATCGACCCTGGTTAAAATCCTTGCTGGTTATCTTCGTCCTACCTCTGGCGAGGTGTTACTCGACGGTAAGCAACAGCGCTACCGCTCCAGCGGCGAGGCAGAGGCCGACGGTGTGGTCATGATTCACCAGGAACTGGCGTTGGCAGAACAACTGAGTGCGGAAGAGAACATCTTCTTGGGCCGCGAACTGCGCCGTGGGCCGTTTTTGGATCGACGCGCCATGCGGGAACAAAGCCGGGCGGCGCTGGAGGAGCTTGAAACCCACGTTGACCCACGCGCAAGAGTGAAGGACTTAAGCACCTCTGATCAGCAGATGGTGGAAATTGCCAAGGCGATTACCCGCGATGTGCGCGTGCTGATCATGGATGAGCCCACCGCCACCCTGACCGAAAACGAAGTAAAGGTACTGTTCGAGCTGATTGCCCGCCTGCGTCAGCGGGGCGTGGCGATTCTGTATATCTCCCACAAGCTGCGCGAAATTGAGCAGATCGCCGACCGCGTGACGGTACTGCGCGACGGCCACTTGGTAGACAGCGGCCCAATGGCCGGGCGTAGCAAAGAGGAGCTGGCACGGCTGATGGTGGGCCGGGAAATTCACGAGATGTACCCGCCGCGTACGCATTTGGCGGCCAATGCGCCGGTGGTGCTGGAAGCGCGGGACATGGTGGTGCCTGGCGCGGTCAAGCAGGCCAGCTTTACCCTGCGCCGGGGCGAAGTATTGGGGTTTGGCGGCATCGTGGGCGCCGGTCGCACTGCGCTGATCGAAGCAGTGCTGGGTCTCCGGGGTAAAAGTGCAGGTCAAGTGCTACGCAACGGCCAGCCGGTGGTGTTGAAAAATTTGCGCGATGCGGTGCACCAGCGGATTGCCTACTTAACGGAAGACCGTAAAGGCAAAGGTCTGGTGCTCAATATGGATCTGCGCTCCAACGTTACCCTGCTCAATTTACGCGCTCACTGTCACCCGCTGATCGACCGCCGCCGCGAAGAGCAAGCCTACCAGCAGGCCATTCAGCGTTTTGATATCCGCCTGCGTACGGCGGTGCGCACTGCCGCCGAGCTCTCCGGCGGCAACCAGCAGAAGCTGCTGCTCGCTAAGGTGATGTCCATCGACCCTGAAGTCGTGATTATCAACGAACCGACCCGGGGCATCGATGTGGGAACCAAGCACCAGATATATCACTTTATTCATGAATTAACCGAAACGGGCTGCTCGGTCATCTTGATCTCTTCAGAGATGGGCGAGCTGATTGGGCTTTCCCACCGGGTAGCGGTGATGTGCGCGGGGGTACTCACTGGGATGCTTGAAGGCGAGCAGATTAATGAGCACGAAATTATGCAGTACGCATCCGGCATTAAGGGAGTAGGGGTCGATGAGCAGCGTTATGGCTAATAACAAAACGACTAACAAAGCAGCTAACACAACCACCCGGCAAAAGGGCTTCACCATAGACCTCAAAACCTGGGGGCCTTTCATCGCATTGCTGGTTCTGGCGCTACTGGGGGTGCTAATCAACCCGGCCTTTTTGGGGCTGGATAACCTCTCGAATATGCTCACCCGCAGTGCCTTCATCGGCATTATCGCCATCGGCGCTACCTTTGTGATTACCGCCGGTGGGTTGGATCTTTCGGTAGGGGCAATGGCGGCCTTTATTGCTGGGGTGATGATTATTCTGATGAACAGTCTTGTCGAGCAGTTTGGCGCGGGGCTGACCACCGTGCTGTTCGGCGTGGGCGCCTCACTGCTGCTCGGGCTGTGCGCTGGCTTTATCAACGGCATGGTCACCACCAAAGGCAAAATCGAAGCCTTTATTGTCACCCTGGGCACCATGGGGATTTACCGCTCTCTGGTCACTTATCTGGCCGATGGCGGCACCTTGACCCTGGATTGGGCGGTGCGCGATATCTATCGCCCGGTCTATTACGGCAGCTTTCTGGGCATCACCATTCCGGTCTGGGTGTTTCTGGCGGTCGCCGTTATTGGCTACATCCTGCTTAACTACACCCGCTTCGGACGCTACTGCTTTGCCATCGGCTCCAATGAAAAAGTCGCCGAATACAGCGCCATTCACGTGGATCGTATCAAGACCATGACCTACATGCTGCAAGGCGTATGCGTGGCCCTGGCGACGATAATCTATGTGCCCCGGCTGGGCTCTGCATCAGGGGCTACCGGGGTGCTCTGGGAGTTGGAGGCGATTGCCGCGGTGATCATCGGCGGCACCATGCTCAAGGGCGGCCATGGGCGCATCTGGGGCACGGTGGTGGGCGCCATCATGCTCACCATGATCGGCAATATTCTCAATTTGACCGATGCCATTTCTAATTATCTCAACGGAACGGTGCAGGGGATCATCATCATTGTGGCGGTCTACTTGCAGCGCGCCTCGTGGAGGAAAACAGCGCCATAGGGGCAAAGGAGGCCAGTGCAGTAATCAACCCATACAAGCGACGGCAACATAACAAATACAAACACGAAAGGAGCATTAACATGCCAACCATCAAAATAGCAGTGGCGACTTTTGCCGCCACGGCAGCACTCACGACAGCAGTAGGGTTTTCAAGCGCCGCTGTTGCCCAGGAGTTCACTATTGGGGTTTCGATCCCCGCCGCCACCCATGGCTGGACGGGCGGGGTTAACTACCACGCCGAAGAGGCCAAAAAACGACTTGAAGCGCTCTATCCCGATATCGAAATCACCATCTCCACCGCGGGTACAGCCGGTGAGCAGGCCAATGATCTGGAAGACCTGGTATCGCTGCGCAATATCGATGCGCTGGTGGTGTTGCCGTTTGAATCCGGCCCACTGACGGATCCTGTGCGCCGTGTGAAAGACTCGGGTGTATTTGTCACCGTGGTGGATCGTGGTCTGACAGAAGAGGGCATTCAGGATCTCTACGTGGCGGGCAACAACCATGAGTTAGGCCGCGTGTCCGGTGAGTACATTCGTGAACGCCTGGAGGGTGAAGGCGACATTGTGGTGCTGCGCGGTATTCCCACCGTGATTGACGACGAGCGGGTGCAAGGCTTCCAGGAAGCCATCGAAGGCTCCGACGTCAATATCCTCGATATGCAGCACGCCAACTGGAATCGCGACGATGGCTTTGAAGTGATGCAGGACTACCTATCGCGCTTCGACAAGATCGACGCCGTATGGGCCCAGGATGACGACATCGCCCTCGGTGTCATCGAGGCGGTGCGCCAGGCGGATCGTGAAGATGAGCTGTTTATCGTCGGCGGCGCAGGCATGAAGGACATCATCAAGCGAGTAATGGACGGCGACGAGCTGGTGCCGGTAGACGTGTTATATCCGCCCGCCATGATCGCCACCGCCATGGATCTGACCGTGCAGCACTTTGTCTCCAATGGCCCGGTGCTGGGCGAGTACATTCTGGGCTCGCCGCTGATCACCCAAGAGAACGCCGAGCAGTACTACTTCCCCGACTCGCCGTTCTAAACACGGTCTGATCGCGTACTGATAACAAGTACTAATAAATAGACGCGGGTAAAAAGCAATCCTCCCACCCGCGCCTATCTACGCAATTAATCAATGCTTTAGTGAGAGAGTCCTATGAACACAATCAAAGGGCCAGCGCTCTTTCTCGCCCAATTCGCCGGTGACGAAGCCCCTTTTAATAGCCTCGACAGCATTGCTGCCTGGGCAGCGGGGCTTGGCTATCAGGGTGTACAGATCCCCAGTTGGGATACGCGCATGATCGATTTAAAACGTGCCGCCGAGAGCGCCACGTATTGCGATGAGATTAAGGGCACCCTGGCCGAACACGGCTTGGCGCTTACCGAACTCTCCACCCACCTGCAGGGCCAGTTAGTCGCGGTGCATCCGGTTTACGACGAGATGTTCGATGGCTTCGCGGTTTCTGAGGTACGCGGTAACCCCAAGGCACGCCAGGAGTGGGCGGTGGATCAGCTCAAACTGGCGGCCAAGGCGTCACAAAACCTGGGCCTTACCGACCACGGCACCTTTTCCGGGTCGCTGGCGTGGCCGTTTATCTACCCCTGGCCCCAGCGCCCGGCGGGCTTGATCGACACCGCGTTTGACGAACTGGCCAAACGCTGGCGGCCGATTCTGGATGCCTTTGACGAAGCGGGGGTAAATCTCTGCTACGAGATTCATCCTGGCGAAGACCTCCACGACGGCATCACCTTCGAGATGTTTCTTGAGCGGGTTGGCCACCACCCCCGCTGCCACATCCTCTACGACCCCAGCCATCTGATTCTGCAGCAGCTCGACTACCGCGGCTTTCTGGACGTCTATCGCGACCACATTCAGATGTTCCACGTTAAAGACGCCGAGTTTAATCCCAGCCCCAAGCAGGGCGTTTACTCGGGCTATCAGTCGTGGACGGAGCGCGCCGGACGCTTCCGCTCGCTTGGCGATGGCCAGATCGACTTCAAGTCGATCTTCTCGTGGATGGCGGCCAACGACTACCACGGCTGGGCGGTGCTGGAGTGGGAGTGCTGCCTAAAGCACCCGGAAGTCGGCGCCCGCGAAGGGGTGTCCTTTATCCGCGACCACATTATTGAGGTAACCGAGCGGGCGTTTGATGACTTTGCCGACGGTGGCTCTGACGAGGCAGCCAATCGACGCATCCTGGGTCTTTAACGATTTAAGACGCTACTAATTTCACGCAAGGGGAGGGCAATACGCTATGAGCACTCAACACGACACCCCGCGTCGGCTCCGCCTGGGCATGGTCGGCGGCGGCCAGGGGGCCTTTATCGGTGGGGTACACCGCATCGCCGCCCGGCTGGATGACCACTACGAGCTGGTCGCCGGGGCCTTTGCCTCTGACCCCGAACGCAGCCGGGCCGCCGCGGCGGAACTACACGTCGCCGAAGATCGCGCCTACCCCGACTACCAAACCATGGCTGAGGCGGAGCGCAAGCGGCCGGATGCCATCGATGTGGCCGCTATTGTGACCCCCAATCATGTGCATTTCGATGCGGCACGCACCTTTCTTGAAGCGGGCTTTCACGTGATCTGCGATAAGCCTATGACGATCACCCTGGAAGAGGCGCAAACCCTTGCCGAACTGGTGGAACGCAGCGGGCTGTTCTTCGGCTTAACCCACAACTACTCCGGCTATTCGCTGATCCGTCAGGCGCGAGAAATGGTGGCCAACGGCGAGCTTGGAGAACTGCGCGTGGTGCAGGTGGAGTACCCGCAGGACTGGCTCTCCACTCGCCTGGAAGAGAGCGGCGTAAAGCAGGCCGAGTGGCGCACCGACCCCAAACGCAGTGGCCCCGCCGGCTGTTTAGGCGATATCGGCACCCACGCCTATCACCTGGCGCGCTATGTGACCGGGTTGGAGCTTGAATCACTCGCCGCCGATATGCACACCTTTGTGGACGGCCGTGTGCTGGATGACAACGTGCATATGCTGCTGCGCTTCAAAGGCGGTGCACGGGGCATGCTGTGGTCGAGTCAAGTTGCACCGGGTAACGAAAACGGCCTGCAGCTTCGCGTATATGGCAGCAAAGGTGGCCTTTCCTGGCGCCAGGAATCCCCCAACCAATTGGTGCACTCACCGCTGGGCGAGCCGTCGCGGATTTTAACCCGTAATGGCCAGGGTCTAGGTGAAGCTGCGATGGCCACAGCGCGCATTCCCGCGGGGCATCCAGAAGGCTATCTCGAAGCCTTTGCCCAGCTATACCGCGATTTCGCAGTGCAAATCCGCGCCCATCAAAACGCTGGAAACGTTGATGCGCTCGCCGTGCCAACGCCGGGGGTGGCCGACGGCGTTGATGGCCTGAGGTTTATTACCCGCGCGCTGGCTTCGTCCGCTGCCGGCGGGCAGTGGGTGGATGTCTAGGAGCCTGTCCGACTTAACACTGATCTACTGCGAAACCCGGTATTTTGGCCAACTTTATTCGATCGATTTCGTTAAATAGCGCGCTATTCGCCTCAATCGATCGATAAATTTGGCTCAAAATCCGTGCTTCTCGCGACGATCGGCCAAGCCGGACAGGCTCCTAGAACACCGTTCAAACACGCAAAAGAGAGAGGTGGGAAACCTTATGAATCAGCATTCAGCGCGCTATGTAAGCCTTGAGCAGCGTGTGGTCTTTATTACCGGCGGTGGCAGCGGCATTGGCGCCGCGCTTACCCGTGCCTTTCATCATCAGGGCGCGCGGGTGGTGTTTGTCGATATCAACGACGCCGCCAGCGAGGCGCTGGTCGCTGAACTGAGCAGCGAGACCGGCAAGGCGCCGCTGTATCACCACTGCGATATTCGCGATGTGGCCAGCCTGCAGCGGGTTATCGCCGAGACCGGCCAAAACGTCGGGCCTATTCATACGCTGGTCAACAACGCCGCCAGCGACGACCGACACGACTGGCGGGAGGTGGATGTGGCCTATTGGGACGAACGTATGTCGCTCAATCTGCGGCCGATGTTCTTTGCCGCCCAGGCGGCGGCTGAACAGATGATCGAGGCAGGCGGGGGATCGATTATCAATTTTGGCTCGGTCAGCGTGCAGATGGCGCTGGGTGGGTTACCCGCTTATGTTACCGCCAAAGCGGCGGCCCACGGCCTGACCCGCAGCCTGGCCCGGGAGCTGGGTGAGTACAACATCCGCGTAAATACTCTGGTACCTGGTTCGGTGATGACCGAACGCCAGCTCGAAAAATGGATTAGTCCCGAGGACGAAGTCGCCATTCAACAACGCCAGTGCCTAAAAATGCGCTTGGAAGCCCAGCATATTGCCCCCGCCGTGCTGTTTTTAGCCAGCGCCGAAAGCCAGGCCATCACCGGCCAGGAGTTGGCGGTGGACGCCGGCTGGGCGTGAGTCCGCTTACTTTTAAATAATATTAGGAGAATATCATGCAGGTAGCTAACAACTACAACGCGCCCTGTTCACGCCCACGTCATTTAGCACTCGCCGTTGCGGTTGCTGCTGCCTTGGGTTCAGTCGCCGCGGCGGCTGACACCACGGTGACTGTGTTAAGAATTGAGAGCAGCAGCGCTGAAAAGGACTACTACAACGAAGTGGTTGCCGAGTTTGAGGCGCAAAACCCCGAGATTAATGTCGAGTTTGAATACCTTGCCAACGAGGCTTACAAAACGCGCCTGCCCACTATGCTGCAGTCCAGCCAGCGCCCGGATATCTATTACACCTGGGGTGGCGAAGGGCTGCGCGATCAGGTGGATGCCGGGTTTGTCCGCGACTTGACCGAGCCGATGCGCGATGGCTGGCAGGATATCTACCCCGCGTCAGCGGTGCGCGCCTTCACCCTGGATGATCGGGTCTATGGCGCGCCGCTCTACGCCACGGTGGTGGGTATCTGGGCGAACACCGCGCTGACGGAGCAGGCGGGGGTCGATGTGCAAGCGATCAAGACCTGGGAGGATTTTGAAAGCGCCGTGGTGGCGCTGCAGGAAGAGGGCATAACCCCACTGGTAGTCGGTGGTCAGGATGGCTGGCCGCTGCACTTCTATTGGGGCTCTTTAGTCACCCGCCTAG
The DNA here is from genome assembly GCF_018612805.1 of Halomonas sp. ISL-56. NCBI lineage: Bacteria > Pseudomonadati > Pseudomonadota > Gammaproteobacteria > Oceanospirillales > Halomonadaceae > Halomonas > Halomonas sp. ISL-56. The sequence continues at coordinate 94,724 of NZ_JAGGRO010000022.1, read as the reverse complement.
CCGGTGGTGAGGGCATCGAAGCGGCCAAAAGCGGTGACAACGGTGGCTTTAACGGCGAGCCCTTTGTACGCGCTGGCGAGATGCTGCAGTCGCTGGTTGAGCTTGACCCTTTCCAGCCAGGCTTTATGGCTACTTCCTACGAGCGCGCCAGCGGCATGTTTGGCGATGGGGAAGCTGCCTTCCACGTGATGGGTGACTGGGACTACCTCCCTTCCAAGCAGCGCTCGGTGAGCGGTGATGGTGTTCCGGATGACGACTTGCGGTTTATTCCTTTCCCCGAAGTCGCGGGTGGTGAGGGCAACGCGCAAAGTTTTGGCGGCATGAACGGTTTTGCGGTCACCCGCGACGCGCCCGATGAAGCGGTAGAGTTCCTGCGCTTTCTACTCAATGCGGAGAATCAGCGTAAGGCGGCGGCGACTGGCATCTTTGTGCCGGTCGCCGAGGGCTCCGCTGAAGCGCTTGAAACCCCCTATGCCCGCCGCGTTGCCGAGATTCTTGATGAATCCGAGTTCCATCAGGTGTTTCTGGATCAAGCGCTGGGCACATCCGTTGGCGCGACGATTAACGATATCAGCGGTGACTTGGCGCAAGGCGTCATTACCCCGGAAGAGGCCGCCGAGCGGGTCGAAGAAGCCTGGCAATTTAGATGATCCGCACTTAGGCGAGCACGAACGAGGCGTTCGTGCTCTTTCTGCTCTGCCTCGGAGTTTGCTATGACCACGCTTGACCGAACGACCGTGCCGCGAAGAGGAAATGCCGACCGGGTGAAGAAAGGCTTGGTGAGCGGAAAATTCACCGCGCTGCTGATCCTGCTGCCGCCGGCGTTAATTCTGTTTTCGCTGTTTGTCATTCTGCCGCTCGCGGATGCTGTTCATTACAGTGGCTTTTCCTGGAATGGCTATGGCGCGCCCAGTGACTTTGTCGGCGCGCAAAATTATCAGCGCCTGCTGGATCACTCGGTATTTCATACCGCGCTGTGGAATACCGCCAAACTGATCCTGGTGTCGCTACTGATTCAGATGCCCTTGGCGTTGGGGCTGGCGCTAATGGTGTACCGTAAAACGCCCACCAATACCCTGTTTCGGCTGGTATTTTTCCTGCCCTATATCCTGGCCGAAGTGGCTGCAGGGCTTATCTGGAGCTTCGTTTTTGACGGTGACTACGGCATTACCAGCTCGTTGTTGCATGCCATGGGGCAGGAGTCGGTGTATGTGCTGGCCGATCACCAGTGGGCGTTCCCCGCGATTATGACGGTGATCGTTTGGAAGTACTTTGGCTTCCATATGATGATCTATATTGCCGCCCTGCAGGGCGTGCCCAAGGATCTTGTCGAGGCTGCCAAGCTGGAAGGGGCAAAACCCAGGCAAGTCGCTCTCTTTGTGCAAATTCCACTGATTAAGCACGCCCTCGTCGTCAGTGGTTTCTTTGCCATTATCGGCTCGCTGCAGATCTTCGACATTATTATCCCCATGACCAACGGTGGCCCGTCCAACTCGACCCATACCATCGTCACCTACCTCTACAGCTTCGGCCTCTCACGGCTCAATATTGGCTTCGGTAGCGCCGCTGCGGTGGTGCTGTTCGTGCTCGCTATCGGGATCGCCTTCTTCTACCAACGCACCACGTCCAAGGGGAGTAAGGCATGAAAAGTATCACTACCCGAAACACGCTGCGGGTGATCGTCCTGATTGTGGTGGCCAGTATTGTGATCGGCCCGCTACTGGCGGCGTTCTTCGGTGGCTTTAAGGGCAATGCCGAGCTGCGTACCAATCCGCTGTGGCTGCCCGACAGTTGGGCTGCCGACAATTACATCGGTATCCTGCTGGATGGCAATTTCTGGCGCTACTTGGGGAACTCGTTTTTCATCTCGCTAATGACGGTGTTCTTAACCCTGGTGGTGGGGGCCGCTGCGGCTTACGTGTTTTCGCAGATACGTTTTTTCGGCGCCAAGATGATCCTCTCCTACCTACTGCTAGGGCTGATGTTTCCCTTCGCGGCGGCCATTCTGCCGCTGTTTATCAAGGTGCGCGATTTGGGCCTGCTGGATACCTATTGGGCGGTGATCCTGCCCCAGACGGCGTTTGGTTTGTCGCTGGCGATCCTGCTGTTCAAGGCCTTCTTCGACCAGTTGCCCAAAGAGCTGTTTGAAGCGGCCTACGTGGATGGGTGCAGCTATCTGCGCTTCTTCTGGTCGTTCACGCTGCCCCTCTCGACCCCCATTCTGGCCACCGTGGGCGTGTTTGTGTTTGTGCAGAGCTGGAATAACTTTCTGCTGCCGCTGGTGGTGCTCAACGACCGCTCTATCTACACCTGGCCGCTGGGCATGATGCAGTTCCAAGGCGAGTACCTAACCCAATGGAACATGATTCTGGCCTTCGTGACCTTGACCATTATTCCGGCGGTTATCTTCTTTCTCGCCGCCCAGAAATACATTGTGGCTGGCCTGACCGGTGGCTCTGTTAAAGGATAAAGGAGGATCCCTAATGAACGATGTTATCCACAACCCGATTCTGGCCGGGTTCAACCCCGATCCCTCGATTTGCCGGATAGGCGACGACTACTACCTGGCGACGTCAACCTTTGAGTGGTACCCCGGCGTTCAGATCCACCACTCCCGCGACCTGGCTAACTGGGAGCTGGTGACACGGCCATTGAGCCGGGCCAGCCAGCTGGATATGCGCGGCAACCCGGACTCATGCGGCATCTGGGCGCCCTGTTTAAGCTACGCTGACGGCCTGTTTTGGCTGGTCTACACCGATATGAAGCGTTATGAGGGCAACTTTAAGGATGGCCATAACTACCTGGTCACTGCCCCGCATATCGAGGGCCCCTGGAGCGACCCGGTCTATCTCAATTCGAGCGGCTTCGACCCTTCGCTGTTTCATGACAGCGATGGCCGCAAGTGGCTGATTAACCTGCAGTGGGATTATCGCCAGCGGGAAGGGCGGGATCGCTTCGGCGGCATTGTGCTGCAAGAGTATGATCCTGAGCAGCGCCGCTTAGTGGGGGCTATTACCACTATCTTCACGGGTACCGAACTGAAGCTGACGGAAGGGCCGCATCTCTATCGTCGCGATGGCTGGTACTACCTAATAGTCGCCGAGGGCGGCACGGGCTACCAGCATGCGGTGACCATGGCGCGTTCAAAAACGCTGTCAGGCCCTTACCAGCTACATCCTCAAACCCCGCTTTTGACGGCTAGCCATGACCCCGATAACCCACTCCAGCGGGCGGGCCATGCGGATTTGGTCGATAGCCCTGAAGGGTATAGCTATCTGGTGCATTTATGTGGCCGCCCCTTACCGGGAACCCGGCTGTCACCGCTGGGGCGCGAGACCGCTATTCAGCGGATGGAGTGGGGCGCAGATGGCTGGCCACGACTCGCCGATGGAGGTAATACCCCGGCGTTAACGGTCGCCGTGAGCGGGGTAACGCAAAGGCCCCCGGTGCAGGAGGAGCACTACGAATTCGAAACAGACACCTTGCCCGCCGCGTTTCAATGGCTGCGTACCCCCTATCCTGAACGGCTTTTTTCGCTTACCGAGCGGCCCGGCTTCCTGCGCCTGTTTGGCCGTGAGTCGGTCGGTTCCTGGTTTGAGCAGGCGTTAGTGGCCCGGCGCCAGGACAGCATCTACTGCAGCGCCGAAACGACGCTTGAATTTGAACCTGAAGATATTCAGCAGTTTGCCGGGCTGATTGCCTACTACAACCGCTTCAAATTCCATTACCTGGCGGTGACCCTGAATGACACCGGCGACAAGGTGTTGAGCGTTATCAGTTGCCTGGATGATTGGCCTAACGGGAATCTGGACATCGCGGATGCGAGCGTGCGCCTTGTCCCTGGCGCCACGATTCGGCTCGGGCTGGATATTCACGCCCGGGAGCTGCGCTTTCGCTATGCCCAGGGTGGTGAGGAGTGGCAGTCGATTGGGCCCACGTTAGACGCTGGCCTGCTCTCCGACGAAGGCAGTGGCCGCGCCCACGGCTACTTTACCGGCACTTTCCTGGGCATGGCCGCCCACGACATTAGCGGACGCGGCACTCCCGCCGACTTCCAGGCGTTTTGCTATCGCCGCGCCCCTCTTTCAGAGACGAGATAAGCTCATGGCTGAAGTAACCCTACGCGACATCGAAAAGACGTTTCATGGCAAAGAAACGGTCATCCCTAATCTAAATCTGCATATCGACGATGGCTCCTTTACCGTGCTGGTCGGGCCTTCTGGCTGCGGCAAGTCCACTTTGCTGCGCATGATTGCGGGCCTTGAAACCGTGACCCAGGGAACCATTACTATCGGCGGGGAGGATGTCACCACCGCCGAGCCGAGCGACCGGGATATTGCCATGGTCTTTCAGTCCTACGCGCTCTATCCGCACATGACGGTCGCCCGCAATATCGACTTCGGTATGCGCCTGGCAAAGGTGCCCGTCAAGGAGCGCGAGGCCAAAGTCGCCGAGGCGGCACGCCTGCTCAATTTAGAGGATCTGTTGGAGCGTAAGCCCGCAGAGTTATCCGGCGGGCAGCGCCAGCGGGTGGCCATCGGCCGTGCGATTGTGCGCAGCCCCGGCGTATTTCTGTTCGACGAGCCGCTGTCTAATCTGGATGCCTCGTTACGCAACCGCATGCGGGTCGAGCTGGCCGAACTCCATCAACGGCTCGAAACCACCATGGTGTATGTCACCCACGACCAGGTTGAAGCGATGACCCTGGCCGACTGCATTGTGGTGATGAATGCCGGGCAGATAGAGCAGATGGGCAAGCCCATGGCGCTTTACCAGCGCCCTGAAACGCTGTTTGTCGCGGGCTTTATTGGCTCGCCGAAAATGAACTTGATCGAAGGGCCGCTAGCAGCGGCCTATGGCGCCACCACTCTTGGTATTCGGCCCGAGCATCTAGAGGTAAGCCGCGAGCAGGGCGAGTGGAAAGGACGTGTGCGGTTCATTGAGAAGCTCGGCGCTGACGCCTTTGCCTATGTGGACAGCGAGCAGGCCGGCCCGCTCACCGTGCGTCTCTCTGGTGATGTCGAATTGAGTCATGGCGACACGCTTTTTATGTCGCCGCAACAGGCCCAGCTCCACGCGTTCGATGCCGAAGGGCAACGGCTGCCTGACGGCGCTGTCCACCAGGCTTCAAGTCGTCGCGAGAGCACGTTACACCACTAATGATCGTCAATTTCCCACTCTTCAATAGATACAAAAACGCTTAATAGACACAAAAACGCTCAATAACAAATCCAAGGAGCTCGACAATGACACAACAAAGAACGCTAAGCCGCTCATCGTATATTCTGGTGATCTGCTGTATTGCCGCCATCGGCGGTTTCCTGTTCGGCTTCGACAGTGGCGTGATCAATGGTACCGTCGATGGCCTGCAGACCACTTTTAACTCGGATAGCGCGGGCACGGGGTTCAATGTCGCCTCCATGCTGCTGGGCTGCGCGATTGGGGCCTTCTTTGCTGGTCGCTTGGCGGATCGCTTTGGCCGCCGCACGCTGCTGATCGTGGCCGCGGTGTTTTTTCTGATTAGTGCCTGGGGGTCAGGCGTTGCCGGTAGTTCGATGGAGTTTGTGGTCTACCGTATTCTCGGTGGCCTTGCCGTCGGCGCCGCCAGCGTGATGACCCCGGCTTATATCAGTGAAGTTGCGCCATCGGCCTATCGTGGGCGTTTGGCGACTATCCAGCAGGTAGCGATCATCTCGGGTTTGTTTTTTGCCTTTCTGAGCAACTATGTATTGGCGTATGTCGCGGGTTCGGCAACCACCGAGCTATGGTTTGGTTTCGCAACCTGGCGCTGGATGTTCTGGATTGAGCTGATACCGGCTGCCGTTTTCCTGGTGGCATTGCTGTTTATTCCGGAAAGCCCGCGTTACCTGATCAGCACCGGTAAGCAGGGCGAAGCCCGCCGGGTGCTGGGGTTAGTGATGCCTGAACGGGATGTCAGCACTAAAATTGATGAAATTAATAGCACTCTGGATCAAGATCACAAGCCACGGTTGAGCGATGTGATGAACCGCACCACCGGCAAGATGCACGCTATCGTCTGGGTGGGGATTGGTTTGGCGGTTTTCCAGCAGTTGGTGGGTATTAACGTCGTTTTCTACTACGGCGCGGTGCTATGGCAGTCGGTAGGTTTCTCCGAAGGCGATGCGCTGTTGATCAATGTGATCTCTGGCGCCGTGAGTATCGGCGCCTGCCTGCTGGCCATTGCGCTGATCGACAAAATTGGCCGCAAACCGCTGCTTTGGGGTGGTTCTGTGGGCATGGCAGCGACCCTGGCGTGTCTCTCCTATGCGTTCTCTACGGCCTCGATGGTGAATGGCAGCCTACAGCTATCCAGTGACATGGGCGTATTTGCGCTGCTGTGCGCCAATCTCTATGTGCTGTTCTTCAACGCCTCCTGGGGGCCGGTGATGTGGGTCATGCTGGGCGAGATGTTCCCCAATCAGATGCGCGGTTCGGGGCTGGCGATAGCAGGGCTTTTCCAATGGCTGGCCAACTTCGGTATTACCATGACGTTTCCTATCATGCTGGGCTCTATCGGGCTGTTCGGTGCCTACGGCTTCTATGCGATCAGTGCCGTTGCCTCGGTCTTCTTCGTTATTTACTTCGTCAAAGAGACACGCGGTAAAGAGCTGGAAGAGATGACCTACGAGTAATCCTTCTAGATTGCCCCGATTGTCTGATCAATCGGGGATCATGTGCCTATTTTAAACAGGATGATCCTATTTTTTATTAATAAAATCAAAAGGTTGTTTTCATCCTCAGGTATATAAGAAGTTGTTTAATAATGGTTTTTATTTGCTTCTGGCACAAGGTGGCATGGAGGCTGCAATGGATAGGTTAAGAGCGTAACAGGTAGGACGACCTGGCGTTCTTACCCTTTAAACCGACGTGCAATGTTCGCACCGACGTTTAATTTAAGCAGTAAAGCCATACAGGAGCAGTATCATGATGAAGATGGATTATCTCAAGAAGCTTGGCATCCTAGGCGTATCATTTGGTCTGATGGCCAGCCCACTTGCTTTTGCTCAAGTGGATAGCACCGACGAGTACGAACCGACTCCGCAAGAAGAAACGACGCAGGATGAACAAGGCACCTACAACAGCTACGACACTGAGCAAGATAAAGGTTCGGATGTAGGTACTGAGTATGAAGAGGAAGAGCAAGAATTCACTTACGAAGAAGAGGAAGAGGAGCAAGAAGTCCCCGCCACTGATGAAGAGGAGGATGACTCAGGGTGGTAATTGCAACCTTTAAGGAATGACTTTTCTTGGGCTCAAGGATGAGCCACAGGATGCCCCGCCCACTGCGGGGCATCTTTGTGTGTGGCCGTTAACACTGTCAACCCAAGCGGACGATATAATTTCACGCTAAAGTGTTAAGCACCTTACGCTTAACCATTGACTACGGTGCCCACAAGGATGTCTTGATGCCCCTAAAATGGATGCCCTTAAAATGGACAGAAAAGCCCCAACTGCCCAAGGCCGAAGGCCGCATAGAGGCGATTGACTTAGCTCGTGGCCTAGCCATTGGCTTGATGATCATAAGCCATGCGGTCAGTGGGTTAGTGGGTATTCGCAATGTGCCTGATTGGGGCATGGTGCCGATCCATTTTTTGACCAAATTCTCCTCGTCGCTGTTTATTATGGTGTTTGGCATTGCGCTAGCGGTGGCGTTTCTTTCCCATACCCAAAGCGATGACTGGCCGAAACGCCGTTTAAAGCTCTGGCTGCGCGCCTTAGAAGTGTGGTTCTGGTACAAAGCGCTGCTCATTGTTGAAATGCTGCCGTTCTATCCGCCCAACGAAATCGTCGATGCGCTGCTCTATGGCCGTTTCGCAATTTGGGTAGAAATCTTAGGCTTCTACGCCATCGCGCTGCTATGGGTGCCGCTGATTTTGCCGCTGTGGGCGCGGGCACCGCTATGGAGTCGGCTAACCACGATTGGCGTGTTAATCGCGCTGACCGTCTGGCTGCAGAGCCTCACCTTCGGCGGCAACGATATCCTGAAGGCGCTACTGGTGGATCACGAAGACCACTACACCTGGGGGCAGATAAGCCGCGCACCCATGATTCTAGTGGGCCTTTTGATCGGCGAAGCCTTGCTGCGTTGCTACTTTGATACCGCCATGCGGCGGCGTTTAGTGTTGACCCTACTAGGGCTGGGTGCACTTATGGTCGCCGGATTTTATGGCTTAGCGTTTGCCAGTGGTGATGTGCATGCGGCGATGCTGGCGGTGGCGAAAAATGTTGGCAAACACCCGCCAGGGCTAGAATTTATGCTGTTTAGCCTGGGCGGTGCGCTGGTGCTATTGGCCGCCGCGCTTGCTGGTGGCGCCAAAGCCTCAAAGGCGTTAATGCCGCTGACGATGGTTGGCTCTAACGCCCTCATGGCATTTATTTTCCATATTGTGATGATCTTCTTAGTGCTGCGCTTTCTATGGGAAGGCGAGGGAATGTACACCTATCCACAGGCACTTGGCGTGGGCGGGCTGTTGATACTGGGTGCCGCGGCGTGGATTTGGTTAACACGTTGGATAGCCCAGCACCGTTAAACACGATCCATCATTTAGGGAGTTTACGATTTGCGACACTGGATACATTACGGACTGGTAGCCGTAGCACTTCTCATGGCGCTACCCGCACATGCAGATGAGTACGAAACCAATTGGTACTATGAGGTAGATAAACAGAGCGCTTGGCAGGGCGATTTAACCGCTCGCTTACAGGCCATCGAAGAGGTGTTTGCGGGTCGGCTGGGGGTTTATGTGCAAAACCTCGCCAGTGGCGAAGCCTACTCCTGGCGTGCCGACGATCCTTGGTACTTAGCCTCGCTAATCAAAATACCGGTGGCGGCCCAGGTGCTCGCCGAGCGTCAGGCAGGCACGCTCTCTCTGGATGAGCGGTTAACGCTTGCGCGGAGTGACTTTGTCGATGGTGCAGGGCCTACCAACTGGCACGACCCCGGCACGCCTATCTCTATTCGCTATTTAATGGAGCAGATGCTTACCGTCAGCGATAACACCGCCACCGATATGCTGATTGACCGCGTGGGGCTTGAAGCGGTTAATCAACGTGCCCGTACGATGATCGCCACAAGCGGCGGCAACCCCGATGAGATCGGCCCCATCTCAAAGCTGGTCGGTGTACGCCAAGGGGTTTACGGCGAACTCCACCCTGATGCACGCGCGCTTGGCGGAATGGATTTTATCGCCCTGCGACAGCACTCGGTGAGTCAGCGCGGACAGGCGTTAGCCCGGGTGCTGGGTGTCAGCACGGCGTCTTTCACTCAGCCGGATTACGACCACGCTTTTGATGCTTACCAAGCCACTGGTGAGAACGTTGGCACCTTAAGCGCTTTTGGCGACCTATTGGCTAGCTTGCATACTGTTCAACAACGACCCGGTATGGATGATGTAAATGCCGAGCAGCGGCAAATGTTGCTGGACGTAATGCGGCGAACCCGTTCCGGCAAACAGCGTCTTAAGGCGGGCATGGGCGAGGGAATAAGTTTCGCCCATAAAACCGGCACTCAGCAGCGGCGTAGTTGCGATGCAGGCATTGCCGAGCGCACCAGCGCTGATACTGTAACAGCAGGGCCGTGGGTGATTGTTACCTGCACTCGCGGGCCTGTGGCGGTAAGCGCCCACGAACGAGCCTTGACCAGCGTGGGCGAAGCCTTGCGTTATAGCGGAGCACTAGGTAAGCCGTGGTAAACTACCGCCCCGAATGACCTCTCAGAACTTCATTAATTAGGAGCAACCTATGACACGCGCCAGCGCCCGCCACATTTTGGTCAGCAGTGAAGAGCAGTGCCTAGCACTGAAAGAAGAGATCCAAAACGGCCGCGATTTTGCGGAAGTTGCCAAAGAGCACTCCAGCTGCCCCTCCAGCCGCCAAGGCGGCGACCTGGGTAGCTTTGGCCCCGGTCAAATGGTGCCCGAGTTCGACAAAGTCGTCTTCAATGACGAAGTAGGCCAAGTCCACGGCCCGGTAAAAACCCAGTTTGGTTACCACCTGCTAGAAGTTACCGAACGCTCTTAACTTTTCCACCAACCGTGTTCTAACCAACCGCTCTTAATGCTGCCTAAAAGGCCGTCAAGCGCCGCGACCATAGTACTGTCAATAGTATTGCGACAATAGTATTGAAACTATCCCGTCGCGGCGTGAGGAGTACGCCTTGAACGACCCGATTATTACCATTAACGGCCTGAATAAAACCTACGAAGGTGGCTTTCAGGCGTTAACCCACGTTGATTTAACGATTCAGCGCGGCGAGATATTTGCTCTGCTTGGCCCCAACGGGGCGGGCAAAACCACGCTCATTAGTGTGGTGTGCGGTTTGGTCAATCCCACCGCTGGTCATGTGCTGGTAGATGGTTTCGACAATATTACCCACTACCGTCAGGCCCGGGAGCTTATTGGGTTAGTCCCCCAAGAACTCACCAACGAAGCGTTTGAAACCGTCTGGAACACCGTTAGTTTCAGCCGTGGCCTGTTTGGCAAAGCCCCTAACCCAGCGCATATCGAAAAAGTGCTCAAGTCGCTGACGCTTTGGGATAAGCGCAACAACCGCTTGATGACGCTCTCTGGCGGCATGAAGCGTCGCGTGCTAATCGCCAAAGCGCTCTCCCACGAACCGCGCATTCTGTTTCTTGATGAGCCCACCGCTGGGGTTGATGTAGAACTGCGCCGCGAGATGTGGGAGGTAGTGCGTCAACTGCGCGATAACGGCGTCACCATTATCTTGACCACCCACTACATCGAAGAAGCCGAGGAGATGGCTGACCGTATCGGCGTGATCAATGGTGGTGAGCTGGTGCTGGTGGAAGAGAAAGCCGCCTTAATGAGCAAGCTGGGCAGTAAACAGCTGACGCTTAATCTGCACAGCCCGTTAACCGAGATGCCCGCCACACTGCAGCGCTTTGAGCTTAGTCTTGCGGCTGAGGGGTATGAATTGATTTATACCTACGACGGCAGCCAGGAGGAAGACGGCCACGCGATTTCAGAACTGTTAACCGCCCTAGAGCGAGAAGACATCACCTTTAAAGACCTGAATACCCGGCAGAGTTCGCTTGAAGATATTTTTGTCGACCTGGTTAACCCAAAGGAGCGTGCATGAACCTTCACCCTGTTCGCGCTATCTACATGGCGGAAATGGCCCGCACGCGCCGCACGTTGCTGCAAAGCATAGTCTCGCCGGTGATCTCCACATCGCTCTACTTTGTGGTGTTTGGTGCCGCGATCGGCTCACGCATTAGTGAGGTCAACGGGGTCAGCTACGGTGCCTTTATCGTGCCTGGGCTAATTATGTTGATGCTGTTGACCCAAAGCGTCTCGAACGCTTCCTTCGGCATCTTTTTTCCCAAGTTCTCCGGCAGTATTTACGAGCTGCTTTCGGCGCCCATCTCGCATTTAGAGATTGTCATTGGCTATGTAGGCGCAGCGGCCTCGAAATCGATCCTGCTGGGGCTGATTATTTTGGCGACCTCGGGCTTGTTTGTTCCGCTGGAAATCGCCCACCCGTTTTGGATGTTGTTCTTTCTGGTGCTAACGGCCGTTACCTTTAGCCTACTCGGCTTTATTATCGGCATTTGGGCCGATGGCTTTGACCGCCTACAGCTGGTGCCGCTGTTAGTGATTACCCCGCTGACCTTTTTGGGTGGCAGCTTCTACTCTATTGATATGCTGCCGCCGTTTTGGCAAACCATCACTCTGGCAAACCCGGTGGTGTACTTGGTCAGCGGCTTTCGCTGGAGCTTTTACGGCATCAGCGATGTTAGCCTTGCTGCTAGCGTGGGCATGATTGCACTATTTCTCGTTGCTTGCCTGGGTACTATTGGCTGGATTTTCCGCACCGGCTATCGCCTCAAGCCATGACCGCCACATAACTCGCTATTCACCATTCACCACTGGACGCTAGTAAACCCTTATGCCGCTACTGCAAAGTATTGTGCACCGCCTAGACCCGACGCTTGACGGTGAGCGCTTAACCCTAACCGCCGCCCCCCAGTCAGAACAGGCTAATGCCAGCGACGACTCGGTAATGGCGAGCTTGGTGGGTGCGCTAAACGACACCTACAATACCAAGCCCAAAGGCTGGGGACGTTTCGCTGAAGAGGGCGAGCAGGCCGGGCCGTTGGCTGTATGGCTACGTGACTATCTTGCCGGTGAGCAGAGCTTTGCTGAGCTTTCGGTTGCGCTGGCCGAACGGCTCGCCAAACAGCTTCAAGAGCAGCTGTCAGTGAGCGGTTACTTAGTGATCAGCCACCAGCGCCAGGGCGATACCGAAACGCTGTTGATGGCATTGGTGCACCAGCGTGAAGGGATCGGTATTAACGATGAGCACCACGCCGTGCCCGCTGCCCAACTTAATACCAGCCAGCTTACGCTGGCGGCGCGTATCAACCTCACCCAGTGGCAGAGCGATGCGCCGAATGCACAATATGTCTCGTTTCTAAAAGATCGCGGCGGTAAAAAACTCGCCGAGGGCTTGGTGGCGCTGTTGGGAATGGAGGAGGGCGTTGACGCTCCGGCGGAAACCCGCACGCTGCTCAAGGCATTTAGCGACTACGTCGAAAAAGAGGATTATGACGACGAGGTGAGTCGTGAAAAAACCGACACCCTTGTGGATTACGCTAACGAACAGCTGCGACGTGGCGAGCCCATGACCCTGGAAGAGCTATCCGGGTTGGTAGATGAGCAGCAGCCGAAAGCCTTTTACGAGCATATACGCAACGCCGATTACGGGCTCTCGCCGGAGATTCCTCCGGATAAACGCACCTTAAGCCAGTTCCGCCGTTTTACCGGGCGCGCCGGTGGCGTTTCCATCAGTTTTGACTCCCACCTGCTGGGCTCCAGCATCGAGTACGATGCCGCCCAGGATCGTCTGATTATCAAGCAGGTACCCAAGCAGTTAAGAGAGCAGCTCACAAAGAAGGATTGAGTTTACGACAAGGCTCTCTCTAGCCAGGAGAATTCTATGCTGAACGCCATTAGTGATTTTTTTCAGCGCGCGCTGGCGCAACCCGAGCAGCGTGAAAATCAAACGTTGACCCTGGAGCTGGCCACCGCGGCGTTGCTGTGTGAAATCGTTCGCGCCGACTACGACACCAGCGACGAAGAGCTTGCCGCCCTGCGTATTATGCTCACCGAGCGCTACCGGCTAAGTGCAAGCGATGTGGAAGAGTTGATGACACTGGCCCAAGCGGAGGTGGACGAGGCGGTCGACCACTACCAGTTCGTAAGCCTGATTAAAGAGCACTATGATTACGACCAGCGCTGTGAGCTGGTCGTGCAGATGTGGCAGTTGGCCTGGGTCGACGGCAATGTCGACCCCCTAGAGGAGCATCGTATTCGCCGCCTGGCAGACTTGCTATATGTAAGCCATAGCGATTTTATCCGCACCAAGCTGCAAGTAGAGGAGCGTAATAACCACGATGTATAACCACAACGAAGACGCGAATTTAACGGATTTAATTAGCTCGATAGAGCACATGAAGCAGGACGCTTCACGGGTTAGCGTTGATAATGTTGTGCAGGCTGTGGGGCGACGCTCGTTTGGGCCACTGCTACTGGTCGCTGGGTTAATTACGCTGGCACCGATCATCGGCGATATACCTGGCATGCCGACGCTGATGGCCGTGCTGGTGCTGCTTGTTTCAGTACAGTTACTGACGGGACGTGAGTCGTTCTGGTTGCCTGGATGGTTACTCAAGCGCTCTCTTTCCCGGCAGAAATTCGACAAGGGCATCAAGTGGATGAAAAAGCCCGCCCGCTGGATAGATGGTTTGCTGCAGGTACGCTTACCGTGGCTAACCGGCTATATCGGTATTCGTGTCACTGCGGTTGTTTGCCTGTTAATCGCCCTCGCCATGCCACCGATGGAGTTTATTCCCTTTTCGGCCAACGGCGCAGGCCTAGCGCTTGCCCTATTAGGCCTAGGCTTAGTAGCTCGAGATGGGATCGCGCTGCTGCTAGGCTTTGCGCTGTTTGCCGCCACGTGCGTTTTAATCGTGATGAACCTGATCTGAAAAGGAACCTTGCTATGCCAGATGCCTCACCGCCCACGCCACCTAAATCGCCGCAGCAGCAGGGGGCTTGGGAACGGCATATTGAAACAGCGCTGTGGAACTCGCGTTTTTTGGTCATGCTTGCGGTGGTGCCAAGCCTGCTGGGTTCATTGATACTGTTTATTGTTGGCACCGTGGATATTTTAACCGTCGTAGCCGACGTGTTGCGTTACTACCTGATCGGAGACACCCCGAATATCCACGACAGTTTAGTGCCCGACATTATTATTGCGGTGGATATCTATCTAATTGCGATCGTACTGCTGATTTTCGGCCTTGGCATCTACCGGCTGTTTGTGTCGAGGATTGATCAAGCCGAAGCGCGTTTCCCGCATCACCCCTTTAACGTTGCTTCGCTTGACCAGCTAAAAGACAAAATCGCCCGAGTAGTGATTTTGGCGGTGATTATTGAGTTCTTCCGCGCGGTGGTGGATATTCGCTTTGCGACACCGCTGGAGGCGATCTATTTAGCCATTTCAGTGTTGGCGCTCGCGGCCGCGCTCTATTTGATGAGCCTTGGCCACAAAGGCGAGTAAGGCACGATACTATTTACAACTCACAACTCACAACTCACAACTCACAACTCACAACTCACAACTCACAACTCACAACTCACCATCTTCAGCTAACAAACCTTCCACTAGCCTATTCAATTGCTGCTGGAACTGCCCGCCAGGCGAGGGTGGGTTCGGGTCTGAGGTGATCACCACGGTCATCTCTCGCTCGGGAATAACGAACAGTGCCTGGCCGCCGTAGCCGCGCCCGTAGTAAGCATCTTCCCCTGCTAGTTGAGTAATAAACCACCCGTAGCCGTATCCATCACCCGTCCAGCGCGATGTGCCACGCGGTTGCCATGATTTTTCCACCCAACCTTCCGGCAGAACCCGCTCTCCACTGCCTGCTTCATCAAATACGATGCCGTCATTACGATACAGCTCGCCCACTTCAATCAGCGCTCGAGGTGAAAGCTGCATATCATTGCCGCCAAAATAGATGCCTTGCGGGTCGCGCAACCAAGGTCGAATAGTGATATTGAGCGGATCTCCTAATAAGCGCTGGGCAAGTGCGTGTGTCGTCTCGCCGCTGGCGTAGGTGAGCGCAGCAGAAAGCAGGTGGCTGGTGCCGGTGGAGTAGAGCATTCGACCGCCGGGTTCATCCACAAAAGGCCGCGTAATAGCATCGTTCACCCAGTTGGCGCTGGCCACCCAGCCGCCGTAATTGCCGCCAGATGTGCGCTCTAGCCCAGCCTGTAAGGCAAGTAGATGCGCCAGGGTAATGTCATTAACGCGCGGGTCGGTGCCGCTCGGCAGGTGATCGCCAAATAGCTCCACCATGGGCTGCTCAGCAGACTCGACAATCCTCGCTTCAATCGCCGCGCCGGTAACGGCAGCCAGCACGGTTTTAGACAGCGATTTAATGTTCGCAGGTGATGCCACCCCCGGCCCACCCTGGTGCAGCTCGTGGATAATCTCACCATCGTAGGCCACTACCACGCTGTGTACGCGGTTTAGTTGGCGAGTTTGCTGGTCAAGCGTCTGGAGTGCATTTGCAGAAGGTTCATTCGCTGCGGCATAGGCGGTGGGTAACAACGAAATAACAGCAAACGAAACAAGCAAAGCCGTAGCGCGCATCGTAACACCTCAAGGTAAGTGGCAAGGGTTCGAGGCTTAGAAGTAGCAGAGGTTCCCCAACACAAGTATCGCCACGTGCTAACAGAGAATTGCCACGACATTACGCAAAAACTGAAAAAGCCTGCTAGGATGGGAGTGTTGATTCATAAGGCAAGCAAGCCTTTGATTTCCCTAAAACGCAATAAGCAAGGAGCGCCCTATGCGTAATATTATCTACATTATCGGTCTTATCGTGGTTGTGCTGTTCATTCTTTCGATGCTCGGCCTGCGCTAACATCTAGGCACTGGCTTCAAAAAAACGCCAAGAAAAACCGCCCGAAGCGCTTGCTTGCGGGCGGTTTTTTTATGAGCTTGCTTTGATCAGCTGTTTTGACTGGCTCTTTTGAATAGCAATGCTTGGCAACTGGAGATATTAGGCGCAGTCAGCAGCCCCCTGGCCGAACATATCAAACATTATTTCGCGGCCAAGACGAGTCAACACAAAGCGGCCATACTCATTGAAGGTGGCGGCTTCACTGGCTTCCATTACCTTCTGGCAGGTTGCCCAGGTCGGTGATGCTGCACTCAGTGTGAGCAATTCACGGCGGGCTAAACCGCGCTGGGGCAAGGTAATGGTTTCAAGCACATGGCCGTTATCGTAGAGCAGCTCAGCGGCAATTGATAAACATTGGCGAAGGCTGCGCTGAACGTTCGCGGCCGTTGATAGCCCATTCGCTGCTTGTGATGAGGGCTCTTTCGTTAGTTCTGAAGTCATAAGTCCCGGAGTCATAGCATGTTCTCCTGCGGTCAGCACCAAATCGGGCTTGTTGCAGCGCATTATAAACCAAGGTCGATGTTAGACCAAGGTCTATCATTCAGAGTAAATCTCCCACTATCAAGCTCATCAACGTTAAGCCAATGTGCTACGCTCGCTATCAAGTATTTTTGTGAGTTAATCACGCATTTTTGTGAGTTACTAAGTTATGCATATCAGTGTATTCGGAACCGGTTATGTCGGCCTTGTCGCAGGCGCTTGTTTAGCCGATGTCGGCCATCAAGTCACCTGTATGGATGTTAACGCTGAGCGGATTGAACAGCTTAATGGCGGAGAAGTGCCGATTTTTGAGCCAGGGCTAAGCACCATTGTTGCCCATAATGTAGCGGCGGGCCGGTTACGCTTTACCACCGATGCCGCCCAAGCGGTAGCGGAGGGCGAGCTGCTGTTTATCGCCGTGGGAACGCCGCCCGATGAAGATGGCAGTGCCGACCTTCGCTATGTGCTAGAAGTGGCGCGCACGATTGGTCAGCATATGGATAGCTACAAGCTGGTGATTGATAAATCTACCGTGCCGGTGGGCACCGCCGAAAAAGTCCACGCCGTTATCAGCGATGCACTCAAACAGCGCGGCGCCTCATTCGAGTTTGACGTCTGTTCGAATCCAGAGTTTATGAAAGAAGGCGCCGCGATTGAAGACTTTACCCGCGGCGCGCGGATTATCGTCGGCACTGAAAGCGAACGCGTGAAAGTGCATATGCAAGAGTGCTACGCCCCCTACAACCGCAACCACGAAAAACTGATGTTTATGAGCGTGCGGGCCGCCGAACTGACCAAATACGCCGCCAATGCCATGCTCGCCACCAAAATCAGCTTTATGAACGAGATCGCCAATCTTGCTGAACGGCTTGAAGTGGACGTAGAGGACGTGCGCCGCGGGATTGGCAGCGACCCACGCATCGGCTACCACTTTATCTACCCTGGCTGTGGCTACGGTGGCTCCTGTTTTCCCAAAGACGTTCAGGCACTAGAGCGCGCCGCGCGCCAGTTAGGCTATACCCCAGAGCTGCTCAGCGCCGTTGAGGCAGTTAATTTACGCCAAAAACAAACGCTGTTCACAAAACTGCAAGATAACCTAGGCAATCTAAGTGGCAAGACCATTGCCGTGTGGGGCCTGGCCTTTAAACCCAACACCGACGATATGCGTGAAGCCCCAAGCCGGACGTTGATGGAAGCGCTTTGGCAAGCGGGTGCTAAGGTGCAAGCCTTCGACCCCGAAGCCATGGCGGAATGCCGCCGCATCTATGGCGATCGGAATGACTTAATGCTGACCGGTGATCGTATCCAAGCGGTAAAAGGTGCCGATGCGCTGGTGATTTGCACCGAGTGGAAAGAGTTCCGCAGTGTCGATTTCGCCTGGCTAGCCGACCAGTTGGCTGAAAAAGTCGTCATCGATGGGCGTAATTTGTACACACCCAGCGCTGTTGAAGAGGTGGGTTTGCGTTACATAGGTGTGGGGCGAAAGGGCAATCTTTAGGTAGATTTATTACCGTCGTTTTTTCTAAATATTTATATGGGTATTACGAACGGTTACTTGGTATTACGTCTTAATACGAAAAAAATAACCAAATATTCAAGTTATAGTTCACCCAGCCGCTATATTAAGGTAAATGTATTAAAACAGTGCTACGTATCGCTTTATGAAGGAACGCTAATTGAAGACAGTAAGCGTAGCAACATGTATTCAAAAAAGGTATTGGTTCTATGGCTGCTATTACATCACTAGGTATTGGCTCTGGTTTGGATCTGAATGGCTTGCTGGAGCAATTAAAAACGGCAGAACAAGCAAAGCTTGAGCCCATTGCGAAGCAGATTCAGTCTGAAGATACCAAAATATCTGCTTATGGTAAGTTGCAAAATGCGCTTGAGCAGTTTCAAAGCTCTGCAGAGGCCCTCAATGATGGGTCGACATTCGAGAGCCTAACAACCAATGTCGAAGGCAGCGCCGTTGGTGCTGTCAGCAGCAATGAGGCCCAGCCAGGTCAGTACGAAGTGCAGGTTGAACGTTTAGCAACGGCCAGCAGTCTGGTGACGGAGCGTCTGGAAACAGCAGATGAAAGCATAGTGACTGGGGAGCAGTCATTAACCTTTACTCTTGCTGAGGGAGCCATGGATCCCATTACCATTGCAGATGGCAGCACGCTTGAAGACATGCGCGATGCCATTAATCAACAGAGCGATGGTCGCTTAAGCGCTTCTATTATCAATGATGGCGAAGGTTATCGGCTTTCTGTTAATGCCACCGATACCGGTGCGGACGCCAGTATTGAAAGCACCAATTTTTCAAACATCCTTGCTGGTGACGTTACCACTGCTGATGTACAGGTAGTTCAGGCAGGCCAGGATGCGGCGTTTAACGTCAATGGAATAGATATCGTTAGTCCTACCAATCAAGTGGAAGGCGCTATTCAAGGTGTTACCTTGAATCTTGCTGAGGCTGGCGCGACGAGCACGGTAAGTGTAGAGCAGGATAGCGAAGCTATCCGCGAGCAAGTCACCGCTTTTGTTGATGACTTCAATACGCTCAAAGATACCATTACTAGCTTGACAGCCTTTGACGAAGAGACGGGCCAAGCGGCGGGGCTGAATGCTGATGCAGCTACTCGCGCGGTTGAAAGAGAACTGCGTCAAACAATTAGCGGTGTTGTTGGCGGCGATGGCTTTAGCGTCTTATCGGATATAGGTATTTCGCTTCAAGTAGACGGCAAACTGGAGATTGATGAGAATCGATTAGACAGTATTGTGGCCAATCAACCTGATCAGCTCGCTAGCTTTTTTGCAGGCAATAGCGCAGAGGGTGGCATGGCAGGGCAAATAGCGTCGGCTCTTGAGAATATAGTAGGTACGGGTGGGCGCCTGGAAAGCGCTGTTAGCTCATCTGAAGGGCGTGTTGATTCGTTAAAAGAGCGTTATGCGACAACGGAAAGCCGAATTGAGCAAACCGTTGAGCGTTATCGTACGCAGTTCCAAGCAATGGACAGTATGGTCGCGCAAATGAACCAAACCAGCGCCTATTTGACCCAGCAGTTCGCAGTGCTAGGGCAGCAAAACCAGAGTTAAGTAGATAAGTTAGCTAAATGAATGGCTTACCAAATGCCTGGCACTATGTGTCGGGCATTTTTCTTTGCAATGCCTTAAAAAAAGCTAAAAAGAGGCGCTACCTCTAAAGTTTGTTTCTCCGCGGCCGATAAAATATTCAGATACTTCTCTCTACTTCTTATAAGGAATGAGCCACATGGCATCGATTACAGCACTCGGTGTAGGTTCTGGACTGGATCTGAATGGTTTGGTTGAACAGCTAAAAGCCGCCGAAAAACAAAAGCTTGTACCCATCTTACAACAGAAAAGTGCTCAGCAAACCAAGATTTCTGCTTATGGGCGCCTTGAGTCAGCGATGGATAGGGTGCAAACCTCAATTGCTGCATTGAATGAGGCCTCTACGTTTAAGCAGCAAAAAAGCACCGTGACGGGCGATGGTGTGTTGGCGACCGCAGGTGAAACCGCTAATGCGGGTCGCTATGAAGTCACCGTTACTCAACTGGCCCGCGCAGGTAGCGCTGCTTCCAACAGCGTAGCGCTAGACCAAGAGCTAACAGCAGCTGATGCGACGCTTACGCTTGAATTTGGTGCTGGTGGTACACAAACAAGTTACGACGTTAATATTTCAGCAGGCAGTACGCTTGCAGATGTTCGTGACCAAATCAATGCGGATAAAGAGTCAGGTGTAACCGCTTCTATCGTTAATGATGGCACGGGGTATCGCTTAGCGTTGAGCTCAAAAGAGACGGGCGAAGAGGCATCACTCA
Source organism: Halomonas sp. ISL-56 (assembly GCF_018612805.1). NCBI lineage: Bacteria > Pseudomonadati > Pseudomonadota > Gammaproteobacteria > Oceanospirillales > Halomonadaceae > Halomonas > Halomonas sp. ISL-56. The sequence goes on along the minus strand of NZ_JAGGRO010000022.1, from coordinate 74,404 downwards.
TTGGTTTCTCAGGCCTGGCTTCATTAACCGTGGATGCAGCTACACTTCGAGCGGGCCAGGATGCAAAACTGAACGTGAATGGTATCGCCATCACCAGTAAAACCAACCGGGTTGAAGAGGCGATTCAAGGCGTAACGCTTGACCTCACGGCAGTTTCAGGTAACCCCGTTACGCTGGTCATCAAGCGTGATGAAGAATCGCTGAGAGGAGCCATTGACGAGTTCGTTAAAAACTACAATGAAATGAAATCCACCGTTGGCAGAATGACGGCCTACAACGGAGAAGGCGAAACATCAGGCGAGCTAGTGGGCGACCGCACCGTGCGCACCATTGAAGACCGCCTACGCCGGGATATCACAGACAACCTCGGAACAGGCGATATTTCACGCCTTTCTCAACTGGGTATTGCCATTGATGAGAAGGGGCGGCTGAAAGTCGATGAAGATAAATTAGCTGATGCGGTAACGAATAACCCTGAAGGGCTGTCTGCTTTTTTTGCGGGTGAGAATGAAGAAGGTGGTTTTGCAGGACGATTAAACGCCACGCTTGAAGGCATCACTGCAGAAAACGGTATTATTCAAAGCTCTGTGACTAGCGCCCAGCAGCGAGTTGAAAGCCTTGATGAGCGCAAGCTGCGCATGGAGGCTAGTATCGAGCGCAGCACAGAGCGTTACCGCAAGCAGTTTGGGCAACTGGATGGCTTGATCGCCCAAATGAACTCAATGAGCAGCTACCTCGCTCAGCAGTTCGACATGCTGGGTAGCATGCAGAAAAGCAATTAAGCAATCAGTTGTGCCTGTAGTTGAGATGTTAGTTGGAAGAGTTACAGTAAATTACACAAAAAACAGCAATTTTTTCTAAAGAAGTCGGCGGGGCTGCCGTTAATTATAATAACGGCGACGCAAGCGCCGCTAAGCAGGCCATAAGGCCAGTTAAATTTCGAGGAGCACTCACATGTCTGTAATCAACACTAACATTACCGCCCTGATCGGCCAGAACAACCTGTCCAACTCTCAGTCTATGCTGGCCAAAGCGCAAGAGCGTCTGTCTTCAGGCCTGCGCATTAACAGCGCTTCCGACGACGCCGCTGGTCAAGCCATTGCCAACAAAATGACCGCTCAGATTCGCGGCATGGATCAAGCTAGCCGTAACGCTAGCGACGGTATCTCCCTGGTACAGACCATGGAAGGCGGCCTTGACCAAGTAAACGACAACCTGCAGCGTATTCGTGAGCTAGCGGTACAGGGTGCCAACGACACCAACGCCCAAGCAGATCGTGATGCCATTGTTACTGAGATCAATGAGCGTTTAGCTGAAATTGATCGTGTAGCGGGCAGCAACAACTTTAACGGTACAAACCTGCTGAACGTTGCAAGTGGTGCTGGCGCGGTTCTTAATATTCAGGTTGGCTCCAATACCGAGGCTGAAGACGTCATCACCGTTAATCGGCTTGACGCCACTGTTGAAGGTCTGGGCTTAAACTCAGGTTCTGCGGCAGTTACTGCTGGTGAGTTTGCAATTACGTCCGGTGGGGCTGCAGGTGTTGTTAACGGTGAATTCAAAGGCCTGATTGACGCTGTTGATGCTGCAACCGCAACACTAGATACCAGTCGTGCAACACTAGGTGCGACGCTTAACCGTTTTGACTCGGTAATCGATAACTTGGCGACTACCTCCACTAACCTATCTGAAGCCCGTTCGCGGATAGAAGATGCCGATTATGCAGTGGAAGTTTCGAACATGACACGCGCTAACATTCTTCAGCAGGCTGGTACTTCTATGCTGGCACAGGCTAACCAAACGCCGCAGTCTGTACTGTCTCTGTTGGGCTAATCTTTTAGCCAGTAATGGTCAAAAGAAAGTAACGACGGGGCCGATAGGCCCCGTTTTTGCGTGTGAACCTGATAATCTCGGCTTTGCTGCGCTTCTGGCGCCTTATTTAGAGTTAGTAGTCGAAAGCTCTTTATACGTAAAATCTCAATATGTGGCTTACTTCAACCTCAGCGTGGCGCTGATCGTGAGAACACATACTCAAATACGGGCGCATTCGTGCCTTTGCTGACTGCGCTAGCAGGGTAAACTGCATAAATTGCCATTTTTCTCTGTGAGCCGCTTCATGGTCAAGACCTCCTCTGCCCCTGCTACTCAAAAACGCAAACCTCGCCTGCTTTGGGCTAATCCTTCCTGCTTATTGGACACCTCCAGCGGTGCGAGCATGACCGTTCGCCAAATGTTGTTGCAGCTTGCGGCGCGTGGCTATGAGATTCAGGTGCTGGGGGCAACTATTTTTGATAATCCCAAGGGAATGGGGCGGCTCAGGGAGCAGTTCCCAGACCTGAATGCCCAGTTGCATCAATTAGTAGAGGCAAACGATGGCCCGCTGAACCATCAATTGGTGGTTAGCTATAGTCACAACCGCAACCATTTTACAGCACATGAAGAGGGGCTTTGGTATAGCCAGTATCTTTATATGCTGGATTCATTTAAGCCTGATGTTGTTTGGTTCTACGGCGGCCAAACCTTGGATATGTTAATTGCCGCGGAAGCGCGGGATCGAGGTATTCCTGTAGCCTTCTATCTAGCCAATGGCAACTATAAAGCATCAAACTGGTGCCGTGATATCGATTTGATCCTCACCGATAGCCAGGCCACTGCAGATATGTACCGAAAAACAGTGGGTTATGCCGCAAAGCCGGTGGGCAAATTCATCTCCCCAGAGAATTTTATCGCCGAACACCATGAGCGAAAACGGCTGCTGTTTGTTAACCCTAGTTGGCAAAAGGGTGCCAGCATCTTTGTACAGTTGGCGGAAAAGCTGGAGCGTGAAAGACCTGATATTGTGCTTGAAGTGGTAGAAGCCCGGGCCGACTGGCCAGCTGTATTGCGGGAGACTACACGCCGAGTGGGCGGACAGCGTAGTTCTTTAAGCAATGTCATTGTGACACCAAACACCAGCGATATGCGTGGCCCCTACAGCCGAGCCCGTATGGTCGTTGCACCTAGCCTATGGTGGGAAAGCTCTGGGCGTATGCTGGCTGAAGCTATGCTTAACGGGATTCCAGCACTGATTACTAACCGTGGTGGTATGCCCGAAATGATCGGTGACGCGGGTATCGCCTTTGATTTTCCGGATGCTTGTTATGAAGAACCCTACCAACATCTTCTCAGTGACGAAGAGCTACAACCTTTAACGGATGCAGTCATCAGCTTTTTCGATGACGAAGACCTTTATCAGGACTATGTCGATCGTGCCTGGCAGGTAGGCAAAGAGAGGCACCAACTTGACCGCGCTACTGATAGGCTGATTAGCGCTTTAACGCCTCTAGTAGGGCTACGTGCTGGCAACAAAGATTTCGCTATTACTCAGAAGAAACGCCACCGTCAACGGTTAGCCAGTCGAGCAACCAAGCCAACGTTTAAAGTCGATAACTCGTTTCAACAGTTGGTTGGCACTGGAACGAACGCCAAACCTGGTGAAGAGTCGCAGTCGCAACATCTCTGCTTGGCGAATGATTTTACTTGGCAGTTCAAAGGCAAAGTGATGGTGCTCGACAATCGTGCCAGCTTAATTAAAAGTGGCCTTGCCGAACAGATGGCAGCTACGAAAGCCTTCGGTATTGTCGCATTTGACCCTGCCAGTGAAGTAAAAGATGCCAAGCAATATGATGGCAGTGAGTATATTCAGTTATTCCAGCACGCCCTGCTAGGCGATGGAACAGCGGCCACGCTGCATGCCTGTGTAGCCCCCGAAATGACCAGTACGCTGACACCGCTACCGGCAGACAAACTACCCAAACGTCATCAATTGGGCGCCAAGCCTTTAGCGGAATTGCCGATTAGCTCGATAGCCATAGATAGCATTGAAGGCTTGGGAAATCTCGATTGGCTAATTCTAGATGAACTAAGCGACGCTATGGCCGTGCTGGAAAATGGAAAAAAGGCACTGATCGACACACTGCTGATTCAGGTGCGAGTGCCTTTCCAGCTCACTCATGAAAAACAGCCTAGCTTTGCTGAACTACAGCACTGGGCCAGCCGTAATGACTTTCGTTTCTACCGCTTCCATAACATTAGCCACTATAGCCATTTGCCAGATGAGCTAAACGCCCGCGCACCTTGCGCTACTGAGCAGGAAAGCGCCGATGTGCTATTTCTTCCCTCCTATGAGCGCATGGCGGCTCTGAGTGATGAAAACAAGACAAAACTGGCGTTTATTCTGAGTGCAGTGTTTGCTGCGCATGATGTGGCGTTTGATCTGATGGCTGACGTTAGCAAGGAAAAGGCGCTAGAGTTTCTTGAAGCGCAGGAGCTTTTGCCTAAAGCGCCAGAGCTAAAATCACAGGTGCCACCACCAGCAGGGCCACTGATCCCTCAAAGTGAGCATGTCAAAGGCGAACCGGTAGTGACGGTTTTGTGCCCTACCTATAATCATGGCCCTTATATTGAGGATGCTCTGAAAGGTTTTGTGTCGCAAAAAACTAATTTTCCGTTTGAAGTGATTGTAATTGATGACGCGTCAACTGACGATACCCAGAAGATTGTCAGTAAGTATGCAAACGAATACCCTAGTTTAATATTTCCAGTTTTTAACGAGACTAACTTAAGGTCTCAAAATAAAAATATTTCAAATAAATTGAAAGAAATGGTGCGCGGCAAATATATTGCTATGTGTGAGGGAGATGACTACTGGGTTGATGAAAGTCAACTTCAGCAACAGTATGATTTTATGGAGAATAATCCAGACTATTCGGTCTGCTATCATAATGCGTTTGTTTTTAAGGATAAAGAGGTTGTTAGTTGGTCTAAGCTTCCCGATAAAGAGAAAAGAGATTTTTCTGAGAAAGACCTTTTGTTGAATAACTGTTTTCTACTAACATTGACAAGATTTTTTAGAAAAGAAGTCCAATATGCAAATGCTATTCCTGAAGGTTCTAGAATAGGAAATGGAGATAATTTGACAATTACTAGGCTCGGATTGTCTGGTAAAGGGAAATATTTGGCCAACATCAAACCAGCTGCCTATAGGCTTCATGGGCAGTCGATATGGTCGAGTAAAAGCGAGCTGGATAAATCGCTTATGTTAAGTAATTCCCTGAACTGGATAGGTGCTTTTCACGAGCGTGAAGGTAGAAGAAAAGTTGCTGATTTTTATTATAAGAGTGCTAAAGCTACCGCCGGTGTCAATTATATAAAAAATAAAAAAATGGCTGGTGATTTTTTAAAAAAGCTCAATGATATAGGTGTGGAGAAACCTTGCGATATCCTAGAGTTTGCTACGCTCGGTAATCTTCTTTTTAGAGGTAGTAATAACGCAGTTAAAAGCGCGAATGGTGATAAAAACACCTTCATAGTAGACATAGATGGTGCTGAATTTAATGCTCCGAATAAGCATTATAAAACCACAATTATAAGCAATTTTTCGGGGTTTTCCGAGAACTCTGAAAAGCTTGCACGAGAAATAGTAAGAATATCATCGTCTGTCGTTGTAACTACGGCTGAAGAAGATAAGTTTGTTTGTGAAAGAATTAAAAAAACATTTGCACGCCATGCCAAAAAAACAGATTTACTAGATAGTGGTTCAATGGTTTTCTACGCATTTGAAAAAGGTGCATATGTTTAACGATAAATCAGTTTTGATTACCGGCGGAACCGGCTCCTTTGGTCACACCTTTGTTCCTATGCTGCTCGATCGCTACAACCCTCGCCGGGTCATCATCTTCTCTCGTGACGAGATGAAACAGTGGGAGATGGCCAGGTTGTTTCAAGGCGATGATCGTCTAAGATTTTTTATTGGCGATGTACGTGATCGGGAGCGTGTGTATCGAGCTTTGGATGGCGTCGATTACGTAGTACATGCTGCCGCAACCAAAATTGTACCCACTGCCGAGTACAATCCCTTTGAGTGCATCAAAACAAATATCAACGGTGCCATGAACGTGATCGATGCGTGTATCGACAAAGGGGTCAAAGGGGTTGTTGCGTTGTCCACTGATAAAGCCAGTAGCCCCATTAATTTGTACGGTGCTACCAAACTAGCGTCTGATAAAGTTTTTGTAGCGGGTAACTCCTACGCTGGTGGTCATGAAACCAAATTTTCCGTGGTTAGGTATGGCAATGTGATGGGCTCACGCGGTTCCGTAATACCGTTCTTTATGTCGATTAAGGATAAGGGTGTACTGCCTATTACCGATCCACGCATGACTCGCTTTATGATTAGTCTGGAGCAGGGCGTGCAACTGGTATGGCATGCCTTTGAAGACATGGTGGGTGGCGAGATTTATGTAAAGAAAATTCCGTCAATGAAGGTCACAGATTTGGCGCGGGTTATTGCACCAGAGGCCAAGCAAGAAATAGTCGGCATTCGTCCTGGCGAAAAACTGCACGAACAAATGATTGGTTCAGAAGACTCCCACTTTACCTACGAGTACGCGGAGCACTTCAAGATATTGCCGAGTATTAATAACTGGGGTAACTCCGTAGAACGTATCAAGGATGGCAAAAAAGTGTCTGAAGGTTTTGTTTACTCAAGCGATAACAACACCGAATGGATGACCGACGACGAGCTAAAAACCTGGATTGATAACCATTATAACAAAATCGGCAAGATTTGATCATGATTCCATATGGCAAACAGGATATCACTCAATCTGATATTGATGCTGTAGTTAAGGTATTGACGTCAGACTTCCTGACACAAGGCCCGAAAGTGCCTGCTTTCGAGCAGAAAGTGGCTGAACATGTGGGTGCCAAACACGCGCTTGCTGTAAACAGCGCGACTTCAGCCTTACACATTGCCTGCAAAGCGCTGGGATTGGGATCGGGTGATTGGTTGTGGACGACGCCCATTACCTTCGTGGCTTCTGCCAATTGTGGATTGTATTGCGGTGCCCGGATCGATTTCGTGGATATCGACCCGAAAACCTACAACCTATGTCCAAAGGCTCTTGAAGCCAAGTTGCAAGAAGCCAAGCGGAATAACCGCCTACCGAAAGTGTTGATGGCCGTTCATTTGTGTGGCCAGCCATGCGATATGGAAGCGCTCTATAATCTGGGCCAGCGCTTTGGTTTCCGTATCGTTGAAGATGCTTCCCACGGCATTGGCGGCAAGTATAAGGGCGAATTTATAGGTAGTGGGCGCTACAGTGACATTACTGTCTTCAGCTTCCACCCGGTAAAGATTATTACCACCGCTGAAGGCGGCATGGCGCTGACCAATGATGAGAAACTGGCTAGCCGCATGAACTTATTGCGCAGCCACGGCATTACCCGTGATCAGAACCTCATGACGCATGAGCCGGATGGCCCCTGGTATTACCAGCAGGTGGAGCTGGGTTATAACTATCGCATGACCGAGCTGCAGGCTGCGTTGGGCATCAGTCAGATGGATAGGCTGGATGCTTTTATATCCCGTCGTCATGAGCTGGCCAAACGTTACGATAAACTCTTAAAAGATCTGCCCGTAATGACGCCCTGGCAGCACCCTGACAGTTATACCGGCTTGCACTTATATGTGATTCGCCTGCAACTGGGTGCAATCAACAAAACTCACCGACAAGTGTTTGAGTCTTTGAGAGAGCAAGGCATAGGAGTGAATCTGCACTATATCCCTGTACATACCCAGCCCTATTACCAAGACATGGGTTTTAAACCAGAAGCCTTCCCGAAAGCGATGCAGTATTATCGGGAAGCGATCAGTTTACCGATGTTCCAGGGGCTGACGGATGAGCAGCAGGATGCCGTGGTGCAGGTGCTGAAAACAGCTTTGAAAGTTGGAAGCTATTTATGAGCCGAGTTGCGATCATCCCCGCTCGTGGCGGCAGCAAACGTATCCCTCGCAAAAATGTTACAAAATTCTGTGGCAAACCGATGATTGCCTGGTCAATTGAAGCTGCAAAAGCCAGCGGTTGTTTTGACAAAATTATTGTGTCCACAGACGATCCTGAAATCGCCGACGTAGCCGAACAATGGGGTGCAGAAGTTCCATTTCTTCGCCCAAGCGATCTGGCTGATGACTATACGGGCACACTTCCGGTAATTCGCCATGCAGTTCAGTGGCTCAGTAATCATGAAGTGAAGGTTGACTATGCCTGTTGCGTCTACGCCACGGCACCTTTCGTCACCTCAGAAGCCCTCCTGTGTGGCTGGAAACTAATTCAACAAAGCGGTGCGAGCTTTGTATTTTCGGTAACCAGTTACGCTTTTCCGATTCAGCGGGCTATTCGGATCACTGAGAATGGCCGGGTTGCTATGTTTAACCCAGAGCATTTCCAGACGCGATCCCAAGACCTGGAAGAAGCCTGGCACGATGCGGGTCAGTTTTACTGGGGGACAGCTGATGCCTGGTTGGAAGAAAAGCCGATCTTTGGCGAAGACTCGTTGCCGGTAAAACTACCACGCCACCGCGTACAGGATATCGATACCCCTGAAGACTGGATCCGTGCTGAGTGGCTTTTTAAAGCAATGCAGGCAGAAACGGAGACTCAATGAAGGTTGCCTTCCGCGCCGATGCCTCAATCCAAATCGGCACCGGCCATGTGATGCGTTGCCTAACTCTGGCTGAAGAGCTGCGTCGGCAGGGCCATCAGTGCCTGTTTATTTGTAGAAACCATGAAGGCCATCTGGCAGGTTTGATTACTGAAAAGGGTTTTGATCTTCATCTGCTGCAGTCTCCAGCCCAATTAGAAACGTTAGCAAAAGATGAACCGACGCTTGCACATTCCGGTTGGCTGGGCGTTCCATGGGAAACCGATGCTAAGCAAACGCTTGAAGTGCTCGCCCGGAACAACATTGACTGGCTGATTGCCGACCATTACGCACTCGACAGCCAATGGGAGTGCCAACTGGCCGAAGCCGTTGGCCAGATTATGGTGATTGATGACTTGGCTGACCGGGAGCATGAGTGTGCGGTGTTATTGGATCAAAATCTGGGGCGCGAATCTGCAGATTACGAAGCGCTGATCCCTTCGACCTGTACCAAACTGATCGGTCCGCAGTTTGCGCTACTTCGTCCAGAATTTGCAGAGCTGAGGCCGACCAGCCTTGAACGCAGGCGCGCACCGGAGTTCAAGCGAATCCTGATCTCTTTGGGCGGCGTTGACCGCACCAATGTTACGGGCGAGGTGCTAGAAGTCCTTTCAAACAGCACTCTTCCAACAGAGACCGAGTTGGACATTGTGATGGGCAGGTCTGCTCCTCATCTTGAATATGTAAAAAAACAGGCTTTGGAGCTTCCTTTTCAGTCAACGGTGAGTGTAAGTGTCAATGATATCGCCGCGCGGATGTGTGCCGCTGATTTTTCAATTGGCGGGGCTGGTAGCACCTCTTGGGAGCGATGTTGCCTGGGCTTGCCGTCAATAGTGGTTGTACTGGCAAACAACCAAAGGTTGATTGCAGCTGCGCTTGAGAAAGCGGGCTGTGCTGAAAAGTCATCTATAAGTGGCGTTGACGGACGGGTTAGAAGTGTAATCCAAAAACTGAATGCTCAGCATTCAATACTGATGCATATGTCGGATAATGCTGAGAAAGTCTGCGATGGAAAAGGATGTCTACGCGTAGTAAGCACTCTGTGCCCTGGGGACAACGTATGAAGATCACCATCTTATGCAGCGACGTCGCCCACCCTGTTAACGTTTACTTGAAGCGTTGGGTGCAGCAGCACGAAGGAGTACATCAGATTGAGCTTGCTCGCTCCCGGTCAGAACTGAGAGGTGGGGATTTTCTATTTTTGGTTTCCTGTTCAGACATTATCAAGCAGGAGCATCGGGCTAGATACCGACACATACTTGTTCTACACGCCAGCGATCTACCACAAGGCCGTGGTTGGAGTCCCCATGTCTGGGAAATAGTACATGGTGCCAAAGAAATTACCCTAAGCCTCTTGGAAGCCGAAGATCAAGTAGATACCGGTCGAATCTGGCGCAAGCGGATCATCCCGATCGAGAAAACCGCTCTCTGGTATGAAGTAAATCACTCGCTCTTCGAGGCTGAGATTGAGTTAATGTCAGAAGCCATTGAGCCATTAAGCAAAATTAATCCGAAACCTCAAAGTGGCATTGCAGAGCCTAGCTATTATCGTCGCCGGGGCCCAGAAGACAGTGAAATCAATCCTGAGAAATCAATCTCAGAACAGTTTGATCTGCTAAGGATGTGCGACCCGGATCGCTACCCTGCTTGGTGTGAGATACATGGGCAAAAATACAAGATCGTTTTGGAGAAGCTGAATGATGAATAATGTAGTGATAGCCGGAAGGAAGATCGGTTCTGATCAGCCCCCTTACATCATCGCCGAGATGTCAGCCAATCATAATGGCAATATCGAAACAGCTTTTCGAATTATTGACGAAGCCAAAAAAGCGGGTGCGGATGCTCTAAAAATTCAGACGTATACACCGGATACTATTACGCTGGATTCCGACTTACCAGATTTTCAGATTAAAGGCGGCCTATGGGATGGCAAAACGTTGTACGAGCTTTATGAGTGGGCTCATACTCCTTGGGATTGGCACAAACCTCTCTTCGAACACTCTAGAAAGATAGGTATTCCAATTTTCAGCTCTCCCTTCGATTCCACCGCTGTGGATCTGCTGGAAGAGCTGAATGCACCAGCCTATAAAATTGCTTCATTTGAATCGGTCGACTTGCAACTCATTCGCTATGTCGCTGCTACCGGTAAGCCCATGATCATATCCACCGGCATGGCCAATGCTGAGGAAATAGAGGAAGCAATTACGGCAGCAAGAGAAGGTGGCTGCAAGCAGCTGGCCATTCTGCATTGTGTTAGCGGTTATCCTGCTCCCGCAGAAGACTACAACCTGAGAACGATTGCAGACATGATTGAGCGTTTCGGGTTGGTCACTGGTTTGTCGGACCATACTCTGGATAACACCACTGCAATTGCTAGCATTGTGATGGGAGCGTCCCTGATTGAAAAACACTTTACACTGGATCGGAACGGCGGTGGCCCTGACGATAGCTTCTCACTGGAGCCTGCCGATCTGGCTGCGCTCTGCAGGGACAGTAAAACGGCCTGGAAGGCAATAGGTGAGGTTGACTACGGGCGAAAATCAAGTGAGCACGGAAATGTAAAGTTCAGGCGTTCTTTGTATTTCGTTAATGATTTAAAAGCAGGTGCAATTCTTTCTGACGCTGATATTAGAAGCGTTAGGCCTGGATATGGTATAGAGCCGAAATATATGGAAGAATTAATTGGTAAGAAGTTGAAAACAGATATTTTTAAAAACACCCCAGTCTGCTGGGAAAGTTTGGAATCTTAAACGTTGAAATACTGTAAAACATGTCTAACAACAGATCTTCGACCCAATGCTCAATTTTCAGGCGGTATATGCATCGCGTGTAGATACGCGACTACGAGTAGCAATGGGTCTAGTTCATTAAAGCTACGTCAGTTAGAAGAGCTAATCGCAGCAGCAAAAAAGAAACAAAGATCTAAAGGATCTTATGATTGTATCGTCGGCGTAAGTGGTGGAAAGGATAGTACGAGACAAGCACATTGGGTGAGAGATCGTTTAGGGCTACGTCCATTGCTAGTGTGTGCAGCTTATCCTCCTAAACAAATGAGCGATATTGGCGCAGAGAATCTAAGTAATTTGATTTCTATGGGGTTTGACTTGATGGCAGTTACACCGGCTCCCAAGACCGCTGCTTCGTTAGCCCTAGAGTCATTCGAAAAGTTTGGCAACGTTTGTAAATCGACCGAAATGTCACTGTTTTCTACAGTACCTCGGCTTGCCATTGAACATGGCGTAAACATGATCTTTTGGGGCGAAAATCCAGCACTACAAGTCGGAGACTCGGCGGTTGAAGGTGTAGATGAGTTTGATGGAAATAATCTGCGAAAATTAAATACACTAACTGAAGGCGGTAATGACTGGATCACAAGCTTTGTGACTGAATCTTACAAGGCAAAGCACTACTTTTATCCAGGTGAGATACAATTCAAAAGAAAAAAAATAAAAATATTCTACCTAGGTGCTGCTTGGGACGATTGGAGTAACGAGCAAAACTCTACATACGCTGCTCTTCAAGGCCTAACATTGCGTCCAGGTGATGAGGTAGAGACTGGTGATATATCTAACGCATCAATGTTGGATGAGGAGTTTACGAACATTAATATGATGTTGAAATATTATAAGTTCGGCTTCGGTAGAGCTACAGATTTAGTCAACGAAAAAATACGAGGTGGAGAGTTATCGCGTGAAGAAGGAGTCGAAATAGTCAAAAAATATGATGGTGTATGCTCGGATCGAATCATTAATGGCTTTTGCGATTATGTAGGGATCGACAATAATAGATTTTGGACTATTGCCAACAAGTGGGTTAATGTCGACTTGTTTGACGTTTCAGGTATCGGACGGCCACAACCTAAATTTGTAGTAGGGGTTGATAGTGAAAGCTGATTTAATAGATTTAGGGATAGGTAATACCCGTTCAGTCACTAACTGGCTTGCCAAAGTTAATTGCGATGTTAACGTGATTAATCGAGTTGAGGATATTAATAGCGAGTTACTAGTGATGCCGGGCGTTGGTGCAGCAGGGAAGTTTATGCATAAACTGAGAAAAACAGGTTTCGATAACGCTGTCCAGAATCATGTCAGTGCAGGTGGTCGCTTATTGGGCATTTGCTTGGGTTTTCAAGTAATGTTTGAGTATTCAGAGGAAGATGGGGGAGTCCAAACGCTTGGGATTCTCGGAGGGAAGGTTGAACGTCTTAGGGGAGTCGGCACCCACAATGGTTGGGAGCAGACAAACTTTGATTTTCGACAAGTAGACATATCGGAGCATTGGCGGAAGGCAAAATTAACTAGGGCTAAGGTCTTATGTGGGCGATTTTTTTACAATCATGAGTACGCTGCTGTAAACGGTGATAGAGATCAACGTAGTTTTCCAATATCTAACTCGCTTAAAAATTACAGTGGGGTAGTTATTAGTCGCAATGTAATAGGTGTTCAGTATCATCCCGAAAAAAGCCAGCAGTCTGGTATAGAATTCCTTCGACACATCTTGTAGGAGGATGTAGTTTGAGAATCGGCGCTTCAATTATTATGAAAAATAGGGTAGCAGTCCAGTCATATGGCTGGAATTTACTGCGCCCGCTTGGTAATCTACAATTCATTTTAGACTCTTTGGATGAATATGAGTGTGATGAAATAACCGTATTACGATATGCGAGATCGGAAGACGACGCGCAAGCATACAATGCCGACATAGATGTATTGGAGAGTTGTAATACATTAAGCCCTTTAAGTTTTGGTGGTGGAATTAGATCCTTAAAAGATCTTGAGAAAATTCGTCGTCTCCCTGTAGAGAGGCTTGTCTTCTCTTCTGCGGTATTCGAAGGAAATTATTCCTTAATAGAGGAAGCGGCAACACTCTTTGGTCATCAAGCTATACAGTGTTTGATTCCAATTTCTTATAATAACGATAAAGTCAGGGTGTTTATACCAAGCCAGAATAGATTTATTGGAGTAGAAGAAATTGATTTTGAAAGCTTGCATAACCTGTGTAATGAGTTGATCGTTTATGATACTGATGCCGATGGTTTCGATAACCTTTTTTCCTTTAATGCACTCCAAGATATTAAATTTCCATTGCCTCGAACTATTTTAATGGGGGGGATAGGGTTAGATGTGATCAAGAGGGCTAAGTCAGAAGGGGTGGCTGCTGTCTCAATAGATAATAGAGTCCTTCATAAAGAATATTCAATCTTGGAGGCTAAAAAATATGCTGGCCTGTAAGAAGTGTTTATATCCAATAAATCATCCGTTTGGGTTAGAGTTATATAACGGGGTTTGTAGCGGTTGCATTACCCATCAAGAAAAAGATTCAATAAATTGGGAGGAAAGGCGTAAAGCTTTAATTGAAATTTTAGATGTCTCTACAAAGAGAAATAAGTCATATGACTGTGTAGTTCCAGTTGTAGGTGACGCCGAGGATTATTACGTATTGTCCCTCGTGCTAGATTTAGGCCTTTCCCCTTTAGTCGTGGGTGTGAATGATTATTTTAAAAATGATATCGGATGGCATAATCTTCATAATCTAATTACGTATTTTGACGTTGACTCCGTCTTTTTTAATCCAGATTTCCATGTTTACCAAGAGTTAATTAAGACTAGTCTAAGAAAGTACGATAGTATTCTTTTGCCCTTTCATAATCTTCATACTGCATTTCCAGTTCATGTGGCCCATGATCGGAATATACCGTTAGTAATATGGGGGCAAAATCAAAGTGTTGAACAAGTTGGTAAGTTCAGTCATCTTGATTCTGTTGAGATGTCTAGGTGGAGTCGTAGGGAACATGACTTATTTAATGTGGAAGTTGATACCCTGATAGGTAATGGTGCGCAGATTGATACACGCAAACTGAATTACTATAGATACCCTGCTATAAAAAAAATAGCACGTCGGAATATTCAGGGTTTATATTTGAGTAATTTTTTTCGGTGGGACCCGTTGAGTCAAAATTCAAGTTCATGCCAGTTTGGATTTTGGCCTGAGCCTAATTCGACGACATTTGATCCATATGAGCGCGCTGGAAGTTCAGTTTATTACAATATTCACGATCTCCTAAAGTTAAAAAGAACTGGGTATAGAAAGTTTGATGACCACTTGGCGCGCGAAATTCGGCATGGTCGCGTAGATGCTAATACGTTAATAGAGTTAAAGTCAGAATATGCTGGTGCCTCAGTTGAAATCAAGCCTTTCTTTAAATGGTTAGGGGTTAGTGAGAGTGGTTACCAGTGGTACGTGGAACACCGCCTTTCATCATTTACTAAGCTAATAAAAACCGGGGATGGTAATAGATCTGCAGTTCTTAGCAAGCATTTTTCTTTGGTTCAAGAATCTAGCAGCTTTGCGAGGACTCCAAACAAGCAATTTATCTTATTTGGCAAAGGTATTTAAATAGATGCGTAAAAATATCCGTGGTTTGGTGTTTTTTGGTAGTGGTGTTGTAGCTGAAAAATCACTAAAAAATAAACCTGCATTTATTGTAGACAATAATCCTGATTTGGTCGGTGGGTTTTTTCATGGAATTGAAATTAAGTCACCTGAGGTTCTACGCAATAGGTCTGATGAGTTTGAAGTCGTAATATGCACCACGTCAGTTTCTGAAGTGAAAGCACAACTTGAAAGATTAGGTTTTGCCTGGGGTAAGGATGCTAGGGTTTCGGATTACCTAGAAGAGCGCCTAGAAATTGCAGAGCTTGAAGATGAGCGTTTTGAATTCCTCATATCAAGTGGTTTACCTTCGAATGCAACCGATGATTCAGGTGGCGGCGTCTATAAAATACAAGAAGGTGACTCTGATTATCCAGATATTGAAAAGCTTTATCCAGGTAATATCCATGGGATGATCAGATACAACGATGGAATTGCGATATCCTCACAAGGTGAGGGGATTGTCGTGCTTGATGCTGAGTATAACGTGTCATCAGTTATTTCACTTCCCAAGTCGTCCAGACCTCATGGGTTAAGGTCGTTTAAAGACGGATGGGTTTTTATTTCAAGCTATAATGATTCCATTGTTGGGATCAGCTCGCAGGGCGAAACTTTATTCGAGTATCCCTTTAGTGATAAAAAGACAGAATACTCGTCCGCGCAACATCATTGTAATGACCTTATTGTTGTAGGCAGTTTTGCATACGTTTCTATGTTCTCTGTTACCGGAAACTGGAAGAGAGGAGTATATGATGGCGGTTTAGTAGAGGTCAATCTTGAAACTGGTGAAATGAAGGTAGTAGTGAACAACCTTACTATGCCGCACAGTGTTGATTTTATCGATGGCTCGCTTAGGATATTGAACTCTTTCAAAGGAGAAGTGTTAACCAATAATTTTGAGAGTCAGTTTGTATTGTCAGGTTTTGTTCGAGGCTACGAGGAAAATGATAAGTATTGCTTTGTGGGCGAAAGCAAGAACAGAAACTTTTCGCGGTTAAATGTTGGTCGTAGTCCTGTTTCTGTAGATTCTAAAGTTACTGTAATACATAAGAAAAGAGGTTTTTGCCGCTCGATTCCTCTCCCTAAACGAATATCGGAGGTTCATAGCCTTATATTATTATGATTCTGGTTTGAGCCCATCAGTGGCCTGTCGCCGATACACTCACGGGCTTTACCGACCTAAGTTAAACATTCATTATCCGAATTTATGACGATAGCAGCTTCAACCACTTTTTGTTACTCCGCGTAAGATATCCGGGCTAGTAATTCGGAGGCTTTCTAAATAGTTGAAGCGAAAAGAACGAATATGCTAACGCTCAAAGAAATTAAGCTTTTGTGGAAATGATTTGGTTCCACATGCTGGCATGCTGAAAGGCGCACTTACTGAAGGAGTTAAGAAAAATGAATTATAAGTTGTTTTTGGAATGTAGAGACGCGTATAAAAACGGGCAGAATGTAATGGATCTCGTCCAAAAATCGGTACCAAATAGTAGATCGTTAGCAATTGAGATAGCTTATGATCTACAGGCAGGAACATACATCAGAGATTTCTACAATAATGAAGAAAAGAAAAGAATGTATACGGACGAAGGTGGAGACATTCTTGAGCGACATATTAACAAAGATAGCGTGATTTTAAACGTTGGCGCAGGTGAGTTATGGACAATAGCTTTAATGGTAGACCGCATTTCAGTAAAACCAAAAATGGTTTATAACCTAGAGATAAGTTGGTCTAGGATTTATAAAGGTTGTTCATTTTGGAACGATATTCATGGTGCCTCAATTAAGATGAAGCCTTTAGTGGCAGATATGCTCGAAATCCCTCTTCCGACAAAGTCTGTTGATATTGTTACTTCCAGCCATGCTTTGGAGGCGAACGGTAGCCAGTTAAGCGAAATTGTTAATGAACTTTTTAGGGTTTCGAGAGATAAATGTGTGCTTTTTGAACCATGTTATGAGCTTTGTTCTAAAGAAGGCCGTGAGAGAATGGATAGGCTTGGTTATATTAAAGACGTAGAAAATGTCGTCAAAAATTTGGGCGGTAGTGTTGAGAATATTATTCCGATTACTCACTCTTCTAACGCACTGAACCCAACAGCGTGTTTTATAATTAAAGTGCCTCCGAGTTACGCAACATATGAAGGGGGTAGCCACTTTACGGTTCCAGGTACAGACTACTTACTAGAACATAAAAAAGACTGTTACTATTCAATCGATACTGGTATAGCGTTTCCGATTCTAAAGGGTATTCCAATTTTAAAAAGTGACAGCGCTATTTTAGCGTCAAAGTACTAAAATTTTCAGTACAGCGCTCTTTTAAAGCTGATTTTTTCATGAATTATTTACGTGAATAAAACAAAACCACCTCGTCCTGGCGTGAGTTGTGGCTACAGGATATACGGTGTGGAAAAACAAGCGAAGGCCCTTGAACTCGAGGCGCGTCACGCGCTGCGCGAACAGAAGAGCCGCCCACTGATCGATCAACTGCGCACCTGGCTCGACAAGTCACTGGCCCAGGTGCTGCCCAAAATACGCTAGGTAAAGCCCTGCACTACCTGAACAACCAGTGGTCGCGCCTGACACGGTTCCTGGACGATGGTCTGATCCCGCTGGACAATAATCCGGCGGAGAACGCTATCCGGCCGTTCGTGGTGGGGCGTAAAAACTGGCTGTTCAGCCACACCCCGAGCGGCGCTCACGCCAGCGCGGCGATCTACAGCCTGATCGAAACCGCCAAAGCCAATGGCCTGTCGCGCTACGACTACTTGCAGTAAGTCTTCGCAACCCTGCCACCCTCAACGATGATGACCTCGACATGCTGCTGCCCTGGCAGTGGAAAGAGACATTACCGGTCTAAGTGACGCCTGAATAGATGGAGTTAGTGGCGCTTGCGTTTTACTTGCGCACTACAAATAGTTGTCCGTAATCTTCAAAGTTTTTTAAAGAGAGTTCTTTGTAAAAACTACAAGGCTGTCCATATTTAAAATTGTAATATCCAAATGGAAGAGTATTTTCCTTTTCTTTCGGAGAAATTTCGTCTTCTAATAATATATGTAATTGCTCAGGCGATTGAGGCTCATAAACAGCATCAAATCCTTTATATATCGGATTTCCAACCGTAATACTAGGGATACCCATATAAGTTGCTTCGACGCCCATTGTCGATAAAAAGCTAACTACCTTCTTAGCTTTCAATGCTACTTTATACGAGCTTATGTTTGAGTGACTAGGAATTATAGTTACGTTCTTCCCGTTAAGTTTATTGTGCCAAAAGGAGTAATCTTTTTGGCATATTTCTTTCTGGTTAGGATGCAATCGTATGACTAATTGATAAGCTTCTTGACTGCTAGCCCAAGCTGCTAGCCACTGAACAGCGTCTCTTTGGCTTTTAAATAGAGTTGATAATGATATTCTTTCATCTAAGCTAGCGTATTCGTCCTCACTGGAAGGGAAGTAAACTATATAAGGTTTGTTAACTAATAATTCATCATCATTATTTTTGCTGAATGTATTTTTTTCTTGTTTTTGAAAAAACGAATGACCAGTGTCAATTTTTGATTTATCTGTAGCATTTATCCAAAAGTCATTAGCAATTTTACTTCTCAACAAAAAATCATGAATACGTGGCTTTTGGATCGTTAGATTTTTTCCACTATTCATTCGCTCATAATAAAGTATATTACACCCCAGTTGCTCGCAGAAAAGAGACTGCGGGTAAGTGTTGTAGTGCCTACCATTATAGATGTATATAGTATCGCTGATATGAATATGATCTAAAGCAGCCGTTTGAAAGCTTTCAAGAAAAAGAATGCTTTGTTGGGTGTATGAATTTAATTCTTGACTTAATTTTTTTAGGTCAGGTTCTGTACACCTATGTTTTGAGATTAAGCTTGATGCAATGCCAGGGCCAATATTTATGTTGTTATATTCTAGTAATTGAAGCTCCTTTATATTAGTTATTTTTTGTGTAAGTGACTCTGATTTTTTTTCTATTGAGTCATTGATGGTTATGTCATTATTGACTTTGTAGATGCCGTTTTCAATGTCGAGTTTATTTGATAGGATCTTTTTTAATGCTGGTATTTTATCAGCATCACGTGTTCCGACAATTACCATAGGTATTGGGTCTTCGTTTTTTGTTACTTTTAGATAGTAGAGAAGCTCTAAAAAAGTACCTAGAACCTGATAGTTTTTTAAATCGGTACAGTAGACATAGTTCATGTTTATATATCCAATATGTTATAATGAAATATAAGGAGCTCAATGCCATACTTTTTAATGACTACCTTAATTTCGGTTAAGTATTGATTGTCATAGTAGCTGGGAATTATTGTATCGTCGTCGCAGTCAAATGCCCCGTGCGCTAATGGGTTATTGTCTAGGCCTATTAAATTAACTTGATCTATAAATAATTGGCAGAAGTCTACAATAGACTGTCCTACACCACTTTCGATAGAGCAAATGCCAATAATAACCTTTTTATTTTGTTAATGGGTATTGAACAAGAGAAACTATTTTTGATAGAGAATTTCTCTCTATACTTGGAAAGATAGGCAGGCATATAACTTTGCTAGAAATTGATTTTGCAACTTTTAAGTGATTCTTTTTAGATAGACTGTTGTATTGGGGCGTGTTGCTTATCAAAGGGTAGAAATATCTCCGCGCATGTATGTTATTTTCTTTTAGTAAAAAGTAAAGCTGATCTCTGCTTAATGGGTAATTACTCTCAATTAGTATAGGGAAATATGAGAAATTATGTTTCTCTAAGTTTAAGGGTTTTAATATACTAATGCCTGGTGTTGAGTTTAATGCATCTCTATAATAATTATCTACTGATTTTCGTTCTTCAAGTGCTTTGTTAATATACTGTAGTTGAAGTAGTCCAAACGCTGCATTTACTTCACTCATTTTGCCATTTATGCCGGGCGCTACAACAGTAACTTCATCAACAAAACCAAAGTTTTTTAAATTATTGATATGTTGCTTCGTCTTTTTATCGGGACAAATAATCGCGCCGCCTTCAAAAGTATTGAATACCTTAGTAGCGTGAAAACTTATCGCGCTTAAATCACCATGCCTTAAAATGCTGCCGCCTTCATCTCGAACGCCGAAAGCATGCGCAGCGTCATAAATAACTTTGAGATTATATTTATCTGCAATTTCTTGGATAGCATTTACATCGCAAGGGTTCCCATAGCAATGTACAGGCATGATTGCTGTAGTGCGAGAGGTAATGGCAGCTTCAATTTTATTAGGATCAAGGTTAAAAGTGTTGGGATCAATGTCAACAAAAACAGGCGTAATACCGTTCCAAGTCAAGGAATGTGCCGTTGCTACGAACGAGAAGGGAGTTGTGATGACTTCGCCAGTAATTCTCAATGCTTGTAAGGCAGTGAGTAGTGCTATAGTTCCATTATTGAAAAGCGCTATTTCAGGCACTCCCAAGTACTCGCAGAGGGCTTCTTCAAGCTGCTGGTGCATCGGCCCATTATTAGTAAGACGCTTGCTTTGCCATATTTTCTCTAAATACGGAATGAACTCCTCAAGCGGTGGAAGATAAGGCTCTGTCACATAAATTGGTTTATCGCTCATGCTTCTCTCGCTAATTGTTTTAAGTAAGCGCCGCAAACGATTTTTCTCATTGGTTTGCTTCGTATCATCATTGCCCTTGCGATAGCGCCCAACGTCGTGAAACTGCTACCAATAAACTCGACGCTACTCTTTAATGAAAAATGCTACTATTTTTTTAATTTTACTTAAATCAAAATTCTTAATCGAGTAGATCATATGGTTGAAAATTCCTTTATCTTGACATGATGTGGCAATTGCAAATGAAAGAAAAGCGTTATTGATTGGGCTTATGAGTAGCATTTAAAACATAGACGCTGTTCGTTGACTGATCTTTAAAGTTAATATTTGATTAAAAATCAAGGATTTATATCTATATTTTGGTCTGTGTAGCCCTTTTTTGTAAAATCACTTGACAGCTACTGTTTCTCTATCTATAGCCATAGGCCCTTTTTTAGTTTCCGTAGGCATCTTAGTTGACGCGGCTACCCCCGCTTGTGTTACTGAACATCCACAAAACTAATCCGAGGAAAAAGTGTAAATGCTCATTAATTAAATATAAGATAACTACTTGGCTCATTAGTTATCAGGTTCTCAATGCTTAGATATTAAAAGCGATGAGAAAGTCAATATTCTGATCTATAAAATCACCGCTTTTTGAGCAAGCTTTCACCATTTTTAGAGTTAAACATTCTAACGCTTTTAGGTGATTCTCGGTCAAATGCTAACATCCCGTCAGGCATGTCTTTTTTAATAACAATTCCAGACGATAATTTACAATATCGTCCAATGTTTGTGCGCGGATCCACAACTACGCCTGCACCTATAAACGTATATTCGCCAATGCTAGAGCCACCATTGAGGTTCACATGAGGAGAAACGATGACGCCAGAGCCAATAGATACATCGTGACCAATTGTAGAATGGACGTTTATTATGGAATGGTCTCCAATTTTAGAGAAGGGCCCAATAAAAACAAACGGTGCAATGATTACGCCTTGTCCAATACTTGCTACGGGTGAAACTACTGCGCTAGGATGGATAATCGTGATGAACTCACCACCTGCGTCATTTATCTCTGATCTCTTTTGCCTAACTGCTAAAGCCGTACCTATGCCAATGATAGATTTTTTTTGCTTGAATTTATCAACACTGTTTATAGAGTCGTGAAGCGAGACTGAATAGCCGAGAACCTTTTGAAGGTCATCAGCTCGAGAAAATTCACTAGAAACAATATCAGTAACGACTAATTTTTTGTCACTAGTTTTTCTATGATATGTAACATCTTTTATATACATGGCTAATTCAATAGCCATGGCGCCGCATCCATGAATTATTATTTCTACAGAGTGATTCGTCATAGTTTATTCCTAATTATGCCGTGCTTCCGCCATCGACTGTTAATATAGTGCCTGTCGTTTTTTCCGCCCCTAGTTCCAGCAGATAACGCACAGCATGAGCCGCATGTGAAGGGTCTGGCAAGCCAAGTGGCGCGCGACGCTTTACTGACTCAAGCTTTGACCCTGTTAACCCCTGAGTCATTTCTGTGATCATGTAACCAGGCGCGACACAATTTACAGTGATGCCTGCTCGGCCCACTTCACGAGATAGAGAGCGTGTAAACCCTTCTAAGCCTGCTTTAGTTGCACCATAAACGGATAAGCCGCTAAAGCCAGTCTGCGCAATTATTGATGATATATTTACAATTCGCCCGCGCCGAACTTTCATCATTTGGCGAACCACATATTTTGTCAGGGTAATCGGGGCTTCCAAATTAAGCGTTAATACACGCGAAATATCAGAAGCGTGCTGAGTGGCCAGTAAACCGTCAAGACCAGTTCCAGCATTATTTACCAACCCATAAGGGGCTTGGCCTATTAAATCCATAATATCGTTTACCAGCCCATGAATTTCTCCGATCTGCGTGAGGTCAAATTCAATAAATTGGCTGTGCTCACTAGGCAGTGTATCAAACTCTGGCGTAATATTGCGTCCGATTCCAATAACCCTATAGCCGGATGCAACTAGTTCCTTTGATATAGCTAAACCAAGTCCTTTTGCAGCTCCTGTGACGACTACTGTATCTTGACAATCAGAGTTCATTTTTTTGTACCATTTTGCCCGTTAAATTTGTTTTGATATCATCAATAAAACGAATAACTTTAGGTCGCTGATATGTTGTCAGTCTGTTATTTATAAAGTTTTCAATGTCTACTCTGGAATTGCTTTCATCTAAACCATCACGTAGTTTGATATCGACTACAACTAACGTGCCAGTGAAGGGGTTTTTCTTCCCGTATACATGCGCCTCTAAAATATATTCATGCTCAAGAAGAACGTGTCTCACTTGCTCTGGAATTACTTTGTTACCACCAATATTCAATACACCACTTGCTCTTCCTAAAATGTAAAAACGTTCTCCTTTTACACTTACTAAGTCGCCAGTGTTAATCCAACCTTCATCGTTAGATAAGTTTTGCTCACCAGCATAACGTTGGCCAGCGCCACAGGAGCGTAAAAATAAATGACCATCACGTATAGCACTCTGCACTGTGGCAGCATTGTCGTCTAAAAATGAAAGAGGAAAGCCAGCTTTACCATCACTTACAGACATCCCTACGCCTGCTTCTGTTGAGGCATAGACATGAGTAATACGTGCTCTGGGGAAAACTTTATTTAATGCGGCGAGTATTGTCTCATCTGCTGCTTCACCTCCTAAAGTGATTTGCTGCAAATTGAGTTTTTCACTACCAGGACACATCAAAATTTTCCGCCAGAGGGTAGCTGTGGCGGATATATGAGTTACGCGATTAAGTAAGCAAAGCTTTACACACTCATTCATCGGCTCAGTTAGGTCTGGCACGACTAGAGTATGCCCGCCAAGCAATGCCTGAAAGAATACTTGGTAACCAGCATAGCGCGTAACATCGTAAAGTAACGCCCAGACGTGTGGCATACACTCTGTTTGTGATGTTTTTAAAGCTGTTCGAGCTAGTGAGTCTAAAGAATGCAGAACTAACTTTGCAGACGCAGTCGTTCCCGACGTTGGCACAAGCCACGTTGTTTTAGCCCATTTCACTGATTGCTCATCAGCTAGTTCGGACTTCAACTCTGAAGTGCTAACGATCGTGAGCCCTTCCTCAGAAAATAATATTGTCTCTTCAATAGGTAGGTCAGTTACGACATGTGAAAAATTATGTTGCTTTAAAATACCCGAAATGTCCGCTTTGCTCAGGCGTGTACTGATTGGGCAAATAGAAGATGCAATGCCGTCCAAGGCAACCAGTATTCGAGCCAGATTAACAATGTCTTTACAATAAACAACAACCGCGCTGCCTCTATCATTCCAGGCGGTACTGCAGATATCCAAATAGCTGATTTTTTTATGTGCCGTATATATCGCTATGCGTTCAGGATTGGCCGCAGCCACAACCTCAAGATGGGATTTAAGGCTGGTGTTTTTCATAGAATTCTACGAACTCGCCAAAAGTTTGTGGATAAAAAGCTTCATCTGCTATCGAAAATGGATCAAAACCAAGCTGTTCTTCTAGTTCGACAACCAAAATGGCAAATCCAAGACTATCAAGCCCTGACTCCAAAAGTATCAAATCGTCAGTGATAACTGGAAGGGCCTTACCCTTAGCTTCTCGCTGAAAAACTTCCAGGAAAATTCTTTGAATAGTACTTTTCACACATTTCTCCTTGTTAGATAGCCTTTTAGAGGGCTATTTCTTGAGTCTATGTTGGCTGATTAAGTGAGAAAATAAAATATTTCGCACTGATGATGCCACTTTTAACTAATTCTGTGCGTCAGTGACTTGAGCATACGTTAATAGGTCTGTTGCGTGCAGTTGCTTTGTGAGCTCTTGACGGATGATATTGGCATTCACCACGATTTTTAAGCTTTATCACATCCCTGCAAGGTGAAAATAATGTACTCGCATGTTAGCTCCGGTGATTTTCAACCCAGTTCCAAATGTCTGTCTCTACACAGCCTGTTTATTACGCTCAATTTCGTCCTCTCGACACCGAACCGAGTACCTCCCTGTTTGGGTGTTGCCCGTTCAGCGTTGTGGATGTCGGCGCTTAGCCCTTTTGTAAACTCCCTTGCGGTGCTCAAGACGTTCTCGGTCGACATCTCGTCGATGCCGCTCAACGATGCAAAGCCCTCTGTGGGCGACGTTGGTCAATAATACTTGACGGCGCGGCTTCATTCGACCTCGGTGGTGCTGTTGTTGGTGCTTTTTCATTACCCGGTAGAACGACGATTCGGAAGCCAAGTAGGCTCCTTGATCTGCCAGTAATGGCACGATTTGATACGGCGGCAGGCTCTGATACCCCGTGGGCAGGCGCTCAAAATGGCCTGTTCCTCCTCGTGTGTCAGTTGACTGGCTTGTATCGTGTGTGGACGCTGATCCTCAACCACTGCGCCACTCCCAGAACGCCAGCGTTTCAGCGTACGCTCGCTCACGTCTATCATCGCCGCTGCTTTATAGCGGGAAGCGCCCTTGTTGCCGCTTCATCAAACAACCCAATGAGCCTTGCACGTTCCTCCAGAGGCGTCAGACGTCCTCGCCGCCTTTTGGGTCTTCGCCGTACAAGGCGTCGACCTTTTTTTAGAGCACCAGTAATAATGTCGTTTCCGCTAATACTCTGTCTTTGCGGCGTACTCCTGCTTTGAGCTGTTTGATCGTTTTACGGTCTTCTTTACGCTGTTTTTATGCCGTTTTTGCTTGGTCTTCTGATTGCCCGCTCCCTGTAGGCAAGCGGTTTTCTACTGCTGGATCTGCTTGAGATAAAGGTTTTTTTGCGGCAGTAAGCACTAAGCTTTGTTTCTGGCAGGGTGGCGGTTTCGATGACCACAGCGAGCTTGGCATCAGGGGATCACTCGTTGTCGCTTTGGGTGTAACCCGGCACAGGTACTTCCTTTTCTCGACACTGTTTTAACCAACTATACAGCGTCGCGTCAGAGATGCCTTCTTCAGTGGCGACCGATAATGGGGTGGCAATAACTTTTTAGTACGGCAGCTTTACTTTCTTTAGAATAACTTGGCACATGTGTTCCATGCCGCTTTCTCTGGATTAGATTAAGGCGATATCGCCAACCGAACGACAAGGCCGACAGAGGGATAGTGGCGCTCAGGCCAGCGAAACCGCCAAAGCCAATGGCCTCTCGTCCTACGACTACTTACAACAAAGTCTTTGAGACGCTGCCGACCCTCAAAAATGATGACCTCAACACGCTGCTGTCCTGTAGTGGAAAGAAACTTTACCGGTCTAAGCAATGACTGTCTAGGTGTGGCTAGTGGATCGCTTACGAAGCACCGAGGCTAAACTACGCGTCAGGCGGTGTTGTTTATCGACTTCGCGAAGCAGGAGCAATCTTGCATCGGAGGTAATGCGGCCCCCAGAAAAATCGGCTTCAATTTTGCGGCCGGAGAGTAGCGAGAAAGCTAGTTTTTCAGGTACCATTTTGGAAGGAATTGTTGGTGTTGTTGTAAGCCCAAAAACTTTAACACTTTCAGCCGTTTTCTTTTATGCTTGTGAGAAATTCGTTTAGGCCTATTAATGATAGGCTACAAAGCATTTGTACAGATTTAAAGCAGTGCTTTTTAGTCGTGGTGATGTTAAAAGGTCTTCCGTTATAATGTTTTTTGAAAATTTATAAATGTACCTCGTCTGTCAAATGTTTATGTGATCCACTGTTGCTTTTATTATGAACGACTATGTGTGTTTTATTGTTAAAATCGACGTGATATAAGGGGAAGTGAATTGGAAATTGAATTGTCGCCGCTTTTAAGTAAAGCAATACGAACTCTCGCGGCAAAAAGAACGATGTTGAAAAGAGAAAAAGACATTATTGAAACTATTGCTGTCGGTTCATCACATGGTGATTTTGGCTTTGATCCTCGTTATTGTGAGAATTCTTTTAACCTTTGCTATAGATCTTTAGATTTAAAGCATTCTTTTGGACTTTATAGTTACGCATGTAACACTTTGCCAAATTTGAAAAATGTAATTGTTTTTTATTCAGTGTTTTCCTCTGGTTTCTCTTTAGAGAGAAGTAATGGTGAAAAAGAGATTTCTGTAGCGGTTAATGAGCTTTTTGAACTCGACTTTACTTATGATGACGAAGTGCTAGTTGAGTCAGCTAATATGATAAAAGGTCATTTTGATGATTATGAAGTTGAAGCTAATGGGATAAGAGGTTTTTTGGCAACTGGGAAAGGGTTTTTATCTGAAAGTATAGGTGTTGATGTCCGCTCATCAGCGCATATGAAGCATAATTCTAGAAAGGATTTTAACCTTTATTTGGCAAAAATCATTTCACTATCACAGAAGATGGGGCATAAGGTTTTTGTGGTTATTCCACCGGTAAGGTCGGATTATAGAAAGGCAGTTGGCAAAGATTTTGAAAATATCTTTTCTGGTCTTTTAGAGCTGAAAAATGAGTTTCATTTAGATTATGATTTTCCGATAATCAATTTTTATAGTGATGACGGTTTTGTGGATAGTTATTTTGGGGACTTTGACCATCTCATGCCAAGTGGCGATGGTGCTAGACTTCTTTCATTAGTAATTGGTAATGTTTTGAAAGGTGATGGTTAATTACTTCGATGTTGTTTTTTGGCTCCTCGTCATTGGGTGTAGAATTTTCCCCTTAAGTTTAGTCACGATAGATCCTCTGCAACAACAGGAGGTAAGACTTTGATGGTAATCAGATTCTGACTCTCGGTCTGAGTTTGGAAGCGCCCTGAGCTCTCAAGAAACAGCATCTGGACACTTCTGTGTTTACCCATCTACTGGATCTCTATGTCGAGGCCAAGTGCGGTAGTCTTTGCCTCTCTCAGGAGTGCGGTCACGCCTGCTAAGCCCATGACTTTGCCGACAAAACCTGAAGGGATCTAAACTTTTTCCAACACCATTGTTACCTGCATGCCCTGCACAAAGTGCCCTAGACGTCAAACGCATTGAGGTGTCTTGGGCGCGGCGGGGCAGCAACTTTACACTGCTGTTTGAGCAAGTTGCCATGTCATTGGTTAAGGAGATACCGGTGCTGGTCGTCTCTCGGCAGTTGGAGATTTCCGACAAGCGATTGTGGCGCTTCATAAACTATCTCAAGGTCATGCTGGCGGTGGTCTTCAAAAAAGCACTGCTGAAGCCGATTGGGAAAGCCCACACGACGCTGGAGCGGCCCGCCGAAAGAAGTCAGTCGCTGGTCGAGCGCGCGACTTGAAGGAATGAATGGCCTGTTTCAGGCGAGTCGGTCACGTGCATGTGGCTATCGAAACGAGGCCAATTTCATCGCTAGGCTTTGTACGGAAAGTCGTCGAGCGAAGGCCTGGCAAGGGAATAATTGCGAAAAAGCAGAGTTTACGGGGTGTAAATGAGCATTTTGAACGGCCTAGCGTAGCGCACGACCCTTTTTTCACGCCGTATGGCCGAGTTGAGTCAGTTTTCGTAAAGCCTAAGATTTACCTGATTGGCAACGCGGTAGGCTGCCTGTTTAACAAGGCTAAATGCACATGAAGTGACGAATAACATGCTTTCACCTCATTGGAGTGAATCACATTTGTGAGCTGTCACTTGGCAGATCTTCATATTTCTATGAATATGTTAACCAGTAGGACTGCACGCTCTTCATAAGCTACTAAAGAAAGTTCCTTTTTCTGCTGTAACCTATTGCGACTAATTGTGTATAAGGATGTCCCGAATGGCAGTTATTAATACGAATCAACTCTCATTGAGTGGGCAGAACCAGCTCAAACGCTCGCAGTCTGCCATGGACACTGCTATCGAACGTCTGTCGTCAGGGTTGCGTATCAATGGAGCGAAGGACGACGCTGCCGGGCAGGCTATTGCTAATCGTATGGAAACCAACCTTCAGGCGGGTAAAACCTTAACCCGAGGCATTAGTGATGGCATTTCGCTGATGCAAACTGCTGAAGGTAGTCTTGATAGCATTAACGATATTTTGCAAAGAGCGCGTGAGCTGGCCATTCAATCCGCCAATGGTACCCTTTCTGATGCTGATCGCTCCTCGGTCAATGCCGAGTATCAGCAGCTCGCAGAGGAGATCGACCGATTGGCCTTCAGTACAGAGGCGTTTGGTAAGACACCACTCGCACCCGCTGAACCGCGCCCCTTGCCGGTTAAGCTAGGTGATGCATCTCATATTACTGAGCTTCTTGAACCTGGTTTTAAGGGTTTTACCTCCGGCACAGTGTCATTGGCTTACATACCTGAGGGGGCCACTAACGTCACGTTGGAGATCGACTCTTTTGGTTTAGATGATGACATTCAGATCTTCACGCAAGATGGGAAGCATCTGATAGGGACGCCTATAGATGGGGCTCATCCTGACCATGTTTGGCAGTCCCGGGACGCTACTGATCTTAATGCTTCACTACTCACGTCTCAAAATGGATTTGAATCTGGGGCCAGTTACGATGCTAGCCTGCTACAAGATGCGGCGGGAAGCTATGACCTAAACTCGCCGCCTATTGAGCTTGTTTATAATGACATGAAAATTACTTATAGCGGCGACGGTGATCGGCTTGATGAGGCATCGGCTGATGATGACGGTACCGAATTTAACAACGGCAACCTGTCGGAAAATAGGCTGGAGCGAGTAACTTTCGACAAGGTAACAGAAAACCTGATTGTTTTCGTTGTAGGTCAAGGTTCATTTAATGCCAGAGCTACCTGGGATGACATGCCAATTGAGTATGACGATCCCGAGCCAGTATCAACCCCCGTGAGCACTCCTACCAACATCGTGGTCAGTGCTGGGGTTGGTCAGAAAATGGATTCCATCACGATTGCCCCAACCCCTTCGGATACTCAATCATTGGGGCTTGAAGGGGTAGCACTGGATCCTATAGAGAAGGCCTTGGAAGCGATGCAGAAGCTCGAGCAGGCAATGGGGCAAGTTGATGGCTATCGAAGTCAGTACGGGGCTCTCAACAACCGTTTTGAATCTGCCATTGGTACCTTGAGCGAGGAGCAAGTGAGCTTGGGGGCTGCTAAGTCGCGAATCGAGGATGCGGATTATGCCGTTGAGGCGTCTAATATGATGCGCGCACAGATTTTTCAGCAAGCTGGTACTTCAATGCTCGCTCAGGCCAATCAGACTCCGCAAAGTATTCTTTCTTTGCTGGTTTGATTGTGGATGATTGTTTTATGTGAGGTGTGGGAGGTTAGGGGCTAAGCTTTTGCACGACATGGCGGTAAAACCAGTCGGGTAGCTCCCCGGTCTTGGTTTCGATCTCCCCTTCAGGAGTCACTTCAGCTAACCATGTATTTTCACTGCCAGAATTGTCAAAGATAAATGCACGGTCAGCCAATTTGATAGCATCCAGCAATAGATCCAGCGAGCGATAGTACCGCTGACGAATTTTTTCTTCTGGCACGGCGTGCCCGCCAGCGCTTACACGGTTGGACACGCGCTGTATATTAATAGCTGGGTCATCCGTGGCGATATAATAGAGGTAGTTTTTAAAGCCAGCCTTACGAGAATCCTTAAGTACTTGAATCTTATCGTTTGATGACATTACTGTTTCAAAGGTAAAGTCAGTTTTAGAGGTAATGAGCTCTTCTCGAATAAGGGCTGAGGCAATAGAGGCAAGATAAGAATTTGGTGGCGATGAGGCGGGGAAAATAATGCAGTTTTCTTCGAATGTGAGTGCTTTAAGTTGTGATGCTAAAGAGGCTTTAACGGTGAGTGGTGATTGGTAGAAATAACGCTCAATTTCAGTCTTTGATAGATAGACTGCGTAGTCCTCAAAATAGAGGGTGCCGGATGCTTTAGCATCACTCTCAATGTCGTCAGGGTTTATATACACCCCTTTCATCTGAGTAGGGATAACGTCCTTGATAGTGCTTTTGCCAGACCCGTTTGGCCCAGCAAACATACGCAAACGCGGTATGCCCATTAAGTTACCTTGAGCTTCATGCCTACCGACACCCTGTGCTTAGGTGGTGCTTTTTTCAGAATGCGAACGTCGCCATTTGCGCAGGTTTCTACAAGATTACCATCGACGATTTCTATCACGTTTTGACCACTGCTCAACGAGGCTTGGTAAGCGCGACGGGTGTAACGCACTGCTTTTTCTGCAAAACGTTGTTCCGCATCAAGTTTATTGCTCATGACAGCTACCCTATTAGCGATCTTAACACTCTACCAGCATACAAGCGCTTGTCAGTATATGCTAGCAGTGGGAGTTGGCGCCCAAGCAATTACAAATAGTGGGAATAAAAAAAGTCATTTGCACAAAGATTCACGCCTTGCCGCAGATAGCCAAACTCCCGTGCAGCTCCTCCAGCAGGCTTGCTAAGCCTCAGGTGGTATCAATCAACTGAGACGTCGTATGCCACTAATTACTTAGCCCGCTAAAATTGATCTTCCCGGCGTTTGCTCGATAATGAGTCGTTATATTGGCACTCGTCGGCTAGTGGGTGCCCAAATTTTACCTTCTTCATTGGGCAGGAAAACACCCCATGGATCCGCAAAAACTGGCGGTAACCTTAGCGATTGCAGCAGGTTGGTTGAGTTTTAACAGCCTTATTGTTTGTATGTATTTCCTGCTGAGTGGCAGAGGCGTGCTAGAGGGTGGAATGTGGCGCGGCGGAGAGTGGCTAAGGATCGGCCAGTCATTATTACCAGCCGATGGGAGTACCGAATTGCCAGCTCAGCCCTCAGCTATGGCTCAACAGGTGAATACCTCCTCTACGTTACCCGAGATTGAAGATAGCGTAGAGGAGGTGGTAACTGTAGAGGCAGAAGAGACTGCTCATGTACTATTTGTGATGTTTGATCAGCCGGATGCCGCGCTCAATAAGAGACTTCAGCTTAGTCTTAAAAAATGGGAGGCTCACTACGATGCTGCATTTCAGGTATACAGCGTGCCAGGAGCTACCCCACAAAATCCATTGCGGATTGCCAATGCCTACCCGCCTGGAGTAATGCCTTCCCCGGATACCTTCCTGCAAGATGAGCACTTACTTGGTGGCGTGAGTGTGATCCTCAAAAAGCCCAAGCGCAGGCGCGGGTTTGATAAAGTGCAGTTGGAGAAGTTGGTTGCGTTTACAAACGAGTTGGCAGCGTTGGGCGGAAGCGTGCTTGATGCTGATCGCCAAGTAGCTACCCCTAAAACGTTTTTGGCTATTAGGCAAAAGTAGCCGTACAGCCCTTTGCGATGTCATATGCAGTAAAGGAATAAAAAATAATTTTAATATTCTTTTGTATGCTTTTTTCTTAGAGGTAAAATAGTTGCCATCAATATCCATGAC
Source organism: Halomonas sp. ISL-56 (assembly GCF_018612805.1). Taxonomy (NCBI): domain Bacteria; kingdom Pseudomonadati; phylum Pseudomonadota; class Gammaproteobacteria; order Oceanospirillales; family Halomonadaceae; genus Halomonas; species Halomonas sp. ISL-56. The sequence goes on along the minus strand of NZ_JAGGRO010000022.1, from coordinate 42,589 downwards.
TATTTATGTGCTGTGTGGCTATTCATATCGTCGCACAACCGACCAACGAGGAAATAGACTTATGCCACTACCCCGTAAGCTTAATCTCACCCTGGCCGCGTTTTCGTTGAGCGTTGCCAGCGGGTTATTTGCCGCGGCTGCCCATGCAGATTCACTCCGTGTAGGCATGTCCGGTGGTTATTTTCCCTTTACCTTCGTTGAGCAAGACGAGCTAAAAGGCTTTGAAGTGGATGTCATGAACGCCGTGGGTGAGATCACCGGTGATGACATTGAATTCGTTACGGCGAGCTTCTCTGGCTTGGCGGGTATGCTGGAGTCTGGACGCATTGACACCATTGCTAACCAGATTACGATTACTCCGGAGCGTGAAGCGAAGTACGTGTTCACTTCGCCTTACGTGTATGACGGCGCGCAGGTCGTGGTGCGTGCGGGTAATGATTCTATCCAAGGCGTGGAAGATTTATCTGGCAAGAGCGTCGCGGTAAACCTGGGCTCGAACTACGAGCAGTTGCTACGTGAACAGCCTAACGCCGATGAAATCGATATTCGCACCTATGAGTCCAACATTGAGCAAGATGTGGCGCTAGGTCGTGTCGAGGCGTTTGTCATGGATCGTGTGAGTGCTACCCAGGTTATTAAAGAGAAAGGCCTACCCTTGGAACTGGCTGGTCAGCCGTTCTCGACCATTGCGAATGCTCTGCCGTTTCGTGATGATGAGGCGGGGCGCGAACAGCGGGATCGCATTGATGCAGCCCTTGCTGAACTTCGTGATAGTGGAGAGCTGCGCGAGATATCCGAAAAGTGGTTTAGTACTGATATCACTCAACCGTAACCGCTGAGTTCGCCTGTTTCACGCGGCCGTGGCATTGCCACGGCCGTTTGCTTATACGCGATGTGGCGTTTGTTAATGGCTAGTTTGAATGGCTGTGTCAAATGGCTATGTTAGATGACTAATCTGAATGACCATGTTGAATAACCATGCTTAACCTTGAATATATGTGGGGGCTGTTGCCGGTTCTGCTGAGCTATTTGCCGCTTACGCTGGAAATGGCGACGATTGCCATGGTCTTTGCGCTGATATTGGCGTGCCTGCTGGCAGTGATTCGCGTCTCACGGGTGCCATTTTTAAACGGCTTTTCGCTGCTGTTTATCTCGTTTTTCCGAGGCACGCCGCTGCTGGTTCAGCTGTTTCTTTTCTACTACGGCTTGCCGCAACTGATCAGCGCATTGATCTCTATTACCGGCGTTACCGCTGCGGTGCTGGGATTAACGTTGCACTTTTCTGCCTACATGGCCGAGTCCATTCGTGCAGCCATTGTGGGGATTGACCGCAGCCAGACCGAGGCCGCGCTCTCCATCGGTATGACCCAGTCGCAATTAATGCGCCGTATTATTCTGCCTCAGGCAACCCGCGTAGCGACGCCGACGCTGATGAATTACTTCATCGATATGATCAAGGCGACCTCGCTGGCCTTTACGCTAGGGGTAACTGAGCTTATGGGGGCTACCCAAAAAGAGGCCGCGGGCAGCTTCCTTTATTTAGAGGCATTCTTGCTGGTGGCGCTGATTTATTGGGCAGTAGTAGAAGTGCTCTCCTGGGGGCAGCGTCGGCTGGAAATTTACCTGAATAAGGCATACCAACGATGATTTCGCTGCAAGGCATTACCAAACGCTTCAGTGGCCATACGGTGTTTAAAGATATCGATTTGAGCCTTTCTCAAGGTGAAATCATCGTTATCATTGGCCCTTCAGGCACCGGTAAATCGACGCTGCTACGCTGCATTAACTTTTTAGAGCGCCCAGATGCGGGGCGCTTAACGGTAGGTGATTTAAGTGTCGATACCCAGCATGCCAGCCGGGCGGATATTCTGGCGCTGCGCCGCCGCACTGCCTTTGTGTTTCAGAATTACGGCCTATTCGCCAACAAAACTGCGCTGGAGAATATCAGTGAGGGCATGATCGTGGTGGATAAGCTGCCCAAAGCTAAGGCCCATGCGAGGGCGAGGGAAATTCTGGAGCGCATTGGCCTGGCGGATAAAGCCGATGCTTACCCGGCCTCACTTTCAGGCGGTCAGCAGCAACGTGTGGGAATCGGCCGCGCGATGGCCGCGAATGCTGATGTGATTCTATTTGATGAGCCGACTTCTTCGTTAGATCCTCAGTGGGTGGAGGAAGTGCTGAGTCTGATGAAGCAATTGGCGGAAGAGCGCCAGACGATGATCGTTGTTACCCACGAAATGCAGTTCGCCCGAGACGTAGCTGATCAAGTGGTATTTATGGATGACGGCGGTATTGTCGAGCAAGCCCCACCCGAAGAGCTGTTCACAGCGCCCAAAGATGAGCGAACGCGGCACTTCTTACGCAAAATTCTAGCGCCTACGGGGCAGGCCATCTTGTAAAGTAGGCTGAGTGCTCTTGAGCCCTGAATCTCATTGACAACAGCTAGCAAGCACACCTTGCGCGTGATAGACTATGCCATCCTCTCAGACAAGTCCCGTGGGCGGGCAGCTTATTTAGACTGCCTGCTGCACATTTTGGTAGGATGATACGCCTGCCAAATCAATTGGTTGTTGCGGAAACGTCGTGCTGTGACAGCGCAGCCGACGAACATATATTTAATTTCGTTGCCGTTTTATCGGCAACCTTTATTCTCCAAGGAGATACCCTGTGGCGAACAGCAAGCAAGCTCGCAAGCGCGCCCGCCAGGCCGAGAACCGTCGCGTCCTGAAATCCAGCCAGCGCAGCATGGTCCGCACCTACATCAAGCGTGTAGTGAAAGCGATCGGCACCGGCGACCACGCCAAGGCAATGGAAGAGTTCAAGGCAATGCAGCCGGTCGTTGACCGTATTGCAGACAAAGACGTGCTGTCTAAGAAGAAAGCAGCTCGCCTGAAGAGCCGTTTGAACAAGCGTATTAAGGCACTGGCGGCGTAAGTCGGCAGGCGCCATAAAAAAACCGGCTGCGGCCGGTTTTTTTGTGTCTGGATGATTTTCCTAGATGGCCTTTTCTAGATGGTTCTTTCTAGACGATTCTATCTAGACGATTCTTTCTAGAAAGTTTTCTCTGGATGGCTTGTTCTGATGGTTTGCTCTGATGGTTTCTTCTAGACGGTTTGTTCTGGATAGCTCATGACAGCTAAGAAAACACTCGATACGCCCCCAAACACCACCATAGTCCGCCGCGGGCTAATGCGCTCTGGGCTTGTAGTCAGTGCCATGACCATGCTGTCGAGGGTGATGGGGCTGGCGCGCGATGTAGTCATCGCGACCTTATTGGGGGCAGGGGATGGCGCCGATGCGTTTTTCGTGGCGTTTAAGATCCCTAACTTTCTGCGCCGTCTGTTTGCCGAAGGGGCGTTTAACCAAGCCTTTGTGCCTGTGCTTTCAGAATACTCTACCCAGCGCAGCCGTGAAGAGATTCGCGCGCTGCTGAATGCGACTGCGGGTAGTTTAACGGCAGTGCTGGCGCTGATTACCGCCGTGGCCATGCTTTGTTCGCCGTGGCTGATTTGGGTATTTGCCCCTGGTTTTGGCAGTGAGCCGGAAAAGCTAGCGCTGACCGCGGATATGCTGCGCTTAACGTTTCCCTATTTATTGCTGATTTCGCTCACCGCGTTTTCAGGCAGTGTGCTGAACACTTGGAACCGCTTTGCGGTACCCGCGTTTACCCCGGTGCTGCTGAACCTTTCGCTGATTGGTGCGGCGCTGTTTTTAATGCCGTTAATGGAAGAGCCCGCTATGGCGCTGGCCTGGGGCGTGCTGATCGCCGGGGCGGCCCAGCTGGTGTTTCAGGTGCCGTTTTTACTGCGCCTGGGATTGATGCCCACGCCCTGGCCAAATTTTGCCCATGAGGGCGTGCGGCGCATACTGAAGCTTATGGGGCCTGCGCTGTTTGGGGTGTCGGTATCGCAAATCAACCTGCTGTTGGATACCGTTTTAGCGTCACTGCTGGCGGCGGGCAGCGTGTCGTGGCTCTACTACTCAGATCGTTTGGTGGAGCTACCGCTGGGCGTGTTTGGGGTGGCGATTGGCACGGTGATTCTACCTGCACTGTCTAAACGCCATGCTGACCAGTCCAAAGAGCACTTTGCGGCGATGCTCGATTGGGCTATCCGTATTGTATTGCTGTTAGGCTTGCCCGCGGCGCTGGCGCTGGCGGTATTGGCCGAGCCGCTGCTGATTACCCTGTTCCATTACGGGGCGATGACCGACAACGACATCCAAATGGCGGCCATGAGCCTGCGCGCTTATGCCTTCGGCTTGGTGGCCTTTATGCTGATCAAAGTATTGGCGCCGGGCTTTTTTGCCCGCCAAGACACCAAGACGCCGGTAAAGGTGGGTATTATCGCCATGGTCGCGAATATGCTGTTAAACCTACTGCTGATTTGGCCGCTGGCGCATGCCGGGTTGGCGCTAGCCACCGCGCTTTCTGCATTCCTAAACGCTGGCCTGCTGGGCTACTTGCTGCATAAGCAGGGAGTGCTGGTCTTTCAACCCGGTTGGAAGCGGTATGCGGTGCAGTTAATAGGGGGTAGTGGGTTAATGTGTGCAGCACTCTATTTTGTGGCGCCTGACTGGCAGGCGTGGCTTACCTTTGGCCTTTGGCAGCGGGTAAGCTGGGTTGCAGGCTTAGTGGTACTGGGCGGCTCGCTCTACTTTGCCTGGCTGGCGGCGCTGGGTTTGCGCATTCGTCATTTTAAAATGCAATCGTAACTGCACCCCGCCGGGCGTGTTCGTTATAATCAGAGGCTTTATATCCTCCAACGGCTGAGGTGCCATGCGCGTCATTCGAGGTCTGCACAACCTAAAAGCGGCTCATCGTGGCTGCGTTGCGACCATTGGAAATTTCGATGGGGTGCATCGTGGCCATCAAGCCATCCTGCAGCAGTGCCGTGAGCATGCGGCGCGCTGGAGTGTGCCGCTGACCGTTGTGGTGTTCGAGCCCCAACCGAGAGAGTTTTTTGCCGGTGATCAAGCGCCGCCGCGTTTAACCCGGCTACGTGAGAAAGTGCGGCTATTGCGCGACTTTGGCGCCGAGCAAGTGCTGGTTCTGCCGTTTAACGATGCACTGCGCAGCCTCACCGGGCGTGAGTTTATCGACCAGGTTTTGATCGATGGGCTTGGCGTTAAGCACTTAGTGGTGGGCGATGATTTCCGCTTTGGCTGCGATCGCCGCGGCGATTTCGCGCTGCTAGCAGAAGTGGGGCGTGAACAGGGCTTCGGGGTTGAACACACCCGCACCTTTACCGTGGATGACGAACGCGTTTCCAGTACGCGGGTTCGCACATTGCTGGCCAGTGGCAATTTTTCTGCTGCAGCGCGTTTGCTGGGCCGCGCCTACTCGTTAGACGGGCGCGTAGTGCGTGACCAGCAGTTGGGGCGCACCATTGGCGTACCTACCGCCAACTTGCCGCTGATGCCCCAGCCATTAACGCTGCGGGGGGTCTTCGCGGTCATGGCGGTACTTGAAAACGGTGAGCGCTACCCGGCGGTGGCGAATGTGGGCTTCCGCCCCACGGTGGGTTCAGATCGGCCGACGCTAGAGGTACACCTGCTGTATTTTAATGGTGATCTTTACGGCCAACGCATGACGGTATTTCCCTGCGCACGGCTGCGGGGCGAGGTGAAGTTTGACGGCCTTGAAGCGCTTAAAGCGCAAATTGAACGTGATCAGGCCCGCGCTCGCCACTATCTAACAGCGGCGATGGGTGAGAAAAACAGTGCTCAGCGCCACGATGTTAAGCAAGACGATGTTGAGCAAGACGAGGGTAAGCAAGACTATTCTCTTCCGCTGGCCTCGGCCCCGCTTGGGCGTGATACGATTTCTTCTGATTCTTCTTCGGCGGATGACGCCGATGCTAACAACGGCTGACGAGACCATGGATTATAAGCACACGCTGAATTTGCCTGAAACTGACTTCCCCATGCGCGGCATGCTGCCGAAGCAGGAGCCGGGGCGGGTTTCCCAGTGGCAGGATATGAACATTTACCAGCGCCTGCGTGAAGCGCGTGCGGGGGCGCCGCTGTTTGTGCTGCACGATGGCCCTCCCTATGCCAACGGCAGCATCCATATTGGTCACGCTGTTAATAAAATTCTTAAAGATATTATTGTTAAGTCAAAAAACTTAGCCGGTTTTGATGCGCCTTATGTGCCCGGCTGGGACTGCCACGGCCTGCCCATTGAGCACAAGGTCGAAACTACCCACGGTAAGCACCTTGAGCCTAGCAAAGCGCGTGAGTTATGCCGTGAATACGCCGGTGCGCAAATCGAAACCCAACTGGCTGACTTTGTGCGCTTGGGCATTATTGGTGATTGGGATCACCCTTACCGCACCATGGATTTCGCTAACGAAGCGGGTGAAATCCGAGCGTTAGCGGAGATGGTCGATGCGGGCTATGTGTTTAAAGGCTTGAAGCCGGTTAACTGGTGCTTTGACTGCGGCTCGGCGCTGGCGGAAGCCGAAGTTGAGTACGCCGATAAGAAGTCCGACGCTATTGACGTGGCTTTCCCGGTGGAAGATGCCGATAAGCTTGCCGCTGCCTTCGGGTTAACCGAATTAACGAAACCGGCCGCTGTGGTTATCTGGACTACCACGCCGTGGACGATTCCGGCTAACCAAGCGCTGAACGTTCACCCTGAGTTTACTTATGCCCTGGTGGATACCGGCGAGCGTTTGCTGCTGCTGGCGGAAGAGCTGGTGGAAAGCTGCTTGGAACGCTTTGAGTTGCAGGGCGAAGTGATTGCTACCACGCAGGGCAAAAATCTCGATCTGATCAATTTCCGTCATCCTTTTTATGACCGCCTCTCGCCGGTCTATCTGGCAGAGTACGTCGAGTCTGAAGTGGGTAGCACCGGTATCGTTCACTCCGCGCCTTCCTACGGTATGGATGACTTTATCACCTGCCGCGAGCATGGCATGGAGTTTGACGACATGCTCAACCCGGTGCAGGGCAACGGCGTTTATGTTGATGACCTGCCGTTCTTTGGCGGCCAGATGATCTGGAAGGCCAACCCGCAGATTGTTGAAAAACTGCGCGAAGTCAATGCGCTGATGGCGCACATCCCCATCAAGCACAGCTATATGCACTGCTGGCGCCACAAAACGCCGGTGATTTACCGTGCCACGGCGCAGTGGTTTGTGGGCATGGACATCAAAGGCAAAGACGGTAAAACCCTGCGCGAGCGTGCCTTGGAAGGTATCGAAGCGACAGCGTTTACGCCTGCCTGGGGCCAGGCGCGTCTGCATAGCATGATTGCCAATCGCCCGGATTGGTGTATCTCCCGCCAGCGTAACTGGGGCGTGCCGATCCCATTCTTCTTGCATAAGCAAACCGGCGAGCTGCACCCGCGCACCGTGGAGCTGATGGAAGAGGCGGCCAAGCGCGTTGAGCAAGAGGGCATCGATGCCTGGTTCAAGCTCGACCCGGCGGAGCTGTTGGGCGCAGAAGCCGCGGAGTACGACAAAGTCACCGATACGCTTGATGTGTGGTTCGACTCTGGCACCACCCACCGTCATGTGCTGCGCGGCTCGCACCCCCATGGCCACGAAAGCGGCCCACGGGCGGATCTCTACCTGGAAGGCTCCGACCAGCACCGTGGCTGGTTCCATTCGTCGCTGCTGACCGGTTCGGCCATTGACGGACATCCGCCGTATCGTCAGCTGCTAACCCACGGTTTTACCGTCGACTCCCAGGGGCGCAAGCAGTCCAAATCACTAGGCAACGTGGTCGCGCCCCAGGAAGTGATGGATAAGCTGGGCGGCGATATCCTGCGCCTATGGGTCGCTTCCACCGACTACTCCGGCGAAATGGCGGTGTCAGACGAAATTCTGAAGCGCACCTCGGATGTGTACCGGCGGATTCGTAACACCGCCCGTTTCCTGCTCTCGAACCTTAGCGGCTTCGACCCAGAGCAGAACCAGGTGGCGTTTGGCGATATGCTGGCGCTGGATCAGTGGGTGGTGGATCGTGCTTACCAGCTACAGGCGCGCATTGAAAAAGCCTACGAAGAGTACCGCTTCCTGGATGTCTACCAACAGGTGCATGGCTTCTGCGCCCGAGAGCTGGGTGGCTTCTACTTAGATGTGATCAAAGACCGCCAATACACCACCCAGGCCGATTCACTGGCCCGGCGTAGTGCGCAAACCGCGCTTTATCATGTGGTGGAAGCGCTGAGCCGCTGGATCGCGCCGATCCTCTCCTTCACCGCTGAGGAGATTCACGAGAATATCCCCGGTAAGCGCGGCGACAGCGTGCTGCTAGAGACCTACTACACTGATCTGGGCCGTTTGGATGATAACGCCGAGCTGGGCCGTGCTTTCTGGGAACAGGTGCTAGAGGTCAAGCACTCGGTCAACAAGTGCCTGGAAGATGCCCGTAATGCCAAAGTGATTAAAGGCAGCCTGGCGGCTGAAGTGACGTTATACGTCAATGATGAGTTGCAGGCGATGCTGGCCAAACTGGGCGACGAGCTGCGCTTTGTGATGCTGACCAGCGAAGTGACGCTGAAACCACTTGCTGAAGCCGGTGATGTAGACGCGGAAGCGACAGAGCTTGAGGGCCTGAAAGTGGCGGTTAACGCCAGCGACAACACCAAGTGTGAGCGCTGCTGGCACCACCGCCCCGATGTGGGTACTCATGCGGATCATCCCGATCTATGTGGTCGCTGTATCAGCAACCTCCCCGAGGGAAGCGGTGAGATTCGCTACTATGCTTGATAAAAACATGCCTAGCAAAGACACACCTAGCGATACAAACGCACGGCCGCCGATGCAGCGGCCGTTGCGCTGGCTGTGGCTAGCAGTGGCGGTCATTGTCTTGGATCTGGCCACTAAATACGTGGCCAGTAGCCAGTTGGGTTATGCACAGCCGGTAGAGGTGTTGCCGTTCTTTAACCTGACGCTGCTGCACAACACCGGCGCTGCGTTCAGCTTTTTAGCTACCCATCCCGGCTGGCAGCGCTGGTTCTTCGCCTTGATTGCCGTGGGTGCCAGCGTGGCGTTGACCGTGTGGCTTGCGCGGATCAAAAACGACGAAAAGCTGTTGGCGATCGCGCTGCCGCTGATTATCGGTGGTGCGCTGGGAAATCTCTACGACCGCCTGGTGCATGGCTACGTGGTCGATTTTCTGTCTTTCCACGCAGCGGGGTGGTACTACCCCGCGTTTAACGTGGCCGATATTGCGATTACCCTGGGGGCGGTCGCCTTAATCTGGGAATCCATTATGGGTGAGCGGCGGCGTAAAAAAGCGCACGGGGCTGCCCATTAATCGAACGTTGAGAACGGTACATTGAGGGCTGACATGAGCGACTATTTGATTGATGACGGTATGGAAGTGACGCTGCACTTCACCTTAAAGCTCGAAGACAACACCTTAGTGGACTCCACTAAAGACAAAGCGCCGGCTACCTTTGAGTTTGGCGACGGCAATTTGCCGCCCGGTTTTGAACACCCTATTAAAGGCATGTCCGCAGGCCAAGAGGCAACCTTTCAGATAACCCCTGAACATGCGTTCGGCCAGCACAACCCGCAAAATATTCAGACCCTGAAGCGGGCTGATTTTGGTGATGAAGTCCCGGAAATTGGCATGGTGATGTCGTTTGCCGATAAAGCGGGAACGGAATTGCCCGGTGTGGTCAAAACCATTGACGGTGAGCGCATTGAAGTGGACTTCAATCACCCACTGGCAGGGCGTACCCTGGTGTTTGAGGTCGAAGTGCTCGACGTCAAACCGGTGACAACGCATTAATTCACTAAGCGATGTGCTTACGCATCAAGGCGCTACTATGCAACTGACGCAATCGACGCAATCACAGCCCATCCAGATCAAGTTAGCCAATCCGCGTGGTTTTTGCGCCGGTGTGGATCGCGCGATCGATATCGTCAACCGCGCATTGGATGTGTTTGGCCCGCCTATCTATGTGCGCCACGAGGTCGTCCACAACCGCTTTGTGGTCGAAACCTTGCGTGCTCGTGGGGCCGTGTTTGTTGAAGAGCTGGATGAAGTGCCGGACGATGTTATCGTCATTTTCTCTGCCCACGGCGTTTCTCGGGCGGTACAGGCCGATGCGGAACGACGGGGTTTGAAGGTATTCGACGCCACCTGCCCGCTAGTGACCAAGGTTCACCTTGAAGTGCTGCGCTATGCCAAACGCGGACAGGAGTGCATCCTGATCGGCCATGAAGGCCACCCGGAAGTCGAAGGCACCATGGGGCGATACGATACCTCCCATGGTGGCCGGATCTACTTGGTCGAGGACGAAAAAGACGTCGCCAAGCTGGAGGTGAGTGACCCCACCAAGCTGGCTTTTGTGACCCAAACCACGCTGTCGATGGATGACACCGCTAAGGTGATCGGTGCGCTGCGCGAGAAATTTGCCGATATTCAGGGGCCGCGTAATGACGATATCTGCTACGCCACGCAGAACCGCCAGGATGCGGTACGCGAGCTAGCCGCCCAAAGCGATCTACTGTTAGTGGTGGGCAGCCCCAACAGCTCAAACTCCAACCGCTTACGTGAACTTTCGGAGCGTATGGGCACACCCGCCTATTTGATCGACAACGCTGACCAGATTGACCCGCAGTGGCTTGAGAATGTTTCACGCATTGGCGTAACCGCGGGCGCCAGTGCCCCTGAAGTGTTGGTCAAAGGCGTGATTGCCAAGTTGCAAACCATGGGCGCTGCACTACCTGAAGAGCTACAGGGCCGTGAAGAAACCATTACCTTCTCTATGCCGAAAGAGCTGCGTGAAAAGGTGATCGCCAGCAGCTGATATAAGCTGCGGAATGCAATGCGTATTAGTATGCGACATACTGAATCAGTATGAGCTAACTAATACAGGAGTAGAGCCGCGTGTCTTATGTTTCTCACTCTTTTTCTGGCCGTTCTTTGCTGAATGGCCAGCGTGGCTTCACCCTCATTGAGTTAATGATTGTGCTGGTGATCATCGGCATCGTCTCCGCCATTGCTTACCCCAGCTATACCCGCTACGTGCAAAAAACAGTGCGAACCGATGCCCATGCAGGCCTTATGCAGGCTGCTTCCGAGCTTGAGCGCTGTTATACGCGGACTTACTCCTATAGTGATTGTCCTATCAGTAACGCCTCTCCCGAAAACAACTATACGATTGCGGTAGATGTTAGCGGTAACGGCTATTTATTGACCGCTAGTACCCATCAGAATGACGGCTGCGACAATAATATAACGCTAAATTCGAGTGGCGAAAGGTTGCCCGATGCTTGCTGGTAAACAGGAAAAGCAGCGAGGCTTTAGTTTAATCGAGGCTTTGATCGCTCTGGTGGTGCTTTCCATCGGCTTGATCGGGGTTGCCGCCATGCAGCTTAAAGCGTTGCAAAGTGCGAATGCTGGCTACCAGCGTTCATTAGCAAGTGTTGCAGCCGTGGATGCGCAAGAGCGGCTGTGGGCGGAGCTGGCAAGAGAGGGCGTAGATAGCTGTGCAGATATTGATGTAGAGGCTGCTTGGAAGACCCAGTGGTTTGCCGAGAGTGATTTAAATCCTTTGCGGAATGTGAATGCGCAAGAGAGCAAAATCGTATCAGATGGTTGTGAATTTACCATTGAGATAGGCCTGGGAAGCTTGGCAGGCGATACCGGATCTGATGTGTTTACCTATACGCTTCGCCTTCCTGATACAGGTGGAGGCGAGTGATGCCAGTTAGGCAAAAGGGCTTTACCCTCGTTGAGCTGATGGTCGCGATGGCGATAGGTGCAGTGATTATCTTAGGGGCAGGACAGCTTTTTTTAACCTCTTTTCAAACGTTTCAAACCGTTGGCAAGGTCAGTCGTAAACAAGAGACATTAATTTTTGCGGTAAGTACCCTGACTGCTGCAGGACGCAAAGGGGATATTGCTGACTACGCTATTGTGTCCGATGGACGTCACTCTGACAGCGGGACGGACTATTATTGTGTGCTGCAAGACGAGGTTAAAAACCAACCTGTCTTAGATCTTGCTCAGGTTGATGATGAAGCCGATTGCCCAACGCTTTCCAAAACCAACAGCGATGACGTGTCTCATTTAATCACACTGCCCCTTGGCGATTGCCGAGAAAGCGTGAATATGACGTGCGATGAAATCACCTTTACTATCAGCGAGCGAAATAAAGCAATCTCATCACGAGAGCCTACTTCATGAAGCAACAACAAGGTGCGGCGTTAGTGATTGTTATGGCTCTGCTCGCCGGTGCGTTGATGCTAGGCATGTCAGGCATGCAGAGCGCGTTGATTGATGAGCGTTTGGCGGGTAATTATCGAGCCTCTGTACAAGCTCAAATGAATGCAGAAAGCATGTTGTCGGTATTTAGAAGCATGGCTTCTCGGCGTCAGTTATTAGAAGGCATCTTTAACGCTACTTATACCGAGAGTGATTTTTTAAATGATGTAACTGGCGCCGAGGGATTTGAATCCTTCGATCAGTTGGGCGTCACGTTTGATGTGAGTGGTGATGAAGTGACTATTACAACGCGCGATATGGGCACGAATAGCAGCATTGAGGGCATATCGGTTGCCGTTTATCAACGGGCCAGCCGAACCAGCCGAACCAGCCGAACCAGCGGAGCAGGCGACTAAGCAGTTGTGAGGGGCATTGTTTAAATGCCAGGGATGCCATTCGCCACACGGCATGCTGCGCGTTATGATAGTCCTATTTGCCTAAGAGCCTGAAAGCTAAGAGTCTGAAAACATGAGTCAAACCGCTAAAACCCGCGTTCTCACCGGCATCACCACTTCCGGCATCCCCCATTTGGGCAACTATGTGGGGGCGATCAAGCCCGCCATCGAAGCCAGTCAAGACCCCAGCGTGCAGTCGTTCTATTTTTTGGCCGATTACCACGCGCTGATCAAGTGCCCAGATCCAAAGCGGGTGCAGGCGTCCCGCTTGGAAATTGCCGCCACTTGGCTGGCGCTAGGGCTGGATACCGATAATGCGATTTTCTATCGCCAGTCGGATATTTCAGAAATCCCCGAGCTTGCTTGGATGCTTTCTTGCGTGTGCGCCAAGGGCTTGATGAACCGTGCGCATGCCTACAAAGCAGCGGTGGCTGAGAACGAAGAGGCGGAGAACCAAGACCCGGATAAAGGCATTACCATGGGGCTGTTTAGCTACCCCGTTCTGATGGCGGCGGATATTCTGATGTTCAACGCCAGCAAAGTGCCGGTAGGCAGGGATCAGATTCAGCATATCGAAATGGCCCGCGATATCGCCGGGCGTTTTAACCACCTCTATAAAGGCCAGCACTTTACCCTTCCTGAGGCAGTAGTAGACGACAAAATACAGCTGCTGAATGGCTTGGATGGGCGCAAGATGTCCAAAAGCTACGACAATACCATTCCGCTGTTTGCCCCAGAGAAAAAACTGCAGAAGCTGGTGCGCAAGATTAAGACCAACTCGCTGGAGCCCGGTGAGCCGAAAGACCCTGATACCTGCACGCTGTTCCAGATCTATTCAGCCTTTGCGACAGCGGAAGAGACCGCCAGCCTGCGTGAGCAGTACGCGAACGGTATTGGTTGGGGCGAGGCCAAGGATAAGGTGTTTGAATATTTGAATGCCCACTTGAGCGCTCCTCGTGAACGTTACAACGCGCTGATGGAAGACCCGGCTCATATTGAAGCAGTACTTCAAAAAGGCGCTGAGCGGGCGCGGGAAGAGGCTGCTGTAACGATGGGTCGTCTTCGGACAGCCGTTGGTCTGGGGCGGTTTGTATAGTTTCAGGGCCTTGCCGTAATACCAATCGCAATATGCCCATTGTAACAAGGCAGTAGAAACGACGAAGCCCCTTCCAGTTGGAAGGGGCTTCGCTTGTTTCAGGCCGTGTTTTTCAAGCCTGGTTCAGGCTAGTAGCGATAGCTTAGCCTTCAATCGGGGCGCGCCAGTCGTCGGAACCAGAGGTGCCGGCAACAGTGTGTTCCCAATCAATCTTACGGTAAGCCAGTGACACGTCCATCAACTGAGTGAATTCAGATTTCTGGATGTCTTGGGCGTGGGGCATGCGCAGGTTGATGTCAACGATGGTGGCATCGGTCAGCGTGGTGGTGAAGAAGTGCTCCTGCTTACCTTCTACAGAAGTGCGGTACCACTTCAGCTCAACATTGGGCAGCATTTCACCAGACGCTAGTGCGTTGTACATCAGCGGTACTGCTTTGTTCAGAGCAACAGTAAAGATAAAGGGCTTGTGAGCACGTTGGCCGGACGGCTGACCAGACTGCGGATCAGTAGGTACGGTAACAACATGCTTAAATTCTTGTACCAGCATCTGGTCTTCGTGACCTTCAACGTAGATGTTGCCTACGGAGTCAGGGGTAAAAGCGCCTGATGTGATGTTGCCCTGAGTTTGGCCTTCGATGCTGATATAACATGGTGTTGGCATGGTCTGCTCCTTGACTGGAAAATTAAATGAATGTCTCGTGGACACAAACAGTAGAGCAACTTCAAGGCCAATATTTTTAAATGCTTAAATATCAGTTGCTTATGATGATTCTGGGTAATGGGTTTCTTTCTCTGAGGCAATAAGTTGCCTGTGCTGGGCAACTTATTGCCTGGTGGGGCAAGAACTTGCTTGCCTGTTTGTTACATCCACATGCGTTGCGTAACGCAGAGTTGCATCTTCCATGGCCATGCTTTATGCCTAAAAGAATTGCCTATGTTTTAAGCAGAAACGGTGCCATCAGTGCCATATTTTTACTGCTCAAAAATGATTGAGCTACCCCCACTAAGCTCCCCTTTTGTATGAATTTTGCTCGCCGTTTGTAAGAAATCTCTGACAGTTTTTGTAAGAAATATCTTACAAATTCATATTTCTTAAATTAGCTTTAATTAATGTTCTCTTATCGTGTCGCTAAAAACCGCGAAAATGGCGGTAAAAAATGCCTTTCTGATATTCCTGTTTTCTGAATGACAGTGATGCCTGTTTAGGAGCATTTGGTACTTTAGGCTTAAATCCGGTAGTTTCCCGCGATTAATAAGCATTCTTCTTTGAATCGAATTGTTCTATTTTTTTACGGGCGAAAACCATGGCTAAGCAAGGAACGGTCGCGCCGAAAGAGCGCATCAACATCAAATATGTACCCGCTACAGGCGATCAGCAGGCCGAGACTGAACTGCCGCTGAAATTATTGGTGGTCGGTGACTTCAAGGGTGGGGAGGAAGATACCCCCATTGAGGAGCGCGAGGCTGTATCTGTTGATAAGAATAACTTCCAGTCTGTTATGCGCGAAGCGAACCTTGGCTTGCAGGCTGCGGTTCCCAACCGGTTGCAAGAAGAGGGGGAAGCAAGCGATTTGGCCGTCAATCTGGAGTTTAAATCACTCCATGATTTTGCGCCCGATAGTATCGCTCGGCAGGTGCCGGAGCTGCGTAAGTTAGTCGAGTTAAGGGAGGCGTTGGTGGCCTTGAAAGGCCCTCTAGGCAACGTACCTGCTTTTCGTGACCGCTTACAGAAGCTGCTCGAAAGTGACGAAACGCGTCAGCAACTGTTGGCGGAGCTAGAGCTGCTTGATTCTGACCCTAACCGTAACGATTAAGCATTCTTATTTTCGTGCTAGTCCAGTAACCGGATTGTATTCGAGGCATCTCTTATGAGTGATATGGCGCAAAAGAAAAGCCAAACGGCGGAAGCCCAGGAAGAGGTTTCTTTACTTGATCAAGTGATGGCGCAGACGCGTATGGCGCCAGCGGATGAAGGCTACGACGTTGCCAAGCAGGGCGTTGCCGCCTTTATTTCCGAGCTGTTAAACGGCGAGAATGCTGCCCCGCAGGTTAACAAAGCCGTCGTAGATAGCATGATTGTTGAACTTGACCGCAAAATTAGTCGTCAAGTTGATGAGATTCTCCACGACGATAACTTTCAGCAGCTAGAGTCAGCATGGCGTGGCTTGAAGCTGTTGGTTGATCGCACCGATTTCCGCGAAAACATTAAGCTTGATGTGCTGCATGCCACCAAAGAAGAGTTGTTGGATGACTTTGAGTTTGCCCCGGAAATTACCCAAAGTGGTCTCTATCAACACGTTTACGCAGGCGGGTATGGCCAGTTTGGCGGCGAGCCAGTAGCGGGGATTATCGGGCATTACGATTTCACGCCCTCGACCCCCGATATGAAGTTACTGCAGCATACTGCTGCGGTCGGGGCGATGGCCCATGCGCCGTTCCTGTCGGCGGTGGCGCCCTCTTTCTTCGGCATCGATAGCTTCGAAGAGCTGCCCAATATCAAAGATTTCAAGGCGATTTTTGAAGGGCCGAAATACGCTCGCTGGCGCAGTTTGCGTGAGTCAGAAGACGCGCGCTACTTAGGCTTGACGGCGCCTCGCTTCCTGCTGCGGATGCCCTACGATCCAGTCGAAAACCCCATCAAGACATTTAACTATCGTGAAACCGTCAGTGAAGATCACGATCACTACCTGTGGGGTAATACAGCGTACCTGCTGGCTGAGCGTTTGACCGACAGCTTTGCAAAATACCGCTGGTGCCCGAACATTATTGGGCCGCAAAGTGGCGGCGCGGTTGAAAACTTGCCCGTCCATACCTACGAAGCGCTGGGCCAGCTGCAGGCTAAAATCCCCACCGAGGTGCTGGTGACGGATCGCCGCGAGTTCGAAATGGCCGAAGAGGGCTTCATTTCGTTAACGATGCGTAAGGGCAGTGATAACGCTGCTTTCTTCTCCGCCAACTCCGTACAAAAGCCCAAGGTATTTCCGAAT
Organism: Halomonas sp. ISL-56; assembly: GCF_018612805.1. Lineage (NCBI taxonomy): Bacteria > Pseudomonadati > Pseudomonadota > Gammaproteobacteria > Oceanospirillales > Halomonadaceae > Halomonas > Halomonas sp. ISL-56. Next base: position 25,880 of record NZ_JAGGRO010000022.1, on the reverse strand, counting down.
ACGCCCGAAGGCAAAGACGCTGAGACCAACTATAAGTTGGGTACCCAGCTGCCGTATATGTTCATCATCAACCGCCTGGCTCACTACATTAAAGTGCTCCAGCGTGAGCAGATCGGTTCGTGGAAAGAGCGTCAGGATCTTGAGCGTGAGCTGAATACCTGGATCCGACAGTACGTGGCCGACCAAGAGAACCCGCCCTCTGACGTTCGCAGCCGCCGCCCACTGCGTGCCGCCTCTATTCAAGTGTCGGATGTCGAAGGCGATCCGGGCTGGTACCAGGTATCTATGTCGGTACGCCCGCACTTTAAGTACATGGGTGCCAACTTTGAGCTGTCTTTAGTCGGACGTCTCGACAAGGAATAAGGGAACCTCTCCATCATGGCTATTAACCATGGCAGCCTGCTAGGTAACCGTCTGTTTGAGCGTCTTGCAATGCCTGAACAGCCGTTAGCGCATGGGGAGGATGAAAGGCTGGCGGAAACTGTTGAGTCGATCAAGCGCCACCTAGTGGAGCTGCTCAACAGTCATCCGGGCAATAGCGCCTGTGAGCCTGAGTTGGGGTTGCTGGACTTCAATGATGCAACGATCGGCGTGCTGGATTTAGAGCTGAATATCCAGCGCGCCATTCGGCAGTGCATTGAGCGTTTTGAACCACGGGTTCAGCACGTTGAAGTTGAGTCATTACCCAATAATGGCGACCCCTTACAACTGCATTTTCAAGTACATGCCACCGTAGCGTTAGGGCGAGATAACGCCCACGCCACGATCGACTTATTGCTCAATAATAAGCGCTATCAGTGTCTTAACTGATAGGCTTGCGAGGCCCGAATGCTAAATCGCTATTACCGGGACGAGCTCAATTTTCTGAAGCGCCAAGGGCGAGAATTTGCGGAGGGCAACCCCGGCCTGAGTCGCTTCTTGTCAGAGCGTAGTACCGACCCTGATGTTGAACGTCTGCTAGAAGGTTTTGCCTTTCTAACCGGCCGTATGCGTGAAAAAGTGGAAGATGAGTTCCCTGAACTTACTCATTCGCTGATCAGCATGCTATGGCCGAACTACTTGCGCCCGGTGCCTAGCATGACCGTGGTGCAATTTACCCCTACGTGGCATGCGTTGAGTACCCACCAGCTCCTAGAACGGGGTACAGAGTTAGCCAGTAAGCCAGTGGATGGCACTACCTGCATGTTCCGCACTTGTCATGACGTGACGCTCTATCCGCTAGAACATGCGGGGGTTGAGGCACGTCATACACGTGATGCCTCCATTGTTGAGTTGGCGCTTGATGTACATAGTGATCAGCCCCTCAGCGCGATGGGGATTGATACATTGCGTTTGCACCTTGGTGGAGACGCTTATACAGCGCGCACGCTCTATCTGTGGATGAGCCACTACCTGGCGCGTGTAGAGCTGGAAATTGATGGTAAACGGCTGCCCCTGCCAAAGCAGTTGCTGCAGCCCGTTGGTTTTGATCGTAAGCACGCGTTACTGCCTTACCCACGGAATGTGTATCAAGGGTATCGGATACTTCAGGAATATTTGTGTTTTCCAGAGGCCTTCCACTTCTTTGATGTAACAGCCCTAAACCAGCACTTGCCTGCCATTACCGCAGACAAAATTATTCTGCGCCTAGAGTTTGAGCGTACTTTACCGACCGACGCGAGAGTGAAAGACGAGCATTTTGCTTTGTATTGCTCGCCAGCGATCAACCTATTCTCTCATGATGCAGAGCCTGTCGATGTTAGCGGTGAGCGCAGTGAATACCGCATTCACCCCAACAGTCGATCTCCCGGACACTATGAAATTTTTAGCGTCGATAAGGTAGAGGGCTGGTTAGAGAGCGAGAACGGTAAGGGGCGTGGTACGCCGCGTGAATATGTGCCTTTTGAAAGCTTTCAGCACCAAGTTAAGAGAGACCGTGGCAACGATGCCTCCTATTACCGGCTTCGCGTGCGCAACAGCTTGCGTGGGGATGGGTTTGATCACGACATATCCTTTGTGCGTGGCGATGAGCGCAGCTACATAGGCATGTCCGAAACCGTCTCGCTCGGATTGACGTGTAGCAACCGTGAGCTGCCTGAGCGTTTGACGGTAGGCGATATTTGCTACTCAACGGAAGAGAGCCCCTCTTATGCCATGTTTCGCAATATCACCCGCCCCACGCCAGTGTTGCGCCCCACGCTGGACGGCAGCTTGCTATGGACACTGATTTCTAATCTATCGCTTAACTACTTATCGCTACTGGAGCGTGATGCGCTGTGTTCTGTGCTGCGTGCTTACGATTTCCGTGCCTTGGTCGATAGGCAGGCCGAGCGAGTGGCTCAAAAACGGCTGGCAGGCATTGTCAGCATTGAAACCCAGCCCATTGATCGGCTGAAAAGAGGGCTGCCCATTCGTGGTCTGCGTTCGGTAATGACGCTAGATCAAGATGCCTTTGGCGACGAAGGGAGTCTGTACTTATTTGGCAGTGTGTTGGCGCGGTTCTTCTCCTTGTACGCCAGCATCAACTCGTTTCATGAGCTGCATGTTATTAACCGTCAAAATCACGAGCGCTACAAATGGACCTTACAGTCGGGGCAGCAGCCTCTGATGTAGCGCTTGCCCCTTTGATGGCAAAGGCGCGGCGTTACGATTTTTATCAACTAGTAGAGCTTCTGCATCGTCATCACGGCGATGACCTTGAGTGTGGCCAGCGAGGCGCGCCCGCTTTTGAGCGCGTGCGCTATAGCGCCTCAGCATCACTAGGCTTTCCCAGCAGCGACGTTCTCTCACTGGCTTTTCAGCCTGAGGGCCATTACGAGCTGGAAGTTAGCTTCTTGGGTCTGCAGGGGTCTCAGTCGCCGTTGCCCAGCTATTACCTTGAAACATTAGCGCATGAGGCAGCCCATCACGATGGTGTTGCAGGCGATTTCCTGGATTTTTTCAATAACCGCTTACTGGCGTTAGTGCACCGCAGTTGGCGTAAGTATCGCCATTACATCCGCTACCAGGATGGCGCTAGCGATGGGTTTTCGGCGGCTATTTTTGCCCTGGTGGGGTTAGCAGACAGTGACTTGCGCGTTGAGACCCCCATCAACTGGAGCAAGATGCTGGCTTATGCCGGTTTGCTGGCAGGCCGATCGCGTTCACCCGAGGTCGTCTGCAGCATCGTCGGGCACTGCTTTGACCTTGATGATGTGCAGATTGAAGAGTGGGTACATCGCTGGGTTCAGATTCCAATGGATCAACGCAGCCGAAGCGGTATGGCAGCCATGACGTTAGGCAGCGATGTGGTGGCCGGTGAGCGCGTTGCTGATGTTAACGGCAAATTTGTGCTGGGTTTATTTGGTCTCACCTTGGAGCGTTTTCGCGACTTCCTACCTGATGGCAGGGAGCATGCCCCGTTGCGCACCCTGGTTGAGTTTGTGCTGCGCGAGCCGTTGGCCTACGACCTTGAGCTAGAGCTATTACCCAGCGCCGTACAACCGATGCGGTTAGGCGATGCTGGCACCTGCCAGCTCGGCTGGACCACCTTTGTTAATCCCGAGTCCGGCAGCGCCTCAAAACGCCGCCGAGTGCGTATTCAGATGACAGGTTAAACAATGAACGCCAACCCAATTTCCGCTGTAACGCTGGTCATTGCCAATAGTGAGCGACTAGAAGGCCGTTCAACAAGTAGCTACGTCTTTCATGACGTGGGGGGCACTTTAGGCTCCTCAACCGATGATGACTGGCTATTGCAAGACCACGCCGGCCGCATTCGCCCGCAGCATGCCCAAGTGAGCAAGATTGATGGCAAGTTCTGCCTGATTGATAGCAGCGGCCACACCTTCATCAATCACGCCACTCTGCCAATTGGGCGAAACCGCAAGGTTGCCTTGAGCGAGGGCGATGAACTGTTAGTCGGCGAGTACCGCCTCAAGGTGCACTTGGGTGATCGGCAGGCAACCCAGCCCGGTGCTCAACCCCTGGCTTCGCTAGTCAATGAAGAGCAGGAAGCAGTAGATGCTTATGGCCGCCCTTTAGTGCATGAGGACCAGCCGCTGCGTGCTGAAGCCGCGAAAAAAGAAGATCCCATGGAGGCGCTTGGCGGGGTAGCGCGCGGTGTGGGGCACGAAGATCCAATTGCCGCCTTAGATCCCCGTTCTGCCAATGTTCAGCTGTCTGAGTCCCTTGATGAAATGCCTGAGTTAATGGGGTCAGAGCACCGTGTTGAAGGAAGTGTAGGGCGTGACCAGCAGGAACGGCGCGAAGGCGCTGTTCGCATGCCGGCGATCAAACGCAAGCCAGGCAGCCATTCACCGGACAGCCATTCACCGGACAGCTATTCACCAAGCGTTTATTCAACAAGCGGCTATTCACCAAGCAGTCATTCGCCAAACGGCTATACAGCAGGCAACCCTACAGAGAGGAGCAGTAGCATGGATGAGCGGGCAATAGACGACCTCGAACGTTCCGTTGGCGAGCAGTTGGAGGATCGCTGGCAAAAGCCTAGTGGGCGTTCACTCGGCCATGTTGGTGCTGACCCGCTATTAAGGGGGCTGGATATCGACATCCCCTTCCGTGATAGCGAAGAGCAGCAGGCGTTCCTTGAAGAAGCCGGTCAAACATTAAAGGCTGCTATCAATGGCTTGCGCACTCTTCAGCAGGCTCAAAACGATAGCAAATACCCTCTTCGAGACCGTCGCTTGCAGCCCATCGAAGATAACCCGCTGCGTCTCGGTCAGGCTTATGAAGCCACCGTTGAAACCATGTTTTCGGCCCAGCGTAGCCCGGTTCACCTTTCGGCGCCCGAAGCGGTGGGGGAGTGCTTACGTCATCAAGGCCACCATCAGGCGGCTGTAGAAGAAGCCATTGAATACGCCCTAACCGCTATTCTGGATGCCTTTTCACCTGAAGCGCTACTAAAACGTTTCCATGCTTATCGTGGTGCCGGAACCCGTATCGAAGATGAAAACGGCTGGGCCTGGGAAATGTACCGCCACTACTACCACGAGCTTAACTCAGGCCGCCAGCTAGGCTTCCAAAAACTGTTCTGGGAAGTCTTCGAGCAGGCGTATGACCAGTCTGTTCGTCGCCAGCAGCGGGAGGACGCATGAGCAAGGCCAAGAGCCTCGGGCTTGTTGGGGTGCTTTTAGTGCTGCTGTCGATCACAGGCTGTGCCTCGACCCGTGAGGCAGCCGGTAAAGCATGGGAGGTCATGCTCGATCCCTCTATACCAGTGGGCTATCCGGAAGATCAGCCCACCTTGGTGGATTTAAGCATGGTCGCAGAACCCGATGTGAACCCGAACATTGATGGTGAGGGGACGCCGCTGCGCTTTCAAATTTTGCAGCTTAAAGATGACTCCATGTTGATGGCGGCTGACATGGATCAGCTCAGTGAGGATCTAGAGGCGGCATTGGGCACTAACTACCTGACACATGACGACTTCACCTTGCTACCTGGCCAGTGGAAGTTTTACGAGCCCTTCGCCATTGAAGAGGACGCGCGCTATATCGGTTTGATTGCGTTCTATGCTCAGCCAAATGAGGCGGAGTGGAAGAAAGTCGTCAAAGTGAAAGCCAGTTCAGAGAATTATCACTTGCTGGTTCATCTGCGCAGCAATGAAGTAGAACTAAGGAAGGAAGAGTGATGGCCAGTCGCAATCGCGTGGTATGGAGTGAAGGGCTATTCATCAAGCCGCAGCACTTCCAACAGCAGCAGCGTAGCCTTGAAGGGTTGATCGATACGCGGCTTAAGGGGGTTAGTCACTATCTGTACGGATTTTTAACCCTGGAGTTGAATAGCGAATTTTTAAGCTTTGGCCGGATTGCGATTAGCCGGGCGAGCGGCGTAATGCCCGATGGCGTGGCCTTCCAATTGCCTGAGGATGATCTAGAGCCTTCTGCGCTGGAAGTGGCAGACTCGGGTGTTACCAATCAAGTGGTGTATTTAGGTTTGCCACTGGCCACGGATAGCGTTGGGGAAGTGCGTTGGCCTGATGACAACCTACCTGCGCGTTATCGCCTTTCACCGCGCAGCGTACGTGACCTGCACTCCCGCGATGGTGATATGGCAGACCTGGATGTGGCCCGCGTTTCACCGCGCTTACTGCTAGAGCAAGAAGACCGCAGTGGTTACGCCTGCTTAGCCGTCACGCGTATTCTAGAGCGCCGCCCCGACGGCAGCTTGGTGCTGGATGAGCAATTTATTCCCACCTTGTTGAACGTGCAGGCAGCGCCAAGCCTGCAGCGGTTTGTGGGTGAAATGGCCGGTTTGATGCGAGAGCGGGCGCGCAATATTGCTCAGCGGCTGTCGACCCCCAACCAGGCAGGGGTGGCCGATGTGACGGATTTCATGCTGTTGCAACTATTAAACCGTGCTCAGCCACGTTTTCAGCATCTATCGCGTTTGGGGCAAGTTCATCCAGAACGGCTCTACGACACGATGTATGAAATCGCGAGTGAGTTGGTCACGTTTACCGATGAGTCGCGTTTGCCGCCTGAGTGTCCTGCTTATGACCATGAGCATCCCGAACGTGGGTTCCGGCCATTAATGCAGATGATGCGCCAAGCGCTCTCCACCGTGCTTGAGCCCCGCGCTATCGCCATTCAGATACAGGCGCGGAAATTTGGCTTACTGGTGGCGCCGCTTTCGGATACCAGCCTGTTCGAAACAGCCGAATTCATTTTGGCAGTGCGCGCCGATATGCCCAATGAGCGCCTTCGCAAGCAGTTTCTACAGCAAACCAAAGTGGCCAGCGTCGAGCGTATTCGCGACCTTATTAGCCTGCAATTACCGGGTGTGCCCTTGGAGCCGCTACCAGTGGCCCCTCGCGAGCTGCCTTATCACGCGGGCTACACCTATTTCCAACTCAGCCGACAAAGCGAAGCCTGGGGAATGCTGGATGGTGCAAGCGGTTTTGCCTTCCACGTGGCAGGCGAGTTCCCTGGGTTGGAGATGCAGTTTTGGGCGATCAGGAGTTAAGCCATGCAAGATATTGCCACGCATCAAAATGACGCCAAAAACGACTACCCGATGGGTGAGCCGGTTCGCCATGAAGACCATATAAAAGAGAGCGGCGTTGAGCAGTTGGTGCATAGCCATGCCCAACACCTGAATGCTGACGAGGACTACTGGTTTCGGCTGCGTGGGCACAATTTAAACCCGTTGGTCGATGCGTCAAGCAGTCTGCTGGGTATGGCGGTACGCGTCCGCGAGGTGGACGGTGCTGATGATATTGGACGCCTCTATCGCCAGGTGGTCGACGAAATTGCCTCGATCGAAATTGAGCTAACCGAACAAGGCTATGACCGGCCAACGCTGCTCGCTTACCGCTATGTGCTGTGCTCGTTTATCGATGAAACCGTGATGGGCATGCCCTGGGGGCGCCAGAGTGTGTGGGCCGAGCACTCGCTGCTGGCAAGATTTCATAACGAAACCTGGGGCGGTGAAAAAGTTTTCTCCATCCTCGCGCGGTTGCAGCAAGAGCCACAACGTTACCGGGACATGCTGGCCTTTATCTACTTGTGTCTATGTCTCGGGTTTGAGGGGCGTTACCGAGTAAAAACCGAAGGTCGTGAAGAGTACGACCAAATCGTGCGTGCCCTGGGTGACCAGTTGGCGTCGCTTGAAGAGCAACCCGACGAATTATTGACCCAGCCGCTTAAGCATGTGGTGAAAGGGCGTGGCAAAGGGATGCACGAGGGATTACCGCTATGGGCCATCTTTGCCCTATTCGGCGTTACGTTGGTGAGTATTTATTTGGGGCTTTCTTGGTCGCTGGATCAACAGGCTGAGCAAGTCAAAGCTTTACTCGATCAGATTTATCGTTAGGAGAGAGCATGCTTAGGGTAGAGCTACCGGCGCTTATTAGTCGACTGAATGGAATTTCTCGTCATGGCCTGGAACAGGCCGCCGTGCTTTGCGCAGAACAGCAAGCGCCTGAGGTGACCACTGGGCACCTGCTGCTGGCGCTGGTCGACCAGCCGCTATGTGATGTGCGTTTACTGCTGGAAACGCTTGATATTGATGTAGAGGAGTTGCGCGCAAGAATTGCTGAGGAAAGCCGCCCACCTCGTGATCTTGAGGTATCGACACCCAGCTTTTCACCGTTATTGGTAGAGCTGCTCCAGGATGCCTGGTTGCTGGCAGCCACCGAGTATGGACATCAAGCGCTACGCAGCGGGGTACTTTTCACGGCGCTACTGCACAACGCCCCGCGTTACTTAGGGCCGAAGAGTACGGCGCTGCTGGAAGATATTAATCGCGAAAACCTGCGCCGCCACTTAGAGCGTCTGACGGCCGATTCAGCCGAAGCGCCTAGGGATGGTGCCGATGCTAAACAACGCCAGGCTGCCCAGCCTGCTGGCGATGACAGCGCGCTGGCTCGCTTTGCGACCTCGCTGACCGAACAAGCGCGTCAAGGTGAGCTTGACCCTGTCCTGGGGCGTGATCCGGAAATCGACCAAATGCTCGATATCCTGGGACGTCGGCGAAAGAACAACCCCATTGTGATTGGCGATGCCGGGGTGGGTAAAAGTGCCGTAGTAGAAGGCTTAGCCGCTCGTATTGTGGCGGGGCAAGTACCCGCGGCGCTGGCAGGTGTTGAGCTACTCACCCTTGATCTAGGCGCGCTGCAGGCCGGTGCCGCGGTGAAGGGCGAATTTGAAAAACGCCTTAAAGCGGTGATTGACGAAGTCAAAAATGCCCCGCGGCCTACGCTACTGTTCATTGATGAAGCGCACACGCTGATCGGTGCTGGCAACCAGGAAGGTGGCGGTGACGCAGCCAACTTGCTCAAGCCTGCCCTGGCGCGGGGCGAGCTGCGTACCATTGCCGCCACTACTTGGCGGGAGTACAAAAAGTACTTTGAAAAAGACCCAGCGCTGTCGCGTCGCTTCCAGCCAATTGCGCTTTCAGAACCAAGCGTTGAGCAAGCGCTGGTCATCCTGCGCGGTTTGCGAGATGTGTATGAGCGCGCCCATGGCGTATTGATTGGCGATAGCGGCCTACGTGCTGCCGCTGCGCTCTCTGCCCGTTACCTGGCCGGTCGGCAATTGCCCGACAAAGCCATCGACGTGCTGGATACCGCCTGTACTCGGCTGGCGCAGGCCTTGGATACCCCGCCGCGCAAGCTCAGTCATTTGCAGAGTGAGCATATTGCTGCACTGCGCGAGCGCGATCAGGTTGAGCGTGAGCGACTGCTGGGTCGCGAACCCGATAACGAGCTTCACCACGACTTAACTGAACGCTTAGCCAGATTGGAAGAAGAGTTAGCAAGCCTGGAAGCCGCCTGGCAAGCGCAGCGTGAATGCGTCGATGCGATTGTGGCGCTACATCGCCAACTGCTAGAGGCAACGGAAGGTGATGCCGTGGATCAACTTCCCGAAGGCGTTCATCAAGAACTCGCCGAACGGGAGCAGCAGTTGGCTCAACTTCAAGAAACGTTTGCGCTGGTCAACCCTAGCGTTGAAGAAGCCCAGATCGCTCAGGTGATTGGCGATTGGACGGGGGTGCCGGTCGAGCGCATGACCAGCGACGAGCTGACGCGGCTCACCGAACTGCCGACGCATCTGGATGCATTAATCCAGGGGCAGGGCAGTGCTATTGAGCGTATTCATCGCCATTTGCTAACCGCGCGTGCGGATCTACGTCGCCCAGGGCGGCCATTGGGCGCGTTTCTATTGGTAGGCCCCAGTGGCGTGGGTAAAACCGAAACCGTGGTGCAAATTGCCGACCAGCTGTATGGCGGTCGTCAATTTCTCACCACAATCAATATGTCGGAATACCAAGAGAAGCATACGGTTTCACGCCTGATTGGCTCGCCGCCCGGGTACGTCGGGTTTGGTGAAGGTGGGTTACTGACAGAAGCAATCCGTCAGCGCCCTTATTCGGTGGTACTGCTGGACGAAGTCGAAAAAGCCCACCCCGATGTACTGAATCTCTTCTACCAGGCGTTTGATAAAGGCGAATTGGCGGACGGCGAAGGGCGCGTGATTGACTGCAAAAACGTGCTGTTTTTCCTGACCTCCAACCTGGGCTACGAAGCCATCGTCAGCTATGGCGATGATCCGGCGGCGCTGGATGCCGCGCTTTATCCGGTGCTGGCAGAGTTTTTCAAACCGGCGCTATTGGCGCGTATGGAAGTGGTGCCTTACTTGCCGCTGGACGGCGATACCCTGCGCGACATCGTCAAGGCCAAGTTGGATACCTTGGCAACACGCATCCGCGAGCGCCATCGTCAGGCCGAGGTGGTACTTGATGACAGCCTGGCCGAGGCGATTTGCAAGCGTGCGACGCGGAGTGAAAACGGCGCAAGGATGTTGGAGTCGGTGATTGATGGTGAACTGCTGCCGCCGCTTTCTCGTGCGCTGCTCGAACGTATGGCGCGGCGTGAAACAGTTAGCCGGGTAGTGCTGGGTACCGATACGGATAGCGGTCTGTTTACTGCGGAGGTGGCATAGCGCCATGCAGGTAAAGGCTCTTGACCAGCGCACTGCTAGCGACGCGCAGCCTATCGCCGGGCTGGCGGCTATGCCAATGGCGCTTGCGCTGGTTGAAAGTAGCACGCCACGGGAGCTGCGCTTACGCAGCCGCCAGCTGCTGGCCAATAGTCTGGGTCTGGCATGGGTAGAGTGCCTCTATCTAGACAGCAGTGGCCGCTGGGTGGGCCGTGACAATAGTGAGGCGCGTTTCAACTGTGATGAGTTTAGTCACCCCTACGCCCATGCCATTCGTACCGGTAAACCGGTAACACTGGGCGTGGGGGAAGCGCGTACCCGGCTTGATCACCCCGGCTTTCAAGCCCAAATGGCCGCCTTGAACGGCAACTTGCGGCTACATGTGAGGCCGTTACGGTTACAGGACAGCTCGCGTGAATGGCTGGGCGTGCTCGCCTTTGTAACGGAAGCGACCACCTTGACGAGCCTCATGGAGTGCAGCAATTTTGTCGCTTTTGAGGCTCTGCTGTGCCGGTTGTGGTCGCGCCTGGCAAGTAGCCAGGGTGAGCGTCAGAAATCAGCGGTATTGCGTGACTCGTTAGCCAAGCTTAACGACAACACTCGGCGCCAGGGGTTAGCGACCAAGCTGGCGAGCGATTTACTGGGCAGCTCTATCGCTATGCAAGAGCTTCGGCTGCAGGTGATTCGTGCAGCTGAAACTAATTTAGCGGTGCTGCTGCAGGGCGAAACCGGCACCGGTAAAGACCTTGTGGCCAGAGCGATCCACCGTTTCTCAGCACGCGCCAAGGCACCGTTCATGGCGATTAACTGTGCCGCGATCCCCGAGTCGCTGCTGGAGTCGGAGCTGTTCGGCCACTCTAAAGGCGCATTTTCCGGTGCTGACCAGGCCAGGGAAGGGCTAATCGCCCAAGCCGACGGCGGTACGCTGTTCCTGGATGAAATCGGCGATATGCCTCTAGCGCTGCAAGCCAAGCTGCTCAGAGTGCTGGAAAGTGGTCGATACCGCCCCCTCGGATCGAACGAAGAACGCTGTGCCGATCTGCGTCTTATTGCAGCTACCCATCAGCCACTACGTGAGCAGATCAAACAGCAGCGGTTTCGTGCAGATCTCTACTATCGCTTAGGTCAATTTCCACTGTCGTTGCCATCACTGTCAGCACGGCGTGAAGACATCGCCTTCCTGGCGGAGCACTTTGTTGCTGATTTCTGTGTCCGGGAAGGGCGCAGCGAGATGGGCATCACGCCCGCTGCTTTGCGGCAGCTAAAAGAGCGTGATTACCCCGGCAACGTGCGCGAGCTTAAAAACTTGATCGATTATGCCTGCGCGATGACGCCCGCTGGTGGCGATATTGAAGCCTTACTACTGCCCAGTGATACCGCCAGTGGCGCTGAGTCAGCAACACCAGAAACCAGCGGCACGCTGAATAAGATTCATGATCTACGCCAAGCGGTGCGTGATTATGAAGCGCAACTGATTAGCCAGCGATTGCTTTACTACGGCGGGAATCGTGCCCTCGCAGCAGAGAGCCTGGGGATACCTAAGCGTACGCTCTCCCACAAATGCCAATTGCTAGAACTGGATGCTAAATGAAAGTGACATTCGTAAGCTGCCGATGGCAGTACAGGCTATTGATTTGCCTCTGGCTATTAAGCATGAGCAGTGCCCTACAGGCAGATGATAGCGCGGCTGTATTGGAGCAGGCGCATCAGTGCGGCCAGGAAAGCTCGCGCTTGGATCGCCTGGGCTGCTACGACAATCTTTTTCTCGATGAACAGCGCCCACCCACTGATAACGCTGAATTACCGCCGCTTTGGCACTCAGTCATCAGCCAAGAGGCGAAACGCAACGCTGATGACTTTGGCCTGATTGTAAGCGCCGAGGGTAATCAAGTGCTGATGACGGTGCCCGCGCGAGGCACAACACCTCCGCGGCCCGTCTTGGTACTGGCCTGCGAGAAGATAATTACCCGTTTCCAGGTGCACCTGCCCAATGCGTTGGACACGGCCCGTGTGTCGTTGCGGGTCACCGCCGATGGGCGTGATGTCTCTCAGCAATGGCGAGTGCGCGATAACGGTCACGTGGTTAGCGGTGGCCGCGGACTGCCCGCCATTGAAACGCTGCGGCAATTATTGGGCGCCAACGAGCTTGTGTTGAGCAGCGACGCAGCGGCACTGGACGGGCTGCGTTTTGACGTATCGGGATTGCGCCAACAAATTCAACCGCTGCGCAGCGCCTGTCGCTGGTAGTGGGTATAGGAGTTCGTGATGCGTATAACGGCGGATAGCCACCTTGAATCCCTGCTAGCGCCTCTGCCCGCCAATGAGCAAGGCGAGGCGATCGGCATTGTGCTGGAGGACAGCGCCGATTACCTACGCCTTGAGGCTGAAATGATGAAAGTGGGTTCATTGCAGCATCAAGACGTTGATTGGGACACGGCAGAAGCATTAGCAATCACTATGCTCAGCCACAAAGGCAAAGACCTAAAGGTGTTGGGGCATTTGCTCCACTGTTTGCAGCATGAAGGCAATGGGGTGCGTTTCGCGCTTTCCCTAAGGCTGCTGGCTGGCTGTCTTGACGCCTGGTGGACGCTGGCATACCCCTTCAACGGCCCCCGCGGCGCTAAGATGCGGCCCAGGCTGTTCCAGCAGTTTACCCAACGTACGCTGAAGCTTGCCTCAGGTCTCGATTTTCACAACGCCGAAGACGAGTATCAGGCCTGCCAACACTCACTGGAAAAACTGCAAACGTTAGCGGTTGCCAAGCAACTACCTGCTGACTCGCTTGACGAGCTGAAGCGCCTGCTGGATGAAAAACAGCCTAATCAAAACAGTGCTGCATCGGGTTCTCAAGGTGGCAAAGCTTCCGGTGGCGATGGCCGGAGAACCGTGTCGTCTTCCTCCAACGAGGCTGAGAAAGTTGATCAGCCCGGCGGAGCAAAAGTCCCTGAACTGCGTCTGGAAGCGGGCAATGAGCGCGCGAACCGCCAAGCACTGCTCAAGATGGCTGACTTTCTGGGTGAGCAAAACCCAGGCGAGCCACTGGCTTACCGATTACGCCGCTATGCCATCTGGAGCGCTATACAAGCATTGCCTGCCGCCCGGGAAGGGGGGCGAACGGAGCTGGCGCCGGTCGCTGCTGACCGGGTAGCCGATTACCGAGAGGCACTTTCCCGCGGCGGCGATGAGACGCTTTGGCAGCGCATCGAGAAAAGCGTGGCGGTCAGCCCCTATTGGATAGAGGGGCACCGCTTGAGTGCCGAGCTGGCTAAACGCTTAGGCCTGCCGCGCTGCGCTGAGGCTATTCGCGATGAGTCGGTTCGGTTTGTGGAAAGGCTCTCTGGGATTGAGTCGTTAACGTTTAACGATGGTTCGCCTTTTGTGGATAAAGAAACACAGCAGTGGCTCTACAGCGGCGCTGGCAGCGGCGCAAATGACGGCGCTGGTGGCGGTGAAGCATGGCACGCGGGATTAGAAGAAGCGCGTAGCTATATGGGAAGTGAAGGGTTAGGGCCTGCCCTGCAGGTACTTGACCAGGGGTTAGCGTCGGCACGTTCCTTGCGCGAAAGCACGTACTGGCGCTTAGCCAACGCTGATTTGCTGCATGAAGCAGGGCTAGAAACGCTCGCTCAGCAGCATTACAGCACGTTGCACCAAACCGTTAATGCACTCGATTTAGAGCAATGGGAACCAGCGCTGGTTTCGCGGCTTCAGGCATCGCTTAGGACATGATCTCAGGGGATGGCAACGATGATCGACTTTATCACTAGGGACGAGGATTAAAGGCTCATGTGGGGAACATTAAAATCAAGGCTGAGCCGCTGGGTGCCCGGCTTTTCACGTGCGCAGAGCACGCATAATCGCGCCAAAGCGCAGGCTAACAGAGTTAAAGGGCTGGGGCGATTTAGCATGGCCATGTGGGCTGTGGTCATCGTGCTACTGTTGGTGGCGATCTGGTGGTTAGGGCCTGGCTGGGAAGTACGCGACAGTTATCCCTTAGGCCCGTGGACGAATCGCTTACTGGCTACCTTGGCGCTGGCAACCCTAGTGGCGGTGGTTTGGGGGGTGCGCCTCTCCCGTCGACTGCGTGAAGCTGATCAACTCGCCCAGGACGTGGAGTCGCATCAGTCAGACCCCATACTGGAGAGTATCGAGCAGCAAGAAGCTTCACTTAACAATGTGCTATCAGAAATCATTGATAGCGTTGGGAGTGGTGATAGCAGCCGCTACCGGCTCCCCTGGTATTTGGTCATGGGCGTCGAAAACGCGGGCAAGACCAGCCTGGTCAATCGCTCGGGGCAGAATTTCGCGCTCTCCAACGTCATGAAAGCCTCGGGTATCAGCAGCAAGAAAAACCGCTTTGGTTTTGACTGGTGGATTGGTGATAAAGCGATACTGATTGACCCTGATGGCGAATTATTGACCCAGGGCGCACTGGAAACGGGTGAGCCTGTCGAACTGAATAGTCGTCTATGGGATCACTTCACCGAGTGGCTAGAGCGCAACCGCCCTCGGCGCCCGTTGGATGGCGTTGTGCTGGTGCTCGATCTAGCCCGTCTTAGCCACGCCCAGATAGCCGTTCGTAAGGCTTACGCCACCTTATTACGCAGCCGCCTGCGTGAGCTGATGGAGCGCCATGGCAGCCGGTTACCGGTTTACGTCACCTTCAGCAAAATGGATTTGCTGCACGGGTTTGACGATTTTTTCCGTCATTATTCGCGGGCCGCACGGCGGGCGCCGCTAGGCTTTACCTTCTCGGCGAAATCCATTGATACACCGGGGAAGTGGGAAGAAGAGTTCTCTGCCGCTTACGACAATATGCTGGAACGCCTTAACCGTGCGATGCCTACCATGTTGGCAGAGTGTCGTGACCGCCAAGAGCGGGAGTCGGTATTTCGCTTTGTGCGCCAGCTAGCTGGGCTGCGCGATGTGCTGCTAGGTTTCCTCAATGAGGCGCTTTCCAGCGACCGCTTTTCCACCGCGGCTATTGTACGTGGGACTTATTTCACCTCGGTCTACCAGCAAGGGGTGCCTGAAGATCCTTTTGTAGATGCTGCAGCTCGCCGCTATGGCATGTCCGAAAGTGTACAGCCCGCGCACCGTGCGACGCGCAGCGCTCTTTACTTCACCGAAGAGCTGTTTGAAAAAGTCATTTATCCGGAAGCCGGTCTGGCCGGTGACAACGCCAAAGTCGCTCGCCGCCGCCAGCGTATTCGCCAAGCGTGCATTGTTGGGTGCATGTTAGTGGCTGCGGTAATGATTGGTGGATGGAGTCATTTCTACCAGAAAAATGCGACCTCGCTCGCCACCGTCGAGCACCGGGCGGAAACCTTCCTGGCGACCCACCCCGAAGAGTTTCAGAGCGATGACCCAACGGGCTATGAAATGCTGGCGCCGTTGGATCGACTCCGCGATGCGATGCAAACCTTTGAGGGCTTCCGTACCCACACGCCTTTCCTTGCTGATATGGGGCTTTATCAAGGCCACATTATTGGTGGTCAGCTAGAAAACGCTTACCTCGCCATGCTGGAGTATCAGTTCCTACCGGCATTAATGGTGGGCATCATGGACGACATGAACCGCGAAGAGGAGGGCAGTAACGCCAAGCTGGCCCTGCTGCGTATTTTGCGCATGATGTCTGACGCCAGCGGCCGTCAGCCCGAACGCGTACACGACTATATGGCGCAGCGCTGGCAAGCTGATTTCCCCCAACGTGGCGAAATTCAAGATCGCTTACTCGATCATTTAGATTACGCCCTGCAGTACAGCGATTTGGAAAGCAAAGTTGCTGCCGGTAATCGACGCGCTGAATACGCCATGGCGCCACTACGCGGCAGCCTAGTCGCCGCCACAGAAGACCTGTCACGCCTGCCGATGGATGAGCGGGTCTACGCCACCATGAAAGCTGACAGTAGCCGTCGCGGGGATCCTCTCGATCTGCGTCGTCAGGTGGGGTCAATGTTCAACACGGTGTTTATGGCGCGTAACGATGAGCCGTCATATGTTCAACTGCCGTATCTGGTTACCCGGGGAGGCTTCGAAAATCACTTCCTGCAACAGCTTGATAGAGCTACCGAGCTAGCCCTAATCGACTTGTGGGTATTGGATCAGCGCGAAGACATCAACTTCAGCAATGCTGACCGGCAGCAGCTGCAAGACGCCTTGCGTGACTACTATGTCAGCGACTATCGGGTGAGCTGGCGCGATGCCTTGCGTAACACTTTGCTGGTGCCCTTACCGGATATTCGCCAGGCGGCAGTGGTGGCCGATGCGCTGGTCAGCGCCGAGCGCCCGCTAGACCGTCTATTAGCAGCGGTTGAGCAGAATACCCGTCTCTACCCAGAACTGCCTGAAGATGACGAGGAAGCCCGTGAAGCGCTGCAGCGCTCGCCGCGTTATCAGTTGGCTCACGACATCGAGCAGCAGTTTACTGCGATTAACAAGCTCTCCAACGCCCAAGAAGGGGATCCCTCCTCGTTGGAAGAGATCAAATCGGCAGTAACCGAGCTACGCGATTACCTGCTTGATATAGAAGAGGCCAGCGACCCAGGCTACGCCGCTTTCATAGGCGCGCGTGACCGTTTATCGCTACGCGGTGATGACCCGATCTATCGCCTGCAGCGTATCGCTGACAGCGCTCCTGAGCCTGTCGCAAGCATGCTGAAAAGCCTGGCTGATCAAAGCTGGCAGCTCATCATGGCAAGCGCCATCAGCCACCTGGAAAATATCTGGATAGACGAAGTCGTCGCGCCCTACCAAGAGCGTTTGGCTGGGCGTTACCCGCTGGTGCCCAGTGCCAGCCGGGATGCTTCGCTAAGCGACTTTGAAGCTTTCTTTGCCCCTGAAGGCATTCTCGACAGCTTCTATCAGGATAACCTGCAGCCCTTTATCGAAGGTGCGCCTGAGCAGCTGGTGGATACCCAGGGTAATTCGCTACTGCGTGAAAGCGTGTTTGCCGCCGTATCGCAGGCGGAACAGATTCGCCGTGCCTACTTTGGCGCCGATGGCGCGCTAGACGTTGAGTTTTCTCTTGAGCCGATCAGCTTAAGCCCCGACAAGCGGCGCAGTGTGATCAGTGCCGATGGTCAGCTCATCGAATACACCCACAGTGCGAGCAGCCGTGTATCGATGATTTGGCCTAATACGCTGCGTGGAGGCACGGATAGCCGGATCACCATGGTGCCCAGCCAAGTAAACCGCTCGCCGCGGAGCATGACCCGCGATGGTGCCTGGGCGTGGTTCCGACTGTTGGAAGAGGCAAATATCACCAGCGTCAATGAGCGTGAGCTAGAGCTGCGTTTCAATGTTGACGGTGGCGCTATGCGTTATCGCCTATTTACCGATAACGCGCCCAACCCCTTTACCCGTTCGCCCGCCGCAGGCTTCCAGTTACCGTCAGCACTCTATGCAGAACGAGGGCCTTATGCTGACGAAACTTAAGCAGTGGCTCTCTCCCTCACCTAGCGCGACCCATGGCCACCCAGGTGGCCATGTGGATAGCGGCCCTGCCGTGAGTGGCCAAGCGTCGTCACGCGCGCTTGAAAATGCCCGCGAAGAGGATCTCGATTGTTTTATCGAAGCCGTTCAGCGCGCCGATGCGAAAGGCCATTCACCCTGGGTGCTGCGTGATAAGGCCTACCTGGATACGTTGCGCCGTGCTCTGGAATTTACCCTGCATCGTCAGGTGTGGTTGCAGCGCGAGCAAGAGCACGTTGAGCACTGGCAGGGGCGGTTACTCGCCCTGCGCCATGGGGATGGCCCGCCGCTGGGGATGGTGCTGGCGTGTAGACCCGACGATGAAGCTGCCTGGCAACTGCGCTTTTTCTTTATCAGCCAGGAGTGGAAAGGCAGCGGCCATGGCGCACGCTTGCTGACCGCCGCCCGGCTTAGTTTAAGCGGTGTACCGCTACAAACACGGCTACCACTGGGTTGCCACACGGCGATTCAAAGCCTGGAAGCGGCGGGCTTTCAGCGCATGTACGTCGATGCGTTTGAAGTGGCGAGCTACGAAGCGCCCGCCCAGTGGGATAAGTAAAACAGCGGCAGTCATGGCTGTTAAGCGCCGATGGTGAAGCGCTGCTGATAGCAACAACTGCCGTCACCCAGCCAAGAAAAACAGCAGCGGAGGAACAGTAATGGGACAAAATATGCTAGTGGCGAGTCGCTTAATCATCACCCAGGACACTAAGCCGTTTGTATTGACCGATCAGGCAACGGTCTGCGGTGATCTTTTAACGAGCAGTGGCAGCAGAGAGGGATCTTGCAATGGCTGATAATACGGGCCTTCAGTTTACTTTGAGCCTTCCTGGGGCGACTGACACGGCGGTAGTACGCTTTACCCACCGCGAAGCGCTGTCGGAGCCGTTTACGCTCAGCGTTGACTTTGCCAGCCGCACCCACGACCTGTCGCCCGCCGACTGCTTGGATCAGGAGGCGACCCTCACCATTTGGCAGGACGGCGAACCGCTGCGCCGCGTGCATGGGATGATAGCTGAGCTGGATCGCGGCGATCGCGGTCACCGGCGCAGCTTCTATCGGGTGGAGATTCGCCCCGCCCTGTGGCGGCTATCGCTGCGCCAAAACTCACGTATCTTTCAAGATACCTCGCCTTATGATGCGATCACGACCTTAACCAGCGAGCGTGGCCTCACCGATATTGAGTTTGCCACCACCCGTACGCCCCTTGACCGGGAGTTTTTGGTGCAGTACCGGGAGACTGACCTGGCCTTTATTGAGCGTGTGGCCGCTGAAGAGGGCTGCTTCTATTTCCATGAGTTTGAGAATGTTGAGGGCGGTAAACACCATTTGGTCTTTGCCGATGCCACGGTGGTACTGCCCAATATCGGCGAGCGCACCTACCACAGCCGCGCCGGGGGGACACCGCCCCGACGCCACTTACGCAAGCTACGCCAGGTCAGTCGGGTGCGCCCCGCCTCAGCCACGCTGAAAGACTACAGCTTTAAAAACCCGCCCTACGCTCAACTTCACGAACACCAGGCTCCCAATCTAGGGGAACACGCTCAGCGGGAGGACTACGAACATTACGACTACCCTGGGCGCTATAAGAAGGACGCCTCCGGCAAACCCTTTACCCGCCACCGTCTGGAATCGCTGCGTGCCGATGCCACCACCGCTGAAGCCGAGAGCGACCTGCCGGAACTCGCCCCAGGCACCTGCTTCACTCTCACCGACCACGATATCGACAGCCTCAATCAGGCGTGGCAAGTGGTATCGGTGGTGCATTACGGCGAGCAACCCCAGGCATTGGAAGAGGATGGCATGGCGCGGGGCGGCTATGACAGTAACAATGGGGGGAGCAGCGCTGCGCAAGCAGGCGAGCTGATGACCCGCTACCACAATGAAGTGGTGATCATGCCCCGGGATCAGACCTTCCGCCCGGTGCCCAACCCTAAACCTCGCGTTGAGGGCCCCCAGGTGGCCTTTGTGGTTGGCCCCGAAGGCGAAGAGATCTACTGCGATAAATATGGCCGGGTCAAGGTGCAGTTCCCCTGGGACCGCTATTCTGCCTCCAACGAAACCGCCAGTTGCTGGGTACGCGTGGCCCAAGGCTGGGCGGGCGGCGGCTACGGCAGCATGGCGATCCCGCGGATCGGCCATGAGGTAATAATTTCACACTTGGAGGCTGACCCGGACCAGCCGCTGATCACTGGGCGTACCTACCACGCGGTTAATCGGCCGCCTTACCCACTGCCGGCCTACAAAACTCGAACGGTCATCCGTACCCAAAGCCACAAAGCAGACGGCTTTAACGAGCTGCGCTTTGAAGATGAAGCGGGCGAAGAGCAGATCTGGCTCCACGCCCAAAAAGACCTCGACCTGCTGACCCTTAACGACCGCACCGAGGACATCAAGCGCGATAGCACCCTGCACGTCTTCCGCGACCGCACTACCGATATCGACCGCGACGAAACCCGCACCGTCCATCGCCATGAAGTCCATACCGTGCATGGCAACGAGACCCATACCGTCGACGGTAACGAAACCTTTACCGTGCACAAGAACCGCCACAAAACGGTGGATGGCAACGAAACCGACCGCATCGGTAAAAACTGGTCGAACAAAGTCGGCAAGAACAAAACCGAAACCATCGGCAAGGCCTATCTGCAAAACGTCGGCATGGCTCGGATGGAGAACGTCGGCCTGGGTTACAGCCTCAACGTGGGCGCCATCATGAACACCCTGGTCGGGCTCAGCCAAAGCACTCAGGTGGGGCTCAACCACTCGCTCAACGTCGGGCGCAATATCACCCTCAAGGCCGGTAACCAGATCACCCTGCAGGTAGGCAACAGCCGACTGGTGCTCTCGGAAGACGCTATCTACCTGGATGCCGGCGAGATCCACGTCAAGGCGGGCACCAAGGTACACGTCGACGGCCCCGATGACGTCCTGCTCAACACCGGCACAGCCCAGCCCGCCCCAGGCGGCTCAGAAGAGGACGCTGAGGCAGAGGCCGATCCCATCGTCAAAGACGGTAATACCAAGGGGTGGTAGCGTGGTGCAAATCATAAACCCAACGTCGTTCCCCCATGCGCTGTATCGCAAGCTCGGCCCGGGCGACGAAGAGTATGATGTGGTGGTGGTACGCGCCACCTACCGGTTCACCGAAGACAACTGGCCGCTGTTCGAAGCCAGCCACCAGCAGCCGATTCGCTGGCAGGCGACGCTGGAAGGCGACAGCGACAACCTGTATAGCCAGGTCATCAGCGATGACCGCGACGTACTGCTCGGCAAGCTCAGCACCGAAGTGCACGTGCATGGCACCCTGCGCTCGCCCACCGGACAGCCGCGCAGTACCTGGCAGGTTAGGGTGCAGGTAGGCCCGGTGGACAAGCGCCTGATCGTACGCGGGCCCCGGGAGTTCCGCTGGCAACTGCTCGGTGGCTGGCGAGTCACTGACCCCACACCGGTGAGCGAAGTGCCGCTGGACTACCGCTACGCCTTTGGCGGCCACTACAGCCTGCCCGACGAGGACGCCCTCACCAACACACTCTACTACCCCGACAACCCCGCCGGACGGGGCTGGTTGCCGTCACGTGCTGACTACAAGCGTGTATCCAGCGAGGTCGCTGGGTACCTAAAGCCTGACCTTAACGCCGTCACGCAGTTGCCCGCCCCTCAACTGGAAGACCCGGACTGGCTGGTGACCTCCCCCTTTGACCGTCCGGCCCCGGCAAGCTTTGGGCCCATCGCTCCCTGGTGGGAGCCCCGGGTCAGCTATCAAGGCACCTTCGACGACCACTGGAGAACCCAGCGCTTACCCTACTGGCCAGAAGACTTCGACTACCGCTTTCACCACAGCGCCCCGGCGGATCTGGTCGCGCCTGACTACCTGCGCGGCGACGAACTAATGATCCTCACCAACTGCTTAGCCAATAGCCGCGCGATCACGGTAGGGG
Source organism: Halomonas sp. ISL-56 (assembly GCF_018612805.1). NCBI lineage: Bacteria > Pseudomonadati > Pseudomonadota > Gammaproteobacteria > Oceanospirillales > Halomonadaceae > Halomonas > Halomonas sp. ISL-56. The sequence continues at coordinate 4,045 of NZ_JAGGRO010000022.1, read as the reverse complement.
AGCGCCAACGGTTTCGCCACCGCACCCGGCTACCGGGCATCGCCATGCACGCCCTCACCGACCACGCCAGCGGCCAGCGCGGCAATACCCCACTGGCCCTCGACAGCGTGGTGATCGACCTGGATCGGGAAGACGTCTCTCTCACCTGGCGGGCATTGTTCCCGCTCGATGACCCGCTCAAGCAGGTACGCATCCGGCGCACGCCGCTGGCGGCGACCTCATCCACCGGAGGGGCACGCCATGTCGGATGACACGTACGAACTGGCCCCTATGTGTGTGACACCCGACGGCTATTGCGAAGAAGGCGACGGCCCACCTGGCGCTGACAGCAGCACCCCGCGCGATACCCAGGGAGAGTCACCCCAAGGCGAAGCCCGTAACGGCCAGGCTCGCCATGCCGGTAATGCGGAGGCCCGATGGACAGCGCTGACCAGCTACCCTGATTTTTGTCAGGTGGGCAACAGTGTCGTCGGCTTCGATTCCAGAGCAACGCTCGGTAACCCTGTGAACTACTCCCCCAACGTGATCACCGCTGGGCAGCGCACCTACCGGGTCGGCGACCTGTGCCAAGGCACCGAGGGTAACGACGGGGCAGGGGTGGGCTCCGGCACCTCCCAAGGCAGCGGCCACGTACTGTTCTTAACCGGGCAAGACAACGTCAAAGCCAACGGGCAACCGGTCGTCCGCGACGGCAGCGAATGCATGGTCAACTGCAACGCCGCCGGGGTAGGCGGTGCCAAAGGCTATGTCCAAACTAACACCGAGAGCGTCAACAGCCAGCCCGAAGAGACCAGCGAAGCTGAGCAATTACAGCAACAGGCACAAGCCAATCTGGAACGGGTAGGCGAACTACGCGACGCCCTGAACGACAACCCCAACGGCAAAACCGCTGCCGAAGCCGAGGCACTCTATGCGGAGGTGGAGCAATTAGCCAGTGAGACCCGAGCTCAACAAGACGCCCTTATGGATGCGCTAAGGGAAGGGCGCATCAGCGATGATGACTATATCGAGAGCAGTTTTGAGGTCGACGAGGCAGCTAATCGTGCTGCCGGTATGCAGCAAGAAGCCGAGCGGCAAGTGCGTTACACTTCAGAAAGTGGTCGCAACATCCGAGCGGCGGGGGTGTTTATGGCCGAAGCCGCGACGCCGTATGGCACCATTGTGGATATACGCGATACGGTGGCGCTGTGGGGCGAGGGCCGCTATCTCGCCGCGTCAGGAATGACCTTGCTAACGGCTGTATCAGTTATTCCGGGGGTAGGGCTTTTACGTAAGGCGGATGATGTCGTGGACATTGCCCGGAATACTGATAGGGCAGAAGATGCGGCGGGAAGTGCCAATCGCAGTGGGACGCCAGGAGACAACGACGGGCTGCAGGTGGAGCAAAATTCGGGTACGGTGGAAAGTAGTAATGGAAACTCTACAGCAGAGTTGACGGAGTATGGGTTTCAGTCTGAAAAATACATTGCTACTGTAGGCAGTGATGGACGACGCGTATATAAAAACCTTACAGATATTGATCCTGGCGCACCGGCTTTTGTTGATAGGAGTGTTCATCGGAGCATTCGCCAGAAAATAAATGATGGTTGGACTAATGTTGATTTGATGAGACAAGGTTATGCGCCGATTGGTTCAGATGGGAAACAAATGAATCTCCATCACATCCTTGGCCAAGAGTCTGGCCCAATGGTGGAGTTAACTACAACTACGCACCAAAATTTTTCCAGACAACTTCATGGCCTCATTGAGGACGGTAGAAGCTTCCGTAATGATCCTATTCTCAACAGGCAATACAATGGTTTCCGTCGTGAATGGTGGAAAACACGTGCTGAAGATTTCCAGTAAGGTGGCTTAGATGGCTGAATATGATGATCTAGCAAAAGCGGTTGAAGCAGCAGGCTATGAGATTTTCTGGTTAGGCTCTGCTTCTGGAGAGCAAGTTAGAAAACTAGAGCGTTTATTAAGCTCCCCTTTACCCAGTTCATTTAAAAGGTTTTTGGAAGTTTATGGCGGTGGTGGTGTCGTGAGCGCAGAAATTTCAGGTATAGAAGACGGAGACGTTGAAAATGAGTTTGGTGGAACTGTGCTTTTTGATACGAAAGAATGCAGGGAACTCTACAGTCTCCCTGCCCACTTGATTGTTATCTACTATCATGATGATGAAGTTTGTTGGTGCTTGGACACTTCACGATACTCTGCAAATGAGTGCCCTGTTGTCAGCTATAACTTGTTTACAAAAAAGTTGGATAGGGACATAGCCTCTGATTTTGGTTCGTTTATAAAGCAGCATTTATTGCTGTATACCCAATCGGATTGAGAGTGTTCAATACCCTGTGTCAGCTTAATCCCTGGACTATCGGATCGTCTAACTAGTCAAATCAAAGTTCTAGGGATCGCTATTCTGCCTCCAACGAAACCGCCAGTTGCTGGGTACGCGTGGCCCAAGGCTGGGCAGGTGGCGGCTACGGCAGCATGGCGATCCCGCGCATCGGTCATGAGGTTATTTTGTCGTTCTTGGAGGGGATCCCGATCAGCCGCTGATCACCGGGCGCACCTACCACGCGGTTAATCGGCCGCCTTACCCACTGCGTTAAATCGCTCTGAATTGAAAAACGATCATATGAATGGAAATTAAATATGAAATTACTAGATTGGGTAGTAGCTAACAGGCCAGGTAATGTCTCTGAGTATGATGACCGATATGAGATAGAACACGAATCAGGAGAGCACTCAACATTATTCAAAAACTTCTGCTCTCCTATCAGCGATAAGAGCCCGCTTAAGACGTTGGGTGATGTTTATTGCACATTTGATGGTGCAGACTTGTTCTCAAGTACATTCAAGATTGCATCTTTAGTGTCGCCGAGATCAGTTGAAGGAGTTGAGTTAGTTGGGAGTTTACATAATTTTAAAGATTGGTTGGACAAGTTGTATCCAAGCTTTTCTGAGAGAGTTATACCATTTATGTATCAGGCAGTAATTGGGTTTTATGCAATTGGGGAGGAGAGCGGTAAGATCTACGAGTGGGATGAAGAACAAGGTGCCTTGTCTGACGAATTTGATACTCTCGATAAGGTTTTGAAAGAATGGCTTGATGCTATAAGTTGAGGGTTATTGTTCAGTCTGAGCTCAGACCGCTACTCCGCCTCTAACGAAACCGACAACTGCTGGGTGCGCGTCGCCCAAGGCTGGGCAGGCGGCGGCTACGGCAGCATGGCGATCCCCAGGATCGGGCATGAGGTAGTAATTTCACACTTGGAGGCTGACCCGGACCAGCCGCTGATCACAGGGCGCACCTACCACGCGGTTAACCGACCGCCTTATCCACTGCCGGCCTACAAAACTCGAACGGTCATCCGTACCCAAAGCCATAAAAGCAAAGGCTTTAACGAACTGAGCTTTGAGGATGCCACCGGCGAAGAGCAGATCTGGCTCCACGCCCAAAAAGACCTCGACCTGCTGACCCTTAACGACAGCACCGAGGACATCAAGCGCGATAGCACCCTGCACGTCTTCCGCGACCGCACTACCGACATCGACCGCGACGAAACCCGCACCGTGCATCGCCATGAAGTCCACACCGTGCATGGCAACGAGACCCATACCGTCGACGGTAACGAAACCTTTACCGTGCACAAGAACCGCCGCAAAACGGTGGATGGCAACGAAACTGACCGCATTGGTAAAAACTGGTCGAACAAAGTCGGCAAGAACAAAACCGAAACCATCGGCAAGGCCTATCTGCAAAACGTCGGCATGGCCTGTATGGAAAACGTCGGCCTGGGCTACAGCCTCAACGTGGGCGCGCTGATGAACACCCTGGTCGGGCTCAGCCAAAGCACCCAGGTGGGGCTTAACCACTCGCTTAACGTCGGGCGCAATATCACCCTCAAAGCCGGTAAGCAGATCACCCTGCAGGTAGGCAACAGCCGGCTGGTGCTCTCGGAAGACACCATCTACCGCCGTGCGTTCGACGTCAGACTTTCGAGGAGGATTTTAATGTACAGTGAAATTTTAAAGAACCCGACGTCACCCCCTGATTGAG
>NZ_JAGGRO010000021.1:0-105871 GCF_018612805.1 Halomonas sp. ISL-56 | reverse complement strand
ACTGAGAACGGGGTGACGTCGGTTGTACACAGTAATAGGCTCGAGGCTTGGCGTTGATGTCGAGGGGGCTTAGACCGTGATTATAACCTTAAATGGTTGTGTTGAGCTTACTCGGTAGTTAGAGGATGGCGAGAGGAACTCCCTGAGCATATGGTAAACCCAGAGATACCAGATGAAGCAAGGCAGGCACAGTCAGTCGTTGAGAATGTGCTTGGTGAGGCGGTCGTCGGCATTTATCTCTTCGGCTCTTCTGTCGTTGGTGGTTTAAAGCGCGACAGCGATGTAGATATTTTGGTCGCAGTTGACGATCTGCTTACTTCCTGCCAAAAGAAAGAGCTTGTCGTGCAGCTGATGAACGTATCAGGCGCGATCGGAAATCAACAATCCATCAGGCCGCTAGAGCTGACTGTTGTAACCGTTTCTGATGTTGTTCCCTGGCAGTTCCCGCCACGGGCCGAATTTGTGTACGGGGAGTGGTTGAGAGAGGAGTTCGAGGCCGGAAAAGTCCCAGAATCAGGCCGTGACCCTGATCTTGCCATTGTACTGAAAAAGGTAATTGATAGCAGTCTGCCTCTGTATGGAACTGATGCTGCTAGCCTTTTCCAGCCTGTGCCACTGACTGATATCCGAATGGCAATCCGTGACTCATTGCCCAATCTTCTTGCGGAAACAGCTGGTGACGAACGTAACGTGGTTCTGACCTTGTCTCGGATGTGGCTGACCGCGGCTACTGGTGATATCGCCCCAAAGGATATAGCCGCGCACTGGGCGGAAAAGCAAGTGTCTTCTAATCATGCGGTGTTTTTACAGTACGCTCGTGAAGGCTATCTCGGGAAGGTGGAAGACCGGTGGGAAGAGAACAGGGAGGGCTTCGAAGCGCTTATCTCGTACATGAAAAAAACAATTGAGGCATGCCTCGATGAATAGCAGCAAAAAAAGCCCTAATAATCACAGGCACAATTTTCTCGCTGTGCTAAAAATTTGTCCGTGTTGTGGGCGCTAGCACCTTAGGTTCGACGGCTGTCGTATTAACAAGGCGCTTATAGTACGCGGCCAATGGATGCCAGCCGCTCTTTGACTGTGGCTTCGCCTCCATTACAAGGGCGCTAAACTCAGCGTTATGTGTATCAATTGGAACGGAGGCATCAATGAAGTCCATTACGACCTCGCTAATGTTTGTCGGCGAGCAAGCAGGGAAGGCCGAAGAGGCAATCAGGTTCTATACCTCACTCTTTCCTGGTTCAGATATCCTCGATATTCAGCGCTACCAAGTGGGTGAGAACGAGCCAGAGGGTTCCACCAAGATGGCTCGCTTTACGATAAATGGTACTGAGTTTCTGGCGCTAGATAGCCACCTTGATCACCAATTTACTTTCACACCCTCAATGTCATTGTATGTTGAGTGTGAATCTACAAGCGAAATTGAAAAGGCTTTTCATACCCTAGCTGAGGGTGGCGTTGAGCTAATGCCTTTGGATAACTACGGTTTCAGTAAGCAGTTTGGGTGGTTAAAGGATAGGTATGGCGTTTCTTGGCAGCTCAACCTGTCGAACTAGGGCCTCGATGCATCAATACATAATCAAGCCTAGCCTTCGGCTGTCGGACGTTTGAAAGCTCGCGCCGCTTATTTCAGCGTTAAAAAATCGACGATCGTCTTATGAAAGAGCATGTAATTAAATCTGTCTCAGAAATTCTCCAGCAATGGAATCCACTAGGGGAGAGTGCCTCATCAATGAGTGACCTTGAGGGTTACCGCTACGAGGCTATGGACATTATTTCCACCGCCACAATAGCCAAGAAACCTGTGAGGGAAGCGGTTGCCCTCGTTTTGTCCCAAGCTTTCAAAATTCAGCTGGATTCAGAGGCGCTTACCCACTTCAGCGCGAGTATCGAAAGAGCTATAGCTGAAGGTTAGGTGGTTTCCTAAACTGGACACTGGGACGTAGCACAGGCGAGGGTGGCAACGTGAAAATCGATGAAAACAAAGTCGACGATACTGTTTTGGCTCTTCTCTACCTGACATTGCACGATGGTGCTCTCGCGTGGAAGACTTTTGATTGGGATTCGATGAATAGGCTTCACGAAAAGGGGTTCATTGCTGATCCTGTCAGTAAAACGAAGTCAGTCGTTTTGACAGAGAAGGGGCTTCAGGCATCAGAGCGACTGTTCAATCAGCTTTTCTCCAAGAAGCAGTAAAATCAGGCGTTCAGGCGGATATTGCTAACTGCACACGAGTTAATGCATCACTAGTGGCTGTTATCGGCCCTTTGGGGCTGGCCCATTCCCCCGGGGAGGTAGATGTTAGCCTCGATGCCCCTCGTCATTAATTGCGGCGGTGTTGTCGATTTTGATCAGTGGCGAACGACTACTCTATGCAAAACGCATTATTCCGGTGCTGCAAGCCGGAGCAACGCTGAATTTACGCGAGGTAGTTCGTCATGAGCCAGATTGAATCACCGAGAGTTGTATCCAAAGAGGAGTGGTTTCAGGCACGCAAAGCCCACCTAAAGAACGAGAAGGCGCTCACGCGTATGCGCGACCTGGTCGCCCGTGAGCGGCGCGAGCTGCCATGGGTGAAAGTGGAGAAGGAGTATGTCTTCGACACGCTGGAAGGGAAGAAGACGCTTGCCGAGCTATTTGGCACAAACAGTCAACTGGTCATTCACCATTTCATGTTCGGCCCTGACTGGAATGCAGGTTGCCCGAGCTGCTCGCTGGAGGCGGATCATGCCGAGGGTGCCATCGTCCACCTCGCCAATCACGATGTCAGTTACGTTCGTGTATCCCGCGCGCCGCTGGAAAAGCTGGAAGCTTACCGTAGGCGCATGGGCTGGGCAGCCACCTGGGTGTCCTCCCAGGGCAGCGATTTCAATTTTGACTTTCAGGTCTCTTTCGCTCGAGAGGATCTTGAGGCTGGTCGGCTCTACTACAATTACCAAGCTATCGAGGATCCGAAGTACTTCAGCGAAGAACTGCCCGGGCTTAGCGTTTTCTACAAGGATGAAAGCGGGGCCGTGTTCCACACCTACTCTAGCTACGCCCGTGGCAATGAGGAGGTTATTGGCGCCTTCGTTTATCTCGACATCACGCCAAAGGGCCGCAACGAGAAGGAAATCATGGACTGGGTTCGGCGCCACGATGAGTACGATGCGAGCTTGGCAGGAACGAAGTGTCACCCAGGTTGATTGCATCCCGTCACATGCAATTAGCCTAGCAGTTGACCGCAGTAAAGATGCACAAACAATCATTTTCAGCGGACGTTACACTTGCAGCACACTGTTGCTGTATGCGTTCAGCAGCGAATAAAGCACTTCAACAGAACACCATAGTGCTTCTCGAGGTGGCAGAGCGAGCTTTAGTATTAGCGCGATGATAGAGGTATATACCCATGCAATCAGATGTAGTCAATTTGGCCGAAAAATTCAGGAAATTTTCTGAGTTCTGGTCACCTCGTGTGGTGACAGAAATGAACGATTACCAGTTCAAACTGGCGAAGTTTCAGGGCAATTTTGTGTGGCATGATCATAAAGATACGGACGAGGTGTTTTTGGTAGTCAAAGGAGCAATGGGCATTGAGCTCCGGGAAGGTACTGTTCATCTATCCGAAGGGGAAATGTATGTAGTTCCCAAAGGCGTGGAGCATAGGCCTTTTGCTGAAATTGAATGCCACGTTCTCCTAATCGAGCCCCGAGGCGTGGTCAATACCGGAGACTCAGGTGGCGAGCTTAAGGCGGAGAATGATGTCTGGGTTTAGTTCGCTATCATGGCCATGCACGGTGATGGCGTTTTTCTGCGGCTTTATGCCCACAGCACCACTGTTCCGTTATAGAGGCCAAGGGAGATCGAACACTTGATTACGGGAAGCTGCCATTGCAAATCGATTTGTTTCACCATTGATCGGCCCCGGCTTTCGGTGAGGCGATGCTATTGCGAGACCTGCCGTAAGCTCTCTGGCTCAGACTATTCGTCCGTAGCCCGAGTTGCGCGCGACAAGTTCACCGTTACATCAGGAGCAAAGCAATTAGTTTCCTATGAGTCACGCCCTGGAAAGCAGCGCTTCTATTGTTCTAATTGCTACAGCCCGATTTACGTCACTACCAATAATGAAACAGACTTTCTCCGCGTTAGAACCGGGCTGCTGGATGGAGATCCTCAAGTTGAGGTAACGGGTCATATGTGGGTCTGTGAGAAGCCTTCATGGGTGGTAATTGAGGATGACAAACCAGTTTACATGGGAAACTATGTTGGCCCGCCCGATTCGCTCTAACCAACGGCAGCACGGCGACCGTCATTACGTGCTGGACTGATTGGTGTCGCTTGGTGGTGGGGCTTTGTCATACTTATGGAGCACATAGCGCAGGCATTACGCAGACCGCGTATTCGGCAGTGGTGGGATTGGGTTACCGGCAGTTTGATGATCGATGCTGGTGCTCTCTTGGCGCGCAATAGTCCGAATTAGTATTGCCATATCCGATCATTGGTGTGCGGAAGGGCCCATATTGCTCTGCCTAGAAGGTGAGCTTCATACGGAGCTAGATGATGGGCGTTGCTTTGTTCTTATGCCTGGTTCGAGCTATCAAGTGGTCGACAATGCCGAACTTCATCGTTCGTCGACGGAGCAAGGAGCTAAATTGTTCGTCGTCGATTAGCATCACATAATCACTGTTATACATTGGGAGTAAACGCATGGCCTTCGACTTACCTGCTCCAGAACAGCACGACTCCAAGTCATTGGTTGGCAGTATTGCGGCTCGGCGCAGCGTGAGGGAGTACACGAATGCTCCGTTATCTATCGATTTTTTGTCCCAATTACTTTGGTCGGCCCAGGGCGTAACAGGGCCGAATGAAAAAAGAGCCACGCCATCGGCAGGTGGGTTATATCCACTGCACCTAAAAATTTTAGTGCAGCGAGTATCGGCACTTGAACCCGGTATCTATGAGTATCAGGCTGAGAGTCATTCGTTAAACTTAATGGGTGATCGAATTCCGGAAGGGGCCGTGCAAGCGCTAGGGATTGGCGATCAACCATGGTTGAAAGAAGCGGCTCTCGTCATCGGGGTTACCGCGAAACTTGACGATGCGGTTCGGCACTTTGAATCTCAGCCACCCCAGGGAGAGCGTGGCGCTCGCTATGTCTATATGGAAACGGGGGCTGTAGCTCAAAATGTCCATCTTCAGAGTACTGCTCTCGGAGTTGGTTGTGTTCTAGTAGCAGGGTTCGATGATACAAGGGTGAAGGAAGCATTGAGATTGCCTCCAGACTTGGAACCTACTGCACTGCTGTGCATCGGACAGCGACATGCCCCATAGAGGAGTCGTCTTTCATGTTCTCTGCTGAATTCTTGCTTACCTCATTGGTTGTCGTACTTATCCCAGGCACAGGTGTTATCTTTACCGTTTCCATTGGCTTAATGCATGGGCGCCTGGCAAGTCTCTATGCTGCCATCGGTTGCACACTTGGTATTGTGCCCCACCTGCTGGCCACTGTTCTGGGTCTGGCGGCCATCATGCATACGAGCGCGATAGCATTTCAGGTGCTCAAGTATGCGGGTGTTGTGTATCTTCTTTACCTTGCCGTCGTTACTTGGCGTGATCGAAGCGCTTTCTCTGTTCATGAGGTGAGGCGAAAGGGCGATGCCGTTTCGCTTATGAGTAAGGCGTTCCTGCTGAATATCCTTAACCCCAAGCTGACTATTTTCTTCTTAGCCTTCTTGCCGCAGTTCGTTGCAACTGACACCCAGTCATCATTAGGACAATTGCTCGGACTGAGCGCTATTTTCATGGCGATGACTTTTGTTGTCTTCATCATCTACGGGCAGCTTGCCCATGCATTTAGAGCAACTGTCATTGACTCACCAAAGGTTCAGAATTGGTTGCGCAGAAGCTTCGCGGCAGCATTCGCGGGTCTAGGCGTACAGCTCGCTTTGACTGAGCGGTAAGGTCTGACGATTCATTAAACTTAAACTGATGGCGCAAAGCGGCGTGGTTTAATTCAGCGCTAGTTACAAAGAGAAAAGGTATGGGCGCGACACGAATAATGATCATCGGGGGGCTCGGCGCAGGTAAATCTAGATTGGCGCTTAGACTGTCGAGGATACTTGACATACCTGTTTATTGTGTTGATGAGGCCGTTCATGATGAGAAGGGGAGGCTTCGAGCAAACTCCGAAATCGATCGCACAGTAAGATCCTGGGCGTCAAAACATCAATGGATCATTGAAGGAGGAAACTCTAGAACCTATTCGGATAGAGCGTCTAGAGCTACCGTCCTTGTATTTATGAAGCCACCACGTTGGCTAAGAGTCTATCGAGTGGATATTCGAGATAAACTCAATTTTTCATTACTTTATTGGTCTTTTAAATATGATGCGATGTTTGGAGTTAAAGACGAACAGACTTTAGGTTCAGCAGGAAAAGATGTCTCCACATATACGATTATAAAAAATAAAGACGTGGATGAATTGTTAAAAGAACTATAGCTGAAGGTCAGATGGTTTCCTAAGCTGTACGCTGGGATGAAGTAAAGTTGAAGGTGACACCGTGAAAATCGATGAGAATAAGATCGGCACATTGGGGGAACGAACATGAGAGTAGCATTACGGCATCACAAGCAGTTGCAACATACGCATAAACGCGCCGTTGCACATTGTCGTTATACGGCATGAGTCATGGCCAGCATCGGCATATTCCCCCCGTTAACACCAGAACTAAATGTTCGCTGCATTAAAAAATCGCTGAGCTTTTATACGGAATTGCTTGGCTTTTCGATTTGCTTTGAACGCCCCGAAGACAGCTTTGCAACGATACAGCTAGACGGTGCCGTTCTTATGCTTGAACAGGTAGCTGAATTGGCTAGCGAAAGCGATCCCTGGGTCACCGCAGAGCTTGAATATCCCTTTGGCCGAGGCGTGAATTTTCAAATAATTGTTACTGATCTTGATGGTATATACCGTCATTTAATTAAGCACGATTATCCTATCCAGCTGCCGTTAGAGCAAAAATCCTACCGGGTTGGCGGTAATTTTGTGAGTGTCAGACAATTTATGATCATGGATCCAGATGGTTATTTGCTCAGACTCAGCAGCTTGGCTAATCTAAGCAGTGGTACGCCCGAGGGATAACCATTGCCATTTGCTTCGTGTTAGGGGGGGGGCATATAGAGGACAGGAGCCATCAATGTTTGCGGTAAAAGCAACCCAGCATGTGCTGGCAGTTAACGACCTTGAAAGGACCGAGAGTTACTTTCTCGACAAACTTGGCTTTTCTCTACGTTTCCGTGTGGATGGCTGGTCGTTCCTTAGCCTTGGTAGTTTTCACGTTATGCTGGGCCACTGCCCAGACGAACTTCTCGCCCGTGATACGCACGAGCATTCGTACTTCGCTTATGTAAACTGTGAGGGCATAGACGAGCTTTACTGTGATTATCAGCGGCGGGGTGCCGAGATTTTCCAGGCAATAGCTGATAAGCCATGGGGGCTGCGTGAGTTTGGTGTTGTAGCGCCGGAAGGGCATCGAATTACGTTCGGTCAAGACATCGAACCATCAGCAAGCTCGTAGCCTGTTGCTCAAATTAATTATCGAGAAGAGATTTACCATTGGCTTTATCTACGGCTTCGTTAGCGTTTGGGGAGGTTTGCATGGAACAAGTCGCTTATAGCCAAGAAGTCATTGATCTCTTGGTTGCTTGTGACCTGCCAGTTTCTGATTTGCGGGATAATAGTGACGTTTACTTCTTCGGCTTCCATCATGAAAGCGAGCTTTGGGGTGTCATAGGGGTAGAGGTGTGCGGTGATTACGGGCTTCTTCGCTCGCTTGCAATTTCTGCAGCCCATAGAAGCAATCGTCTTGGACAAAAACTTGTAGCATTTTCTGAAGAGTGGGCAGCGCGCTCTCATTTAAAGGCGCTGTATCTTCTTACCACCACGGCGGATGGTTTCTTTGCGCGGTTGGGCTATGAGGTGCTAGATCGTTCAGACGCTCCAAGAACCATCACTCAGACTCCCCAATTTGCTGGACTATGCCCGGCGTCATCGGTTTGCATGGGTAAAGCGCTAGCCGTTAACTAGGCATTGTGCCAGAAAAACCGATGTCTGCGGCGTTATACAGAAATAGTTTATAAAGGAGAATTTCAATGCTTAAAGGGAGGTCGAAGCAGCTAGGTCGCATATTCTCGGTTATCAGTGCTGCCGGGTTTTCAATCGTATTATTGCTAAACGTCGTTGCCATTTTTATGTTTGGAAAGCCCGAAGCTATTTATTTCTCCCCCGGGTGGTGGTTCCAGTGGTTTCCTGCTTATATCGCATGGTTCCCATTCCTGATTTTGGCTATCGTTTTTCGTACCAATGATAACTGTCGTGTTGATTGAGTTTTGACATCACAAATACTGGCGCGGGGCCGCCCTTTTGTCCATTGCACCTTTAGTTTTATTTCAATGGCGCACAAGCTGCAAGCGCTAGGCGCTGTTGTTGCATAGTGAGGAACAGGCTGGCGTAATGAAGATTGCTTCGTCTCCGCTTGCCTTGGATTAACTAAGGAGGCATTTATGCATACAGCGGAAACACTTTGCTCACAAGATGCAGTAATCGCCGTGGATGTGCAGAACGATTTTTGCCCCGGCGGGGCGCTGGGCATTGAAGGTGGCGATGCGGTGGTGCCTGTGCTCAACGATTGGTTGGCTAAGGCCGCTCGGCAGGGCGTTCTTGTTATTGCTTCCAGGGACTGGCACCCGGTGGCGCACTGCTCCTTTGAGAGCCAAGGTGGCCCCTGGCCAGAGCACTGCCTTCAGGACACCGAAGGTGCCGCCTTTCATCCAGGGCTGCAATTGCCACCGGACACTGTGCGAGTGAGCAAGGGCACAGCATTCGACCGCGATGCTTACTCCGCCTTCGACGGCACTGGCCTTCAGGGCTTTCTTGAGAGTCGAGGGATCAAGCGCGTTTGGATTGGTGGGCTGGCCTGCGATGTCTGCGTTAAGGCTACCGTGCTAGACGCCTGTAAATTCGGCTTTGAAACCCACTTAATCGCCGATGCCACCCGCGCAGTGAACCCGGAGCAATTGAGCGCCGTGATGGACGAAATGCGTGAAGCCGGGGCGATTATCGAAGACAACGCATGAACGATAGGTTGAACGAAGGTGCTCTGTTCAGTCAGCATTTCCAGTATTAGCCGTAGTAAAGGAAGCTTTCATTAGCGAGCGTCAGCTATGCGTCGTAATAGATGGGGGAGTTTATGAGCGATCAGAGCAGAATCCGCGTGGAGTGCGTGGTGGGCGATATTGCCCAACAGTCCGATGTGGATGCAGTGGTTAATGCTGCCAACGCGCAATTGCGAACCGGTGGCGGCGTCGCTGGGGCGCTTCATCGCGCTGCAGGCCCCGGCCTTGCTGAAGAGGGGCGGCCTATGGCACCCATCGCTCCGGGCCAAGCGGTACTCACTGGCGGCCATAATTTGCCCAATCGCTGGGTGATTCACTGCCTGGGCCCGGTATATGGCGTCGATAAGCCGGAGGATCAACTGCTGGCTGGCTGTTATCGCAATGCGCTGAAGTTAGCCGATGAGCACGGCATTGAGCGGCTGGCCTTCCCGGCACTCTCTACTGGTGCTTTCGGTTACCCAGCGGAAGCAGCTGCTCAAGTGTGCGCGGCTACCCTGGAAACCATACTGCCGACCTTGCACAAAGTGACCCTGATCCGTTTTGTACTATTCAACGAAGCGGCTGGGCAGATTCTCCAAGAAGCATTGGCTCAACGCTTAACCATTGACCCTTTAGAATTCTAGCTTCGGTATGTTTTTGGGCGAGATTTGCATAGCAGTACGCAGTGGCCGGATTACTTGTCAGCAGGCGCTTTATTGCCGCTGGTGAGCCTAGACGCTAGTGTCCACATGGAGATAATCGAATGCCGATTGATACATTTTTAGTCGAGTGTTCATGTGGCCAAGTTGCCGTTGAGCTTGTGGGAGCGCCAATTTATTGCACTGTGTGCCATTGTGATGATTGTCAATTTGCGGCAGATGAGCTTGCAAAACTTTTGCCGCCGGAGCCCGTCATGGATCAATTCCTGGGAACCCCCTATGTGCTTCATCGTAATGATCGATACGCTGTAGTGCGCGGTCAGGAGCATCTCCATCCTTATAAATTTCGTGTTAAATCACCAACGAGTCGTATAGTGGCAACGTGCTGCAATTCACCTCTTTTTGTTACGTTCGAAAATTCGCAGCACTGGATCTCGTTGTATCGCCAACGATTTGTAGGCGAAACACCGGCTCTTCAGTCACGTATTGCAACCAAGTTTCTCAAGGATCCCAGTTCTCTTCCAACTGATCCACCTGCCTATAAGTCATTTCCTTTGAAGCTGGTCGTACGCCTAGTTGTCAGTAGGCTTCAGATGATTATTGGCCGGTGATTATTCTACCCGATCAGATACGGGTAGCTTGGGGATCGAATATATGCTGGTGGGCCTCATCGCATGTCAGGTTGGTGTCAAGATTCGGGCCAGCATTAATCATACCAACAAAGCCTGGGAACTAAGCCACGGGGGAAGCCATGCATCAGATTCTTGTTTACGCAGACTCATTAAGCTGGGGAATTATCCCGGATACCCGTAGTCGGTTAGATTTCGAACACCGTTGGCCAGGAGTGTTGGAAAAGGAACTGCTTGAAGCGGGCATTTCTGTAAGGATTATCGAGGATTGCCTGAACGGACGTCGAACCGTGTGGGATGACCCTTACAAACCAGGACGCAACGGATTGGAGGGGTTAGAGCAGTGCATAGAAATCAATTCGCCGTTGTCGCTGGTAGTTATGCTATTAGGCACTAACGACTTTCAATCTATGCATCATTTCAATGCTTGGCAATCAGCGCAGGGGTTAAAGACACTGGTTAGCGCCATTCGACGCGCTCCCATTGAGCCGGGCATGCCAGTGCCTCCGGTCATGCTCGTTGCTCCTCCCGAAATTCAAAAAGCGAAAGGCAATATAGCGCCAAAGTTTGAAGGAGCCGAGGGAAAAGCGGTGGGATTATCTGCAGCCATTGAAGCAGTCGCCGAAGAGTGCGAATGCTACTTTTTCGATGCGGGACTGGTGACACCCACTAGCCGGATTGATGGCGTTCATTTGGACGAAGATCAGCACTATGTCCTTGGTTCGGCTTTGGCCAAAATAATTCATCCGCTGGTGTCGTAATGTTGCGGAATCATCAATCTAGGCATGATGACGGGGTTTCGTTGCCACTGAGCCCTGGCGAGAAAGCTAAGCGTGCTGTTATCTACCCCCCTTGATCCAAAATATACCCGCCCATAGCGGAAAGCCCTCATAGATTAAAAGGGGGCAATAGTGGAAGGGCAATTTTGAGCTATCTTGGCTTTTAAGGGTTAAATATGATTTAAGTGTAATAACAACTGATGGAGACAAGCATGGCATCTACCACACAGCTTCAGGGGGCTTGCCTATGCGGTATAGTCAGCGTCACCGTTACCACCCAAAGCAACCATGTCGGCGTTTGCCACTGTTCGATGTGTAGAAAGTGGGGTGGTGGCCCGTTGTTTGCAGTTGAGTTTGCCGGTGATGTGGACTTTAAAGGCTCAGAGCATATAGCCACCTTCAGTTCTTCTGAGTGGGCTGAGCGTGGTTTCTGCCAGCAGTGTGGCACCCACCTCTTCTATCGCTTAAAGCAGGATGGGCATTACGCGCTTCCCGTTGGGCTTCTTGATGGCGCTGATGATTGGAAAATAACCGAGCAAATCTTTATCGATCAAAAGCCGTGCTTCTATTCACTAGCAGAAAAAACCAAGCAATTGACCGGCGAAGAAGTGTTCGCCCAGTTTGGTGAATAGAGGGGCAGTTTAGGAGGCGTCGGAACGACGCTCAGTGGCATACACCAACCCCGGCACCGCTGCGCGCTGCTCCCGCGGGAGGCGGCGGAACGGCGCCCAGTGGCAACCAACCAACAATGCCCACAAGAACCAAATCCCGGCCCTCTGCGCGCTGATTCCGCGGTGCGCTTCGCTTACCACGTGCTACGAAAATCATCGATCCAGCTTCGTGCGCGCATGCTGTAGCGTGTGATAACGAGATAGTGAGTTCTACGAGTGTTTAGAGGCCCCACGGTTGCACATGAGTTTTATTTTATAACACTCTCATCTCCGTGTGTTTTCCAACTCCTCAATCATCCTGCGTGCCGCATTCGACAGCGTTCGGTTGGTATGAACCAAATACCCCAGCGGGCGGTAAATCGGTGGGGTGTCTACACTAAGCTCGACCAGTTCGCTGTCGATCATCTTTTCTGGCAGCAGGCTCCAGCCCAGCCCCACGCTGCACATCATCTTTAGCGTTTCTAAATAGTTGGTCGCCATGCTAACGGGCAGTTGCAAACCAGCTTCGCTGAAACGCTGCGCAATAAGTGACCCTGTAAAGGTCTTCGCCCCCGGCATCACGCAGTTGTATTCGCATAGGTCGATCAGAGAGAGTTCGCTCTGAGGAGGCTGATGGTTAAGAGGGTGATCGATAGCGCAGGCAAAACATAGCCGGTCGCGCCACAGTTCTACCACCTGTAGTTGTTCATGGGGGTGGGGGGCTAGCGTCACCACGGCCATTTCCAGGGTGCCATCCAACACGCCCTGGTAAGCCTGCTCTGAATCCAGAAAGTGCAGGTCTAGTGTGACCTCCGGGTGGCGCTGGGTGTACTGCTTTAATAGCGGCGGTAAGCGGTGTAGGCCAATATGGTGGCTGGTGGCAAGGGTCAACTTGCCGCCTACCTGGCCGGAAAGGTTGGCCAGCGCTCGGCGGCTGTCCTCAACGGTCAAAAGAATGCGCCGCGCTTGGGGGAGCAGCACGCTACCGGCTTCGGTTAGCGCAATGCGCCGACCAATGCGGTCAAATAGCCGTGTGCCTACTTGAGATTCCAAGGTGGCAATGCGCTTGCTTACCGCTGGCTGGGTAAGGTGCAGCTGTTCAGCCGCCCGTGAGAAACTTTGCGTATCTGCCACGGCCAAAAAGGCTTGTAAGCTTTGGGTATCCACGGGCTGCTCCCTAATTAGCTATTCCAGTTTGGAATCTAAACTATGAATAACATGAATTGCTTTTATGCGCGAGTCGCGTGACACTGACTCCACAAGCAATTTAAGCAGCCCATAGAGGCGGCTATACCGAACTAGCAGGGCACTGCCCAGGAGAGTCACATGTCAGGCCAAACGCTTTACGACAAACTTTGGAATCAACACTTGGTGAAGCAGCGTGACGATGGCACCGCGTTGATATACATCGACCGGCAATTGCTTCACGAAGTGACATCGCCCCAGGCATTTGAAGGGCTGCGTTTAGCCAACCGCAAGCCGTGGCGTTTGGATGCAAATTTGGCCACGCCTGACCATAACGTGCCAACGACCACTAAAGAGCGGGCGGAGGGCAACAGTGGGATTAAAGACCCGGTGTCATTGATTCAGGTGCAAACCCTGGACGACAACTGCCTTGAGTACGGCATCGAAGAGTTCAAAATCAACGATCCTCGTCAGGGTATCGTGCACGTAGTCGGACCCGAGCAAGGCGCAACACTGCCGGGCATGACCGTGGTATGTGGCGACTCTCACACCGCTACCCACGGTGCCTTTGGCGCCTTGGCACATGGTATCGGCACCTCTGAGGTCGAACACGTGATGGCGACCCAGTGCTTGCTGGCGCAAAAAATGAAGAATATGCAGGTGCGCGTGGAAGGCGAGTTGGGCCTGGGCGTGACTGCGAAAGACGTAGTGCTGGCGATTATCGGCAAAATTGGTACCGCTGGCGGCACTGGTTACGCCATTGAGTTTGCCGGTAGTGCTATTGCTTCGCTCTCTATGGAAGGGCGCATGACCGTGTGCAACATGGCCATTGAGGCGGGCGCACGGGTCGGTTTGATCGCCGTGGACGACACCACCATTGATTACTTAGCCAAGCGTCCTTTCGCGCCCACGGCAGAGCAGTGGGAAGCCGCCGTGGCGGACTGGCGCAATCTGGTCTCCGACGCCGATGCAGAGTTCGATAAGGTCGTCACCCTGAAAGCGGAAGAGATCGAGCCGCAGGTGAGTTGGGGTACCAGCCCGGAAATGGTCACCGGTATTTCCGGCCAAGTGCCTGACCCGTTGGCCGCACTGGATGAAACCGTGCAACGTAGCCACACCCGCGCACTGGAGTACATGGGCCTTCAGCCCAACCAGAAAATCACCGATATCAAGCTGGATAAGATCTTTATCGGTTCCTGCACCAACTCGCGTATCGAAGACCTGCGTGAAGCCGCCAAGGTGGCCAAAGGCAAAAAAGTGGCTGACTCCATCAAGCTGGCCATGGTGGTGCCGGGTTCAGGCTTAGTGAAACGCCAGGCGGAAGCGGAAGGTTTGGATAAAATCTTTATCGATGCCGGTTTCGAGTGGCGCGAGCCGGGCTGCTCCATGTGTTTGGCCATGAACGCGGACAAATTGGGTGCTGGTGAACACTGCGCTTCGACCTCTAACCGTAATTTTGAAGGACGCCAGGGCTACGGTGGCCGTACGCACTTGGTCAGCCCTGCCATGGCAGCGGCCGCGGCAATTGCCGGTCACTTTGTCGATGTCCGCAGCTTGCCTGCCAACGACGCTACTCACGCTCAGGAGGCCTAAACCATGAAAAAATTTGAACGCTTTGAAGGCGTGGTGGCGCCCCTTGATCGCGCCAACGTCGATACCGATTTGATTATCCCGAAGCAGTTTTTGAAATCAATCAAGCGCACTGGTTTTGGCGTTAATCTGTTTGACGAACTGCGCTATTTAGATGAGGGGCAGCCAGGGCAAGACTGCTCGCAGCGTCCGCTTAATCCTGATTTCGTCTTGAATCAGCCGCGTTTTAAAGGCGCTGAAGTGCTGCTTGCTCGGCGCAACTTTGGCTGCGGTAGCTCGCGTGAGCACGCACCCTGGGCGCTGGAAGATTTCGGTTTTAAGGTGGTAATTGCGCCCAGCTTTGCGGATATTTTCTACAACAACTCGTTCAAGAACGGTATTTTGCTGATCACCTTCCCAGAAGACGTGGTCGATCGGCTGTTTACCGAAGTAGAGGCCAACGAAGGCTACCAGTTGGATGTGGATCTGGAGAACCAGCGCGTAGTTACCCCTAGCGGCGAGATTTTAGAGTTTGAAGTGGATGAGTTCCGCAAGCACTGCCTGCTGGAAGGGCTGGACGATATTGGCCTGACGCTAAAAGATGAAGACGCTATTCGTGCCTTTGAGCAGAAACATAAAGCTGCGCGCCCCTGGTTGTTCCGGCAGTCTGCCTAAAGAGATTTTAGTTTTTACAGTCAGTTTGATAGCGCATTGCAACCCCATTGCAATGCGCCAAGCGGCCAAAGTCGCTCTATAACACGTTAAGGATTCAGCATGACGCATAAGGTTTTATTGCTGCCGGGTGACGGTATTGGCCCCGAGATTGCCGCTCAAGCGGCACGTTTGTTGAAGGCGTGCCAGGAAGCGGGCTTGGATATTGACGTCGAAGAAGGGCTAGTGGGTGGTTCTGCCTACGATGTTCATGGCGAGCCGCTGCCCGCGGAAACTCTGGAAAAAGCCAAAGCCGCCAGCGCTATTTTGTTGGGTGCGGTGGGTGGCCCCAAGTGGGATAAGATTGAAGACCTCGCCAAGCGCCCGGAAAAAGGCCTGCTGGGGCTGCGCAAAAACCTGGGTCTGTTCGGTAATTTGCGCCCGGCTATGCTCTACCCGCAGTTGGCCAGTGCCTCCAGTCTGAAACCTGAGCTGGTAGCGGGTTTGGATATCATGATCGTCCGCGAACTCACTGGCGGCATCTATTTCGGTCAGCCCCGAGGCATTGAAGAGCGCAACGGCGAGCGGGTGGGTTTTAACACCTATATCTACTCCGAGAGCGAGATTGAGCGCATCGGCCGTGTTGCCTTTGAAATGGCCCAAAAGCGCGGTAAGAAGCTCTGCTCGGTAGATAAAGCCAACGTATTGGAAGTGACCATTTTGTGGCGTGAAGTGATGGAGCGTTTGGCGCCGGAGTACCCGGATGTCGAGCTTTCCCATATGTACGTGGATAACGCCGCCATGCAGCTGGTGCGTGCGCCCAAGCAGTTTGATGTGGTGGTCACTGGCAATATGTTCGGCGATATCCTTTCCGATGCCGCTGCGATGTTGACCGGTTCCATCGGTATGCTGCCTTCTGCATCATTAAACGAGAGCGGGCAGGGCATGTACGAGCCATGCCACGGCAGTGCACCAGATATCGCCGGTCAAAACGTGGCTAACCCGCTGGCGATGATGCTTTCGGTGGCTATGATGCTACGCTACTCGCTGAATGAGAATGCCATGGCAGAGCGTATTGAAGCCGCTGTGGGCAGTGTGCTGGATGACGGCCTGCGCACCGCTGATATTGCATCAGAGGGCATGCAAACCATCGGCACCGATGCCATGGGCGATGCCGTGTTAGCGGCGTTTTCAAAGCAGTGAGAGAAGTCTTCGGGCTACCCCGGCGCCCTTGTTTACTCTTTCGTTATCATGGAGCCGCTCTGGGCGGTTTCAAAATCACCGTAAAGAAGTGTGTATAATACAGGGACTCATTCTTTGCAGGAGGGCTTCATATGTTGAAAGTCGGTTTCGTGGGATGGCGCGGTATGGTGGGCTCAGTGCTCATGCAGCGCATGCAGGAAGATGGTGATTTTAACGGCATTGAGCCGGTATTCTTCACCACCTCCCAGGTTGGTCAGCCCGGTCCCGACATCGGTGTAGACGTGCCTCCGCTGAAAGACGCCTTTGATATCGAAGCGCTCAAAGCGCTGGATGTTGTCGTCACCTGTCAGGGCGGTGATTACACCAAGCCGGTCTATAAGGATCTGCGCAGCGCAGGCTGGAAGGGTTACTGGATCGACGCCGCCAGTACCCTGCGTATGGAAGATGAAGCGACCATCGTGCTGGATCCCGTCAACCGCAAGGTCATTGACGATCAGCTAGCCAAAGGCGCTAAAACCTTTGTAGGCGGCAACTGCACCGTAAGTTTGATGTTGATGGGTCTGGGCGGCTTGTTCGAAGCCGATATGGTCGAATGGATGACTTCCATGACTTATCAAGCGGCTTCTGGCTCCGGTGCCAAGCATATGCGCGAGCTGCTCAACCAAATGGGCCAGCTTCGCGATAGCGTGGGCGAAGAGCTAAAAGACCCGTCCAGCGCGATTCTGGATATCGATCGTAAAGTAACGGCAGCCATGCGCAGCGGTGACTTCCCGACCGATAACTTTGCCGCGCCGCTGGCGGGTAGCTTGCTACCTTGGATCGATACCAAGCTAGATAATGGACAGAGCCGCGAGGAGTGGAAGGGCAGCGTTGAGACCAACAAGATTCTTGGCCTCGACAACAACCCGATCCCCATCGATGGTCTGTGCGTGCGTATCGGCGCTATGCGTTCGCACAGCCAGGCATTCACGATCAAGCTCAAGCACGATGTGCCGCTGGATGAGATCGAAGACCGCATCGCCAAGCACAACGAGTGGGTCAAGTTGATTCCTAACGATAAAGACGCCACCATCGCTGGCCTAACGCCTGCGGCTTCCACAGGTACGCTGCAAGTGCCAGTTGGCCGTCTGCGTAAGCTGCAAATGGGGGGGGAATACCTCTCAGCATTCAGCGTGGGTGACCAGTTGCTGTGGGGCGCCGCAGAGCCGCTGAAGCGGATGCTGAAGATCCTGCGCGAACAGTAATTGTTTGTTGTAGTACGTTATTTAGCACGTCATCTAGTACGCCAGTCGAAAACGGGAAGCTGTTCGCAGCTTCCCGTTTTTTTTCGCCCTTATCTACCACGTTAGTGGGAAAAAACGCGCTATTTCGTTAAGTTATGATAAAACACGCGTAATACAATAATCTGGTATCAATAGTTAAAAGTAACTAAGCGATAGTTAAAATAAGTAGGCGATCGGGGTACATTCATGAAAAAAACACTGACATGGATTGCATGGCTCTCGTTGAGTTCAGTGAGTCCTATTGTGCTAGCCGTTGGCTTAGGGCAGGCGAGTGTCAGCTCGTATCTGAATGCTCCTTTAGATGCCTCGATCCCGCTATTGGAAAGCAGTGATTATGCGCTAGACAATATTCGTGTAGTCATTGCCGACCGCTCTGATTTCGTAACAGCAGGCCTTGAGTGGACGCCGTTAGCTGCCAGTGTTCGTACTCAGGTGGTGGAGCGTCAGGGCCAGCGACAGGTGCGCTTAAGTTCTGATCAAACGATGCAAGAGCCCTGGCTTGATTTGCTGTTAACGGTTGAATATCCAGGCGGGCAACAATTACGCGATATCACACTGCTGTTTGACCCCCAGGGCTATTCTCAACAAGGTCAGTTGCAACAGGGTCAGTTGCCACAGGGCCAGAGGCAAACCGCTAGTGCCTCAGCGGTTGCCACCCCAGTTGCTGAAGCCAGGCCTGCAGCGTCCGCTGGCGTCCACGGCAATGCCAGTAGCACTTATATTGGCAGTGGCGATACGCTATGGAGTGTTGCCGAACGTATTAAGCCTGACAAGACAAGTGTCCAGCAGATGATGGTCGCGCTACTGGAGGCCAACCCAGAGGTCTTTCCTTCAGGCAATATCAACGACATGCGCGCTGGCAGAATGCTAGAAGTGCCTGACGCTCAACGCATACTGGCACGTTCTCATGCCGATGCCGACGCTGCGATTAAAGCCATGAATGAAGCCTGGCAGGCGCGCCGCAATGGATCGTTGCAGGCAGTGCCGCTACCGGCGATTGAAGCCGCACCTGTTGCTGATGCCGCCATAGCGGCCGTACAAACCCTCCAGGCTAATGGTTCTCGTCAACTTGATAGCGCGCTTGCCGCTGGCGGTTTGGAAACGGTCGTGCCAGACGGTTCAGAACCCGGTGAGCCGGAAGCGTTAACTCGTGCAGAGCTGACCGAGCAACTGCGCCTTAGTCAAGCGACGCTTCAGCAGGTGCTTGAAGAGCGTAAGTTGATGCGCTCAGAGCTTGATGAACTGCGTGGTGAAGTCGCCTCGCTGACCCAGGCGATAAGCGAGGCATTGGCGGTTCAAGAGTCGTCGCCAGAGCCACTCGCTGAAACTTTAATTGATACAGGCAGGAGCGTTACTGACAGGAATGAGGCGGATAGCCCGGGCATGGCGGCTTTAATTGAACGTTACCAGTGGCCGCTGGCGTTGGCGACCATTGCACTGCTGGTAGCGCTATTAGTGTGGCTACGTAAGCGCCGGGAACAGACCTGGGATGAGGCCCCGCTTGTTGAGCCAGTGGTGAAGCCAACGGTGTCGCCTAGCGCGGCGCCCAAGGTGACGCCTATGCCGGAGGGTGTGGTTGTCGCGACTCCAAACCAACCCAATAATGATGCAGTGGGCGAGCCCCATAATGACAGCGGCAAATCAGTCGCGTTTGACCACGAACCAGAGCCCAAGACTAAAATCGCTATTCCTGCTACTAATGACGAGCTATCAATAGATACCGACCAATGGCTGGTTGACGATAAAGCGCAGCCGCCAGCGCAAGATGACACGCTTCGCTATCATAAAAGCCAGGCATCCGGGCTGGCAGAGCAGGGGCGTCAGCGGCGGCTTGGGCTGCATGCTGTGGCCACTGATAGTTCTGAAAGCGTTTCATTAGCACCACCGCCGAGTGCCGCGCCTATGAGCCAACTGCTGGCTTCTATCGCTGCGGGTTTACCCGCGTCTGAGCCAGTGGCGGCTGTGCAGCAAACCGGGTCTGCCCCTGAAACAGCCGAGGGTCCAGGCCATCGCTTTATCGATTACCACCCGCCGATCTTAAATAGCCCCTCAAATAGCCCTTCAAATAGCTTTTCAGGCAGACAAGATAACCTGCGCAGCGAAACGCCCATGCAGCCCACGGTAGAGTTCACCAGTGAGCCGCATGCAGAGCCGGTGCCACCTGCTAGTCAGCCGCGTCGGCCAGTTGAAGAGGAGTGGGAAATTGAAGAGGTAGCATTCAAGCCGCGAGGGCTGGATAATAGCGATCCTTCAAAATCTTCAACATGATGTGGCTTGATGACGCTGTTCTATCACTTCGATGAAAAAATTCCGCTTACCGGCCGCTTGGCAATGGGTATCGAGTACGACGGTACCCGTTACTGCGGCTTTCAGCGCTTAAACCACGCCGCATCGGTTCAGGCATCATTAGAAGATGCGCTGTCCAAGGTGGCCAACGAGCCCATCCAGGTAAGTGCCAGTGGCCGCACCGACTCGGGTGTGCACGCGACACGTCAGATTGTGCATTTTGACCCACCGGTTGGGCGCTCCGAAAAAGCCTGGATCTTTGGCGCTAATACCCATTTACCCCGCGATATCGCCGTGCGCTGGGTAAAGCCCGTAGGAGACGACTTCCATTCACGCTTGTGTGCCTTGGGGCGTCGTTATCGCTACGTGCTGCTGAACCAGATTAGTCGCCCGGTATTGGAGCGGGCCAATGTGACCTGGTGTCGCGACCCATTAGACGCCGATGCCATGCACCGAGCCGCCCAGGCGCTGGTAGGGGAGCACGATTTTTCCAGCTTTCGCGCCGCGGGCTGTCAGTCCAAAACCCCCTGGCGGCATATGCACTTTGTTGACGTAAAGCGTTACGGTCAACTGGTGATGATCGATATTCAAGGCAATGCGTTTTTGCACCATATGATTCGTAACATCGCCGGGGCACTGGTAAGTGTCGGACGCGGTGCTCAGGATGAAGCTTATATTGGTGAACTTTTAGCGCTTAAAAACCGTCGCAAAGGTGACGTTACGGCACCCGCCTGCGGGCTGCACTTTGTCGATTCGGTTTACGATGAGCGCTTTGACCTGCCAAAAGAGCCGCTGGGGCCCCATCTGCTCTCGTTTACCGGTGAATGGACGGGAGAGCGTGAGCTTCCTGATACGCCGCGGGTGGCCTATCGGCGCAATCGCTCGCTGCGTAATCCGGCAGCGACTACTGAACAGGAGGCGTCGTCATGAGTGCTACTGAGCTAACCCGTACCCGCATCAAGTTCTGTGGTTTTACGCGAGGTGAGGATATTGACCGCGCCGTGGCGCTGGGCGTGGACGCCTTGGGTTTCGTCATGTGGCCGAAAAGCTCGCGTAGCGTGAGGGTTGAGCAGCTGGCCGCGCTGTCCGCCCGGGTGCCTGCCTTTGTGACTCGCGTGGGGTTGTTCGTGGATCAGCCTGCGGAGTTCATTGAGCAGTGCTTGCCCTATCTGGATATGCTCCAATTTCACGGCAATGAAACGCCGGATGAGTGCCAGCGCTTTGCGCTACCCTGGATGAAAGCGCTGCGTATGCGCGATGAGATTGATCTAGGCCATGAGGCACAACGCTACCATCAGGCCCAGGCGCTATTGTTAGATGCCTATCGACCGGGAACGCCGGGGGGCACCGGGGAGACCTTTGATTGGTCGAGAATCCCCGCAAATCTTGCAAAACCTGTTATCCTCGCCGGTGGGTTGAGTGCTGATAACATTGCTGATGCTGTGCGTCAGGTAGCACCTTATGCAGTCGATGTATCCGGCGGTATTGAAGTTTCCCACGGCTGTAAAGATGCCGACAAGATGGCGTCTTTTGTGCGTTATGTAGCGTTAGCCGACGCTCGTTAAAGTACGCCGCGCAGATACCTGTACTGAATCTGCTGCGTTATTAGTGAGTTCATTTATTGTTTGCCTGTTCTGGCGATCTTGTGAGGTATCTCTGTGACAGTTTCTGCGACGCCTGCTCCGAAGACTAAATTTAGCGATCTGACCCGAATGCCGGATGCCCGTGGTCATTTTGGCCCCTACGGCGGTCGGTTCGTGTCAGAAACTCTCAGCTTTGCGTTGGAAGAGTTGGAGAAAACCTACTTAAGCCTGCGTGACGACCCCGATTTCCAGGCCGAGTTTGATTACGACCTTGCCCATTACGTGGGGCGCCCGTCACCGCTTTATCACGCCAAACGCTGGTCGGCGAGCCTTGGCGGCGCACAGATTTGGTTGAAGCGCGAAGACCTGAATCATACTGGCGCTCACAAGGTCAACAACACCATCGGCCAGGCACTGCTGGCTAAAAAAACCGGCAAGCCGCGCATTATCGCTGAAACCGGGGCGGGCCAGCATGGCGTTGCCTCGGCGACGGTAGCCGCTCGTTTAGGGCTTGAGTGCGACGTTTATATGGGCGCTGAAGACGTCCAGCGTCAAAAGCTCAATGTCTATCGTATGCGCTTGCTGGGCGCGCGAGTGATTCCGGTGGAGTCCGGTACACGCACACTTAAAGACGCCATGAACGAGGCGCTGCGCGACTGGGTCACCAACGTCGATAATACCTTCTATATCATTGGTACCGTGGCGGGCCCGCACCCCTATCCACTGCTGGTGCGCGATTTCAATGCGGTGGTGGGGCGTGAAGCGCGACGTCAGTCGCTGGAGCAGATCGGTCGTCTACCCGATGCGCTGATTGCCTGTGTGGGCGGTGGCTCCAACGCCTTGGGTCTGTTCTACCCGTTTGTGGAAGATGACGACGTGGCCATGTACGGCGTCGAAGCCGGTGGTGATGGCGTGGAAACCGGCCGTCATGCGGCGCCGCTGGCATCCAATGCCCCCCGCGGCGTACTGCACGGTAACCGCACCTACTTAATGTCAGATGAAGCCGGGCAGGTGTCTGATACTCACTCGATTTCGGCTGGTCTGGATTATCCGGGCGTAGGCCCTGAGCATGCGCTGTGGAAGGATGTGGGTCGGGTTTCCTATGTGGCGGCAAACGATAAAGAAGTGCTGGAAGCGTTTCGCGAGCTGACCCATATGGAGGGCATTATGCCTGCCCTTGAGTCAGCTCACGCGCTGGCTCATGCCAAGGTGTTGGCGCCCACCATGCGTCCTGACCAACATATCGTGGTCAACCTCTCCGGGCGTGGCGACAAAGACATCATGACCGTTGCTAAGATTGACGGCATCGAATTTTAAGGGCAGCTTTTTTTAAGGGCGAGCATGAACCGTATTGATCAGCGTTTCAGTGAACTTAAGCAGCAGGGTCGTAAGGCCCTGATCCCCTATATCACCGCCGGGGATCCAGCGCCGCAGTACACCGTAGGGTTTATGCATGCCCTGGTGGAGGCGGGCGCCGATGTCATTGAACTAGGCGTGCCTTTTTCCGATCCCATGGCCGATGGCCCGGTGATTCAAAAAGCCTGTGAGCGTGCCTTAAAGCAGGGTACGCGGCTGGTTGACCTTATGCAGATGGTCAAAGAATTTCGCCAAACCGATACCACCACGCCGGTGGTGCTGATGGGGTACTTGAATCCTATTGAGCGAATTGGCTACGAAAACTTTGCCGATCAAGCCGCCAGTGTGGGCGTAGACGGCGTTCTGATAGTGGATATGCCTCCGGAAGAGGCTGATGAGATTGGACCACTGCTGAAATCACGGGATTTAGCCGCGATTTTTCTCGTTGCGCCTACCACTTCGCATCAGCGTGCCGCTACAATATGCGCCCATGGTGAAGGCTATCTCTATTATGTTTCGCTGAAAGGCGTGACCGGAGCCGCCACCCTCAACGCAGACGATGTAGCCGAGCACTTGGCGCCGCTGCGGGGGATGACCGATTTACCCCTCTGTGTTGGTTTCGGCATTCGCGATGGTGTGACCGCTGCGGAAGTCGCTAAAGTCGCCGATGGTGTGATTGTAGGCAGTGCTTTGGTTAACCGTATTGCCGAAAGCGCCGATGCGCCGGAAACCATTGCGGGTCAGTTGAAAAGTGTACTAGCAGAGATGCGTACGGCGATGGATGCCTAAAGCGAAATGCTTTATCGCCTATACTGAATAGATTAACGACACTCATCAAGCCTGGTTTTTTCCAGGCGTTGACGTATAACGGAAGCCTTTTTGATATGAGCTGGTTAGACAAGATCGTACCCTCCATGGGTCGTATCCAGCGTAAAGACCGTCGCGCTAGCGTGCCCGACGGCCTCTGGCGTAAATGTCCCAAGTGCGAAGCGGTTCTCTACCTCCCTGAGCTAGAGAAACATAACAGTGTCTGTCCCAAGTGCGATCATCACCTGCGCTTGACGGCACGCAAACGCTTGGACTGGTTCTTGGATAAAGAAGGACGCGAAGAAATTGCGGCGGAAATCGAGCCTGTTGATCGATTGAAGTTCCGCGACTCTAAAAAATACAAAGACCGCCTGACCGCGGCGCAAAAAGACACCGGCGAGAAAGATGCGCTGGTTGCTATGCGCGGTGAGTTGGATGGTCTACCGGTGGTCGCCGTTGCCTTTGAGTTCACCTTTATGGGTGGCTCAATGGGGGCGGTCGTCGGCGAGAAATTTATTCGCGCCGCTACCCTGGCCCTGAATGAGAATATCCCGCTGGTGTGTTTTGCCGCCTCCGGTGGTGCACGCATGCAGGAAGCGCTGTTTTCATTGATGCAGATGGCCAAAACGTCGGCCGCGCTCGAAAAGCTCAAGCAAGCGGGGGTGCCGTACATTTCGGTGCTCACGGATCCTGTCTTTGGTGGTGTTTCCGCCTCGCTGGCGATGTTGGGTGATTTGAATATTGCCGAACCCAATGCCTTGATTGGTTTCGCAGGCCCGCGGGTTATCGAGCAAACGGTGCGTGAAACCTTGCCAGAAGGTTTTCAGCGCAGCGAATTTCTGCTTGAGCACGGCACCGTTGATATGATCGTCCATCGCCATGAAATGCGTGCCCGCGTGGGCAGCGTGCTGCGTAAGCTAACGCACCACGAAGCGACGCTGGATACTTCGATAACCCCTGATGATGCTGAAGTGGTTGAGCCGATCGTTGAAGAAGCTAGCTTAGCGGACACTGCTAACGTCACTTTTGACAAGGTCGATGCGACCAAGAAGGACGCCGCTTCCGTTAAGAGTGATGATAATTCACGCAATGCCTGACTCTCTAGAACCACACGCTCTCCAGCCGTCTTCTGTGCCGCTATATTCTTTAAAACAGTGGCTTGAGCATTTGGAAACCCTGCACCCGGTGGGGATCGAGCTGGGCCTAGAGCGGGTCTCACAGGTGGCAAAACGTATGGGGCTGCTTTCATGCCCCATCGCCCCTTGTGTTATTACAGTGGCAGGTACCAATGGCAAGGGCTCAACCCTTGCCATGATTGATAGTATTGCCCGTGCCCATGGTTGGCGCGTGGGTACCTACACTTCCCCCCATTTATTGCGCTACAACGAACGCGTTAAAATCGACGGCCAGGAAGCCGAGGACCAACTGCTTGTGCAGGGGTTTGAGCAGGTGGAGCGCGCGCGTTTGCAGGGCAGTGAAATAAGTCTGACCTATTTTGAAGCTGGCACGCTATGCGCGCTATGGTGCCTGGCGAATGCCAAGCTTGATCTTGCAGTGCTTGAAGTCGGTCTGGGTGGCCGGCTTGACGCGGTCAATATCATTGATGCGGATGTGGCTATCGTCACCACCATTGCTCAGGATCACGCTAACTTCTTGGGCACCGACTTAGCCCAGATAGGGCGTGAAAAAGCCGGTATTTTTCGTCCCAATCGGCCCGCCGTGTTAGGTAGTCAAACGTTGCCGGAAAGCGTTGCTGAGTGTGCCCAGGTGCTTGCCGCGCCCACGTTTAGTTTGGGCCAGCAATTCACCCATCAGGCGATGGCGGGTGAGGCTTGCCAATGGCGCTGGCAGGGGCAGCATGCGGATGGCCAGCGCGTCGTGATTGATGAGCTCGCAGATCCCGGACTGCCTATCGATAACGCCGCTACGGCTTTGCAGGCACTTTTACTTGCCGGGCTTGAGTTAGAAAAATCGCCTGTGCAAGCAGCGCTTGGTTCGGTGCAGTTGGCAGGACGGATGCAATGGATTGGATCCTGGTGCCTGGACGTGGGGCATAATCCTCATGCCGCCGAATATGTCGTTCGCCATTTGCCATCACCGCCGGAAGGTGGTCGTCAATGGGGGCTTATCGGCATGTTGAATGATAAGGATATTGACGGTGTCATAAAAACGTTAGCGTCCCGCATTGGTGATTGGGTATGCGTGTCGCTGAGTGGGGAGCGAGGTTGCCAGGCAAGCGAGTTGTCGCAACGTATTATTGCTCAGGGAGGGCGGGTGCATTTTTGTGCGGATTCGCCGCAAGCAGGCGTCGATTGGCTCGCGCAAATGTTAACGCCCAATGATCGTGTCTTGGCCACCGGGTCGTTCTTTACAGTCGCGGCACTGTTAGCTCGACCACTGCCAACAGGCGCTGCGTCGCTTGATGGAGACGAAAATGAAATACGGTAAAACGGAACGCATTAGCGGCATTGTGATTCTACTCGCGTTACTGGCGATCTTTGTGCCGTGGTTAATGAGTGACCCCGCGCCGAGAGAAGAGCGCCCCCAGCCGAGCTTTGTAATTGAGCAGCCGGTTGAAGTTGAGCGCCGTGACGTTCCTGCACCGGAACGGCCTGCAACCATTGGTGAATTATCGGCCCCACAGGGAGAGGGTGACGAGGGCGATATCCCTATTGACGCCAATCCGCGGTTGCCGGAAACCGATCAAATCGCGGCTTCGTCTTCCCGCCCTGAAGCGGCGGGCTCCAGTGAACCGGATGAAGCCCCAGCCAGCTCCAATAGCGACCCTATTGCGGACTTAATCGCCAGCAATAGCGGCAGTGTTCAAAGCAACGCTGGAGGCACGTCGCAGAGCTCTTCACAAAGCTCGTCACAAAGCTCTTCACAAAGTACGTCGCAAAGCTCGTCATCTAGCGCACCGAGCCCCTCATCCAGCGCTCAGGGAGAGTGGGCCGTTCAGGTTGGCAGTTTTGGTGAGCCCGGTAATGCGCAGCGCCTAAGCGAACAGCTTTCTGGTGAGGGCTTTACTGTTTATCAGCGTCAGCGCGATAACAATATGACCACTGTCTTTGTGGGCCCTTATGCCACCTCGGAAGAGGGCGAGTCCGCCATGTCTTCGATTAAACAGCGGGCCAATGTGCAGGGCCTGCTTGTGCGGGTAAGAGACTAACCCATGGCGTTAACCTGGATTGACGCGTTGTTCTTAGCCGTGCTGGCGCTGTCGATGCTAGCCGGATTCGTCAGAGGATTTGTTCGCGAAGCGTTGGGTTTGGCCGCCTGGGTGGTGGCGTTAATGGTTGCCCGAGTGCTCGCCGAGCCGGTGGCCGAGCTGATGAGCGGGTTTATCGAAAGCTTTGATGCCCGCCTGGTACTCGCTTTTATACTTGTGATCTTTGCCGTTATTTTGCTTTGCGGCATCGTGATTCGCTTAGTGCACGCCGCGATTGAGTGGGTGGGCATGGGGCTTTTGAACCGCGTGGCGGGGGCCGCTTTTGGCGTTGCCCGCGGGGCGGTTATTTTGCTTATTGCCACCGTGCTGATTACCCTTACGCCGCTGGCGGAGCTGCAGGCGTGGCAACAGGCGGAGCTGCGGCCCACCTTTATTCAGTTGCGCGATTGGGCGGTGAGCCAGTTAGACCAGTGGGATCGTGAGCTACCTGAGGCGCCAGCGTCACTGCGCGACATTTCTCTACCCGAACTGCGCATGCCTGGTGCGGCAGAGCGAGAAGTTATCCCGACAGGTGATTGACCTGTTACTGAAGAAGTTGATTCTACGAACGTTCGGGCTTGCATAGTTAGGTGACTTAGGTAAGTGACTTAAACAAGCCATGGCATTAAGCGAGGTAACGTGAATGTGCGGTATAGTGGGCCTTCTGGGCAAGCAGGCGGTAAATCAGGGAATCTACGATGCCCTGACCGTACTTCAGCATCGTGGCCAGGACGCTGCCGGCATGATGACATGGAGCGAGGGACGCTTCCTACTGCGCAAGAGTAACGGCTTGGTGCGTGATGTTTTTCACACCCGCCATATGGCACGCCTAAAAGGTAATCTAGGCATTGGTCACGTGCGTTACCCAACGGCAGGCTCTTCCAGCGAAGCCGAGTCGCAGCCGTTCTATGTGAACTCTCCATACGGCATTGCGCTGGCGCACAACGGCAACCTGACCAACTCTGAGCAGTTGAAGCAGGAGCTGTTCTCCACCGATCTGCGTCATATCAATACCAGCTCCGATTCCGAAGTGCTGCTCAACGTGTTTGCCCACGAGCTGGGCAAGCAGGGCTTGCACCTGGAAGCGGAAGATATCTTTGACGCCGTGCGTCGAGTTCACCGTCGCTGTAAAGGTGGCTATGCCGCGGTGGCAATTATTAACGGCTTCGGTATGGTGGCATTCCGTGATCCTTTCGGTATTCGCCCGGTGGTGTTTGGTACCCGCGAAGAAGAAAACGGCCAAGCGGTAATGATCGCTTCCGAATCCGTTGCCCTGGATGTCGGCGGTTTCGAGCTTGAACGTGATCTATCGCCGGGCGAAGCCATTTTTGTCGATATCGAAGGCAATATTCATACGCAGGTGTGCGCGGATCGTCCGCAGCTGCGCTCGTGTATTTTTGAGCACGTGTATCTAGCGCGTCCGGATTCACTGTTGGACGGCGCCTATGTGTATGGCACCCGGATGCAGATGGGCCGTAAGCTGGGCGACCGCATTCTCAACGAGTGGCCGGATCACGATATTGATGTGGTGATTCCTATCCCCGATACCTCGCGCACCTCCGCCCTTGAAATGGCGCAGCATTTGGGTGTGACTTATCGCGAAGGGTTTATGAAGAACCGCTATATTGGTCGCACCTTTATTATGCCGGGGCAGACCCAGCGTAAAAAATCGGTACGTCAGAAGCTGAATGCCATCGACGTTGAGTTTAAGGGCAAAAACGTCCTGCTCGTAGACGACTCTATTGTGCGCGGCACCACCTGCAAGCAAATTATTCAGATGGCCCGCGATGCCGGGGCGCGCAAGGTCTATTTCGCCTCGGCGGCGCCGCCGGTTCGCTTCCCCAACGTGTACGGCATTGATATGCCCGCGGCCTCTGAGTTGATAGCTCATGGCCGTAGCGAAGCGGAAGTGGGGGATCTGATTGGCGCTGACCGCATCTTCTATCAAAACCTGGACGATCTAAAAGCGGCCTGCCGTGAAGTGAATCCTGAGATGGAAGAGTTTGATTGCTCGGTGTTTGACGGCAACTACGTGACCGGTGATATCGACGACGCCTACCTGGCCGCCCTGGAAGCTAGCCGCAATGATTCTGCCAAGGATCAAAGCGCCGGTGACCATGCCCTGGTCGATATGCACAATCAGGACGATGACCTGGACGATTAGGAGAGACGCCTTATGCATGATGATAATCACCAGGAAAACAGTCACCAGATAGACAGTCATCAGGACGAGTGGTCACTTGAGACGCTGGCGATCCGTGCGGGCCATCAGCGCACCTTTGAGCAGGAGCACTCGGAGCCTATATTTCCGACCTCAAGCTTTGTTTACGCAAGCGCTGCTGAAGCGGCGCGTAAGTTCGGTGGGCAGGAGCCGGGCAACGTTTACTCGCGCTTTACCAACCCTACGGTGCATACCTTTGAGCGCCGCCTGGCGGCTCTTGAGGGTGGCGAGCGCTGTGTGGCCACCAGTTCAGGTATGTCGGCGATCCTTTCCACCGTGCTGGCGCTGCTGTCAGCAGGCGATGAGATTGTTGCTTCCCGGTCGCTGTTTGGCTCGACGGTGAGTCTGTTTGATAAATATTTTGGTAAGTTCGGTATTACCACGCGCTATGTTGAGCTTTCCAACCTCTCTGCCTGGGAGGCTGCCATTACCCCCAAAACGAGACTGCTATTTGCCGAAACGCCCTCAAATCCGCTGTCAGAAATTGCCGATATACCGGCTCTTGCAGCGTTGGCAAAGCGTCACGATGCGCTATTGGCCATCGATAACTGCTTTCTTACCCCGGCACTCCAGCAGCCGCTGGCGTTTGGCGCTGATTTGGTGATTCACTCGGCGACCAAGTATCTGGACGGCCAAGGCCGTGCCGTCGGGGGGGCTGTGGTAGGTAGTCATAAACTGCTTGAGGAAGTTTTCGGTGTGGTGCGTACTTGTGGACCTTGCCTTAGCCCCTTCAACGCGTGGATTTTTACCAAGGGACTGGAAACCCTGTCGCTGCGTATGAATGCCCACTGTGACAACGCCTTGACCCTGGCGCGCTGGCTGGATGCCCACCCGGCGGTTACGCAAGTCTTCTATAGCGGTCTGGAACATCATCCCCAGCACGATTTGGCTAAACAGCAGCAAAAAGGTTTTGGTGCCGTTTTGGGTTTTGAAGTGAAGGGCGGCCAGGAGGGTGCGTGGCAGGTGATCGACGCGACTCGTATGCTCTCTATCACGGGTAACCTAGGTGATGTAAAAACCACCATTACTCATCCTGCGACCACCACCCATGGCCGTTTATCCGATACGCAAAAAGAAGCGGCGGGTATTACGCCAGGGCTAATTCGCGTGGCAGTAGGCCTTGAGAGCCAGCAGGATATCCAGCGCGATCTTGCCCGTGGCCTGGATGTTCTCGCTGGCTAGTTGATAGTGAGCAATCCGGCGCTAACGAAAAACCCACCTTTGATGAAGGTGGGTTTTTCGTATTTCTGAAACTTAATGGATCATATGCTGTGCAAGCAAAGAACCATTCTGTGTTTTAAGAAGCGTTGCGGTGGGGCAGGTCTGACAGCGCAATCTGGTCTTCATTATTGGAAGAGTGATTGATGTGCGAGCTCGGAGCAACAACGCTGTTATTCTCTGCACCGCCGTTAACTAAAGGCAAATCAGCCGGCGTCATGTGCAAAGTGTCAGTGCTGTAATTCGCTGAAGAGCTAGGGTGAACAATCTGGTTAAGTTCGCCAGAGCCCTGTTCAGCTAGAACGGCAGTAGAAGTCAACGTCATGGCAATAGCGGTGATAAGGGTGATCTTTTTCATGATTGGCGCTCTCTAATAGAAAATTTGTGTGCAGCTTTTAAGCTTGTTGCACAATGTCTCTTAGGACATGCGCTAATAGTAAGCGTGCAAACAAAATAATTAAATTGATTAAACTTGCAGGATTTGTTCGATTTTGTAGAATGGTTTTTCGGTAAATTTTTCAGAAAGGTGTTTCGTTAAAAATCGTTAGCTGGTTATTCAATGGTTTTTACGAATGAAATATTCTGCTTTTTTCAGAGGTTTTCAGTAGCCTGTAGCGGTAAGGTTCAAAGCATGGTGCATTGCGCAATCCAAGCTCTGATAAGCGCGTTGGCGAAATTGAAGTACCCATGGATAAGAAGCAGTCATGATAATAAGCAGTCATGATAATAAGCAGTCATAGATAAAATGAGGAATAGCAAAATGTTGCGAAACAGTCGCAGCGGATGGGGATTGATCAGTATTCTATTTCACTGGCTAAGTGCGCTGACCATTATCGGACTGTTTGCATTGGGCTGGTGGATGACCGATCTGGGCTATTATGACCCTTGGTATAATCAGGGGCCCTGGGTACACCGCTCTATTGGTATCTTACTGCTGTTTGCCACACTGGCGCGTTTGGTATGGCGCTTCGTCCAGCCGACACCTCGTGCAGAGGGTAGCCGTTTGGAAACTATTGCGGCTCATCTCGGTCACATTATTCTTTATGTACTTGTATTAGGCGTCATGGTGAGTGGCTACTTGATCTCTACCGCCGATGGGCGTGGTATCAGCGTATTTGGTTGGTTCGAGGTGCCTGCGCTGTTATCTGATCTGCCCAATCAGGCAAGCTTGGCGGGAGACATCCATTGGTACAGTGCTTTGGCGCTAATGATTTTAGCCGGTGGGCATGCGCTCGCAGCGCTTAAGCACCATTGGTTAGACAAGCACACAACGCTGGTGCGTATGTTTAACCCCGCTTATAGCATGCGCTCTGATTCAGAGTCGTAAGATAGATCCGTTTTGACCGCCGTGAAGACGATGTCCGCCTGTCACGGTGTTTATTAAGTAACCCAAGGAGTTGTTATTCATGTTAAAGAAGACTGCATTTGCCACTGCGATTGCCGCCGCGGCGCTGGTACCATTGAGCCAGGCTCAGGCAGCTGATTATCAAATCGATACCGAAGGCCAGCATGCCTTCGTTCAATTTAAAATTTCCCACCTGGGCTTCTCTTACATTCTGGGTAGCTTTGAAGAGTTTGATGGTCAGTTTGCTTACGATCCTGAAAACCTCGATGCCTCCTCTGCCGAAATCGAAGTACAGGTTAATAGCCTGACCAGTAACCACGCCGAGCGTGATCGTCATATCTTAAGCGATGACTTCCTCAACGCCAGCGAGTTTCCGACCGCCACGTTCACCTCAACAGGCTTTGAGTCAACGGGCGACAGTGAAGGTGTGCTGACCGGTGATCTAACCCTGCACGGCGAAACCCAAGAGATTGAAATGCCGGTTACGCTGATGGGTGAAGGCGATGACCCTTGGGGCAACTACCGCGCTGGCTTTGAAGGCAGCACCACGCTGACCCTGGGCGATTACGGCATTGATATGAGCGACTTCCCTGAGTCCATGCATGAGCTTGAGCTATACGTGACGTTTGAAGGCATTCGTCAGTAAAGCGTCGTTTTAATTAAACGCCACCACCCTGGGAGGGGTGGTGGCGTTTTTTGCGTTAAAGGCGAATAAAAGGAGAGTAGGCTTGGCAATTGATATGCAGCAACGCGAGTTGGCGATAACCCTATGGCGCCAAACCTGGCCGATGGCCATTGGGGTGTTGGCGTTATTGGGTTTTCAACTTGTTGATAGTGCGTTTATTGCCCGCTTGGGTACCGCGCCACTCGCCGCGCAGTCGTTCACCTTTCCGCTGTCCTTTCTGATTATTGGCATTCAGGTGGGCATGGGTATCGCCATCGCCGCGCTTATTTCCCGGGCATTAGGCGCAGGAGAAGGGGAGCGTGCAAGGCGTTTAAGCAGTTTGGTGCTAATGGCTGGCGGTGGGGTTATCGGCCTGTTAGCGATCGCTTTGTGGCTATTTCATGTGCCCATTTTTCAACTGCTGGGGGCGGATCAAACCACGCTCTCGTATATCCGCATTTATTGGGGCCCGCAGCTGCTATCAGCTTGGCTGGGGGCACTGCTCTATTTTAGCTATAGCGTCTTTCGCGCCCATGGGGATACCCGTTTACCGGGCAAGATGATGGTGCTGAGTAGCCTCGTTAACCTTGCGCTCGATCCTCTGCTGATTTTTGGAGTAGGCGATTGGCAGGGCTGGGGATTGCCGGGTGCTGCCTGGGCAACCGCGATTGCCTTTTCCGTGGGGCTGTTGGTTACCACGCGCAAATTGCTCAAACGCCAGTGGGCATCGCAACAGGGACTGTGGTTAGAAGCACAACAGTCGTGGCGACCGTTTGCTGGCATTGCGGCTCCCGCTATGGTCAGCCAACTAATGCCACCCTTGGCGGCGATGCTGGCTATTTCTGTGGTGGCGGGCCTGGGTGAAAGTGAAGTAGCGGCCTGGGGCTTGGCGAGCCGTTTGGAAACGCTCTCGCTGATGGTGATTCTGGCCATGACCATGTCGCTGCCACCGTGGTTAGGACGCTGCTACGGCGCCGGTGATTGGGGGCAGATACAGCAGCTGATGCGTTTGGCGGTCAAGGTCGCTCTAGCTTGGCAGCTAGGCCTTGGCGTGGTGCTAGCGTTAGGGGCTCCCTGGCTAGCCATGGCATTAGCGGGTAACCCTGACGTGCAAAGCGAGCTCACGCTGCTGATTCGCTTTTTACTCCCCAGCTACGCAGCGCTGGGTATTTGTATGCTGGTTGTGTCAGCAGGCAACGCATTAGGCTGGCCGCTGAGAGCGATGCTGTTATCCAGCGCCCGGCTGTTTATTTGCTATTTGCCCTGCCTATGGCTGGGCTCGCAGTTATTCGGTTGGTGGGGGCTGGCGGCGGGCGCCGCCGTGGGTAACCTGCTGGCGGGCTTTATGGCGTGGCAAGTTATGCGACGTATTTTGTCCCGCCCGCATCGGCAGGCGGGATTCGTCAATTAACGCAGTCGACCTGCTTCTTGAAAAGAGAAGTAGATAAACAGTAGTGCCATACCCAGGTAGCCCATCACGAACTCAGGGGCGGCATTGAGCGATAGCTCCGGGGCATGCATCAGCCCAACGAAGGAAAAGCCTGCGGCAATGGCCGCGAAGGCAGCCGCGCGCCGGAACTGGTGGTCAATCACCGACACGGTCATAGCACCGAGCAGAATGGCCATAAACATGGCCCCTTGGCCCATCACCACAATGGCGCTGGAAATGTCTGTGACGACCTCGCCCGCCCCGCGGTTAAAGCGCGTCATTACGTAGTTGGCGAAGTAGGGCAGCATGGCCAGCGCCACAGCGGGGTAGTAGCGCGTGTCGTTAGCTTGAAAGGCGGTGGCAATCATCGACATACCGACAAACACCAGGATGGGTGCGACCACCGAAACGGGAATAATCGCGGCCAAGGCGGCGATTAAGCCGAACATGGTCGCCAGCGCATATACCGCGCCGTTGAGCAGGCTGTAGCCGCGGCCTGCGCCCATCCATTTGGCCCCCACGGTGGCAATATAGACCGTGGTCGGGAACACGCCGCCAAATAGGGCACCAATCATAGTTCCTGCGCCATCCACTGCCTGACACTCGCGGACATCGTACTTATCGCCCGCTGCTTCCATCGCCTCCACATTATTCATCGTCTCAATAGCGTTATAGAGCGTGATTGGCAGCACCACGGTAAGTACCGCTAGCATACTGGTGAGCAGTAACCCCAGCCCTTCAAACCAGGCCAGATTGGGAAGCAGCGGATAAAAGCCCAAGTGGGTAAATGCATCGCTGAAGCGCTCGGTACCGGCATCGCCAATCAAATAGGCCATGGCGGTGCCGACGATGATGGCGAAGAGCGAGGTGGGTAGCTTAAACGGCATGCTCACTCTAGCAACCAGACCCACAATAATGATCGCTAACACCAGCAGACCAATAATCGGCATTTCCAGGGTTTTGAACAGCATTTCACCGGCGATAAAGGTCAGGGCGACACCGGCAACGGCGCCCAGCATGGCAGCACGCGGCAGGTGATACTGCACCCAGCGGCCAATCACGCTGATGGCGGCTTCGATGGCGCCGCTGATAAAGCAGGCGGCCACCGCTACTTTCCAGGCCATTTCTGCATCACCTGTGAGCTGTTTGGCGGGTAGCAGTACGCCGAACAAGAACACAAACATGACCGGTGTTGAAATGCCGTAAGAGAGCGCCGTGACATCAGCACGGTTCTCTTTGCGTGCCAGCCTTGCCGCGCTCCACGCGTAGTAGAAGTTACCCACCATTACCGCTACCGCAGCACCCGGAAGCACCTGGCCGTATACAATAGAGGAGGGGAATCCCATGCCCAGCATCGTGATCGCGATAATCACAAAGTTGGCAATGTTGTTTTGAAACAGAGCGAAGAACGCGTCGGTGTCTTCTTTTTTGTACCAGGGGTAGTGGGTGCTGGCAGCCGCCATATTAGGCCTCTTGATTATGGTGTGTTGTATACAAGGCAATACTGAGTGTGCCGAAGAGTTGACTAATCGGTCAAGCGCCCGGTACTCAAAAACGTTCAGCACACAAAAACGCCCAGGAAGGCCTGGGCGTTTGTAGTGCGGTAGTACTTGTTAAGTGCTCGGACGCTACCTAGTCGTTGACAGCGGCGATCGCTTTAGCCAAGTAGGGCAGGTTCTCCTGGGAGAAGCCCGCTACGTTGGCGCGACCCGAGCGCACCATGTAGATGCCAAACTCATCGCGCAGACGATCTACCTGTTCCGGGGTTAAGCCGGTGTAGGAAAACATGCCGCGCTGCTCTGCTACGCAGGCGTATTTCTCATCCAGCCCGTAGGGCTTCAGCGCTTCAACGAAATCGCGACGCAGAGTATTAATACGATCGCGCATTTCGGTGAGCTCTTCACGCCATAGCGCTGTCAGCTCGGCGTCGTGGAGAATCTCGCTGACGATAGCGCTGCCGTGAGCAGGCGGGTTTGAGTAGTTTTCCCGGGCAACAATCGCGACCTGGGAACGAATGTTACCCATCTGCTCGCTGTCTTTTGCGACCATGATCAAACAGCCGGTACGCTCGCAGTAAATACCGAAGTTCTTGGAGCAGGAACTGGTGATGATCGCCTCATCCAGGTTTTCCGCCATTAGACGAACGCCATAAGCGTCCTCATCCAGACCTTCGCCGAAGCCCTGATAAGCAAAGTCGATCAGCGGCAGTAGCTTGCGTTCACGGACAATTTCCAGCACTTCCTGCCACTGGTCGTGGGAAAGATCAAACCCGGTAGGGTTGTGGCAGCAGGCGTGAAGTACCACCACATCGCCTTGAGGAATGCTTTTTAGCGCTGTTCGCATACCGTCAAAATCGAGACGATTGTCAGGATCAACGTAAGGATACTTGTGCAGCTCAATACCCGCCGCGGTGAAAATACCGTGGTGGTTGGGCCACGTTGGGTCGCTTACCCAGATACCTTTGCCCGGCAACTGTGAGGAAATGAAGTCGGCTGCTAGACGCAGGGCGCCTGTACCGCCAGGTGACTGGGTAGCGCTGGCACGATTGGCTTTCAATACAGGTGACTCGGCGCCAAACACCATGGGAAGGACTACTTCACCGTAGCTGGGCGCGCCGTGAGAACCAATATAGGTTTTCGTCGTTTCATTCTTGAGCAGACGAGCTTCTGCTTCCTTAACGGCGCGCATAACCGGCGTATTGCCTTGGGTATCGCGGTAAACACCAACACCTAAGTCCACCTTTTGCGGATTGGTATCTTTTTTGAAAGCTTCGATCAGCCCGAGAATGGCGTCTCCTGGGACTCGCTCAATATGCTCAAACATTTAGTTGGCTACCTCGTCGGTTCTGGCGGCAAGAATGAAATCATTAAGATGCAGGCCTTTTATAGCGTGAGACCACCACGTGACGGTGGCTTTGCCCCACTCAGTCATGATGACGGGGTGATGGCCCGCCTGCTCTGCAATATCGCCAACGCGTTGGGTAAAGGCCAATGCGCTAGCAAAGTCACGGAATTTAAAACGTCGCGACAGCTTCATGATGCCATCGTGCTCGACAATCTGCCACTGGCTGAGGCTTTTTAGCCGCTCTTGGGCTTCATCTTTGCTTAGCGGCTGAGCATTTTTGCGGCAAGGTTCGCAAATAGCGTCGGCTAGCGTGGTCATCGTTTTCCTCCTGCGCTGTGGCATTTACTTTTAGCGTAGATGGCAAACGCAGTCGCGACCAACGTCTTTAGCGCTATATAACGCTTGGTCGGCGCGCTCAATCAAACTGGTGAGGGGTTCTCCACAGCGATACTCGGCAACCCCAATGCTTAGCGTCACCTGGCCCGGCCCCATGCCAAAGTCGCGTACACTGATGGCTTGGCGTAAGCGGTCAGCAAGTGCATGGCATTGCTGCAGCGGTGTGAGCGGCAGCACGACCATAAACTCTTCTCCTCCCAGCCGGGCAATCATGTCTTCACACCGCAGTAGCGACTGGGCGTGAGTTGCCAGCTGTTTAAGAACGTCATCGCCATGCAGATGGCCCCAGCGATCGTTAAGGCGTTTAAAATGATCGATATCGATCATCATGATGGAGAGCGGAGTGCCGTGACGGGTGCTCAACGATGCAACATGGGTTAAGTGCATCATCAGTTTGCGCCGATTGGGCAGTTGGGTCAGAGGGTCTGTGTCGCATAGCTTACGCAGTCGCTGCTCTTCGCCAACCTGATCGCTAATGTCCATCATTATGCCGTTCCACTGAACACCGTCGGCAACGGGCTTTGGCTGGGCGCTAACCGCAATCCAGTGAGGTTTTTGTTTTGGAAATGGTAGCCGAAAGCGCGTAGTGAGAGGCAGCATCCAGCGCGCCGAGCGTTCGATCGCCGACATTATCTTTGGGTGGTCGTTGCCGGTCAGTTGCTCAACCAGCTGGCCAGCATTTTGCGCGAGCAGGTCGCGGTCAATATGTTTAAGAGCCGCGCCGCCGCCCTCTAGATAGGGGAACCGCATATGGCCATTGCGAGCGCGGTGAAACTGAAAGATAACGCCGGGTATGTGAGCAACAAGGTGGTCTGCACTGACTTGCTCGGGTGCGTCTATATCATTCACGGGCATGCGTGAATCTCCAAACATATGCCAATTTGAATTCGATCGTGAAGATTAGCCCTAAATACGTAATCAGGATGTAAGCCATTGCAGACAAAATGGCTATTATCTATATTTTTTTAGAATATATATGTTCTATTTTTATATATATTCGATTGTATTCTAAGCAACAGGCAAGGCGTTATTGGCTTTTAGTGGTAAAATTAATTACTTTTTTGCATATCAAAAACTTTTTTTATTCCTGGGGTGGTTTCTTGGAAGCAGGACGAGAGCAAACGTCTCAGCCATACGGCTTGGTAAGTTTAGTGGGCGCAGGGCCTGGCGATCCGGAGTTGTTAACGCTAAAAGCGTATAAGCGCCTTCAGTCCGCTGAAGTGGTGTTGTATGACCGCTTGGTTAGCGATGAAATCGTCGCCTTTATTCCCACGCAGGCACAGCGCTTTTATGTGGGCAAAGCACGCTCGCTGCACAGCGTTCCCCAAGAGGGCATCAATCAAGCGCTAGTCAAATGGGCTCAGCAAGGTAAGCGCGTTGTGCGCTTGAAAGGCGGCGACCCGTTTATTTTTGGCCGTGGTGGAGAAGAGCTTGAAGCGCTGGTGGCGGCGAAAGTGAGCGTGGAAGTGATTCCTGGTGTAACAGCGGCATCAGGCTGTGCGGCGTATGCCGGTATTCCTTTAACCCATCGCGATCACGCTCAGTCGGTGCGCTTTGTTACCGGCCACTTGCAGCAGGGTGAGTGTGAGCTTGACTGGGATGCGTTAGCACGGCCAGGGCAAACCCTGGTGTTTTATATGGGGTTAGGCAGCGTTAGAGTGATTAGCCAAGCATTGGTTAAGCACGGCTTAGCGCCAGACACGCCGCTGGCATTAATTGAGCAGGGGACAACTCGCCAACAGCTTACCCATGTAGGTACGCTGTCTGCACTGCCCGATACTTTCTTGGCGGGCCACATTAAACCGCCTACGCTGCTAATTGTGGGTAGCGTAGTGTCGCTGCATACCACCCTGG
The DNA here is from genome assembly GCF_018612805.1 of Halomonas sp. ISL-56. Taxonomy (NCBI): domain Bacteria; kingdom Pseudomonadati; phylum Pseudomonadota; class Gammaproteobacteria; order Oceanospirillales; family Halomonadaceae; genus Halomonas; species Halomonas sp. ISL-56. Next base: position 66,920 of record NZ_JAGGRO010000021.1, on the reverse strand, counting down.
ATTGGTTCGATGCGCTTAGTGGAGAGGCTTCGGGCTTTCATGAGGGAAAGCATCCCTCATCAGACTAAAATGATAAATATCTTCGCTTGGTTGGTAACACTGCGGCAACATTTATACACGATTTTGTAAACATACTGGCTAGATACTGCGAGCTGTGTATGCTGAAGGGGGAGATCATTCACGGTTAGCGCATTTTCCACGTACTTGATTATCGTCAGTTCGGATAAACGTTAGCTTGGACAAACGTTAGCTTAGACCATAGAGGAAAGCATAATGTCGGAAGCAAACCACTCGGATCACCAGTCGCCAGCCAACAAGCAACAGCCGGCTAAAAAGTCGGACATGAAAACCCTCTTCCAAGATAACCGGGTAAAAGCCATTGCCGGTATCGCAGCTATTGCGGTTATTTGGGCGATTATGGCGCAATCCAATGCAGGTTCCCGCCAGGATCGCGTGGATAGCTTAGAAGAGCAGCTCGCCAGCGCTGAGCAAGAAAATAACCAAATGAGCCAGCGTGTCAGCGAAATCGAGGAAGCTGAAACCAATTTAGCCGCGCTGCAGGAGGAGATGGCATCTCTAGAAGCGCAGCAGCAAGAGGCCCGCTCGTCACTTGAGAGCGCCGAGGGCAATGTCAGTGATGTAGAGTCTCGTTTAGCAGAGCTTGAGTCTGAGCGAGATGCGTTGGAAGAAGAAATTGCCACTCTTAATGAACAGGTAGCTACCGCTGAGAGCGAGATGGGCTCACTGCGTGAGGAACGCGACGAGATCACCAGTACTCGTGATGAGGCGGAGAGCGCCCTCCAGCAAGTTGAAGAGGCACGTACGAGCGCTGAAGAAGCCCGTCAGGAGGCTGAGGCCGCCCGTCAGGAAGCTGAGCAGCAGCGTCAGCAAGCGGTTGAAGAGCTGGGTGCCACTCAAGAAGAGTTATCTTCGCTTGAAGAACAGATTAGCCAAGCTAACGAACAGCTAAGCGGCTTAGAGGAGGAGATTTCTACTGCCCAAAGCGAGCTAGATGAGCTCAAAAGTGAACGCGACTCACTCACCAGCGAGCGCGATGAACTGCAAAATGATGTTGATTCGCTGACGGCGCTTCGCGAAGAGGAAGAGCAGAGCTTGAACCAAGTGCGCAGTGAGTTGGATGACGTCATGGTTGCTCTGGATATGGGGCGTGAAGAAGTGGCTAGCGTTGAGAGCGATATCGAGGTGCGGGAAAGCCAACTGGAGCGTTTAGAGAGTCAGCTAAGTGAATGGCGCAATGAATTATCGACTCTCGACAGTCGCTTGGCCGATGCAGAGCAGTCTGCGGCTGAGGCCACTTCGTCTTCACAGGACAGCGCTGCACAGACTAACTCTTCACAGACTAACTCTTTACAGAACAGTGGCGCTGAAGAGTCAGCAACAGAAGAGAGTTCGTCAAATCAAGGCTCTTCAAGTGAAGGCTCTTCGAGTGAGGGCTCTTCGAGTGAGGGCTCTTCGAGTGAGGGCTCTTCGAGTGAGAGCGCCAATGACAGCGATGGCGGCGAAGAGTCGCAGCAAAACGCGGGCTAACTAGTAGGCTAGAGGACGATGAGGTAAGGCACCTTTCGCGTTAGCAAAATGAGGGCGGATGACGGGGAACCGGCATCCGCCCTCTTGTTGTTGGTTTATGATTGGGGCTACGAGGCGTATCATTCACTCAAATCTTAATGCAGTTGTTAACAGCATAAAACGAGGAGTGCCATTGAATGGATGGGGTTAAGCATATTATTGCAGTGGCATCGGGCAAAGGGGGCGTGGGGAAATCCACTGTCACCGTGAACTTGGCGTTAGCGTTGGCGGCACAGGGCTATCGCGTGGGTGTCCTAGATGCTGATATCTATGGGCCCAGCCAGGCGCAAATGCTCGGTGTTAAAGAGGGCGTGCGCCCTCAGGCGGCAGGCAATGACAAATTCCTTCCGCTCCAGGCCCATGGCATTCAGGCCATGTCGATGGCGTTTATGGTTAATACCCGTGAGCCAATGGTATGGCGTGGGCCGATGGTGGTAGGCGCATTCCAGCAGATGCTGACGCAGACTCAATGGGATAATCTCGATTTTCTATTGATCGACATGCCCCCAGGTACTGGCGATATCCAGCTGACCTTGGCCCAGAAAGTGCCGGTGGCAGGCGCGGTGATTGTGACTACCCCACAGGACATTGCACTGTTAGATGCCCGTAAAGGAATCGAAATGTTCCGTAAGGTTAACGTGCCAGTGCTTGGCGTTGTTGAAAATATGAGCCTTTACCATTGCGAAAATTGCGGTCATGAGGCGGCGATTTTCGGTACTGGCGGTGGCGATAGCATCGCTCAGGAGTACGATACGCAAGTGCTTGGACGACTACCGCTGACGCTTTCCATCCGAGAGCTGACTGATTCGGGACGCCCAAGCGTCGTTTCTGAGCCTGAGGGGGCGGTAAGTCAGACTTTTGCGGCTATCGCTAAAAAAGTCGCTGAAGCGGTTAGCGCGAATCAAGGCGACGGCCCAACTATTTCTTTTAGTGAGTGATAACGAAATAAATGAGTATCAAATCTGATAATTGGATTCGTCGCATGGCCAAAAGCGACGCGATGATCGAGCCCTTTGAAGCCGAGCAAGTGCGCTATGTAAATGAGCAGCGCGTGATTTCTTACGGTACCTCAAGCTACGGCTATGACGTGCGCTGCTCAGATGAATTCAAAGTCTTTACCAATATTCACTCCGCTATTGTTGATCCCAAAGCGTTTGATGCGAAAAGCTTTGTCGATATTAAAGGCGACGTATGCATTATTCCGCCTAACTCGTTTGCCCTGGCGCGCACGGTGGAGTACTTCCGTATTCCCCGTAACGTGCTGACTATCTGCTTGGGTAAATCCACTTACGCGCGCTGTGGCATTATTGTTAACGTGACACCGCTGGAGCCCGAGTGGGAAGGCCACGTGACCTTGGAATTCTCTAATACCACCAATCTGCCGGCGAAAATCTATGCCCATGAGGGTGTGGCGCAGATGCTGTTCCTAGAGTCCGATGAAGTGTGCGAAACGTCGTATAAAGACCGCGGCGGGAAGTATATGGGTCAGCGTGGCGTTACTCTGCCGCGTACCTAGCCCTAGGTAATGCATTGCTACAAAAAGCTCCTTACGGGAAAACCGTAAGGCGCTTTTTTAATGCTTACTACGAAGATGATGTGCTAGTCCGGCGACTCTTCGTCGAGCTCCTCATCAAGCTCTTCTGCAGCGTCGGCGTGGGCAAGCCGCATACCGTGTTCTGGCAGCAGATGACCATCCATTTTGGCGCCTTCGGCGCTGAACTGTAGCCTGCCTTCCAAAAACCACTGCACCGCAATCGGGTAGATCAGATGCTCCCGGGCGCGAACCTTCTCTTGCAGTGTTTCAGCGCTATCATCAGCGCTGACCAGCAGCTCCGCCTGCAGTACCACCGGGCCACCGTCCAGCTCTTCAGTGACGAAGTGAACGCTACAGCCATGGCTGGCAACACCGTCTGCCAAGGCGCGGGCGTGGGTGTTGAGCCCTTGGTAAGCTGGCAGCAGCGAAGGGTGGATGTTCAGCATCCGTCCCAGAAAGCGCTGCACAAAACGAGGTGTCAAAATGCGCATAAAGCCGGCGAGGACGATCAGATCTGGCTCGTGGCGCTCAATGACCTTGATTAAGGCGCCGTCATAAGCTTCGCGACTATCGTATTCCCGGTGGGGTAGGGCAACCGCTTCAATGCCTGCTTCATGGGCACGCTTCAAGCCATAGGCGTCAGTGATATTGGAAATGACCGCGACAATCTCACCACCGCCTAATCGGTCATGGGACTGAGCATCAATCAGCGCCTGCAGATTGCTACCACTGCCTGAAATAAGCACTACAATACGTCGCGCACCGAGGGGCTCCGGCGTTACATCTTTAATAGTATCGCTCTGGTAGTCCGTATTGGTCATGCCGAGAGGTTCTCCAGAATAACGGCGTCCCCTTGGCGTTTAACGATCTGACCTAGACGATAAACGGATTCGCCTTCGGCTTCCAGATGCGCCACAGCCTGCTCTGCTTGATGTTGCGGCACTACAACGACCATGCCAATACCGCAATTAAGTACGCGGTGCATTTCGGTTTCATTCACGTTGCCGTGAGCCTGCAGCCAGTCAAACACAGCGGGGCGCTGCCAGCTGGCAATATCGATATGCGCAGCGAGGTTGTCGGGCAGCACGCGAGGAATGTTTTCAAGCAAGCCGCCGCCAGTAATGTGCGATAACGCGTGTACAGCAATATCGCTGCCGCGCATTAAGGAGAGCAGTGATTTTACATAGATGCGGGTAGGTGCCATCAGCGCATCGCCGAGGGTTTTGCCGTCGATGTCGGTCTCTAGCGAAGCATTGCTGACCTCGAGTATTTTACGAATCAGCGAGTAGCCATTGGAGTGTGGTCCAGATGACGCCAGCCCTAAGATTACATCACCTTCGGCCACTTTACTGCCATCTAAAATATCGGCTTTTTCAACCACGCCCACGCAAAAGCCCGCTAAATCGTAGTCACTGCCTTCGTACATGCCCGGCATTTCGGCAGTTTCGCCGCCTACGAGAGCGCAGCCAGCCAGTTCGCAACCAGCGCCAATGCCGGTAACAACGTCAGCAGCAATATCCACATCTAGCTTACCCGTGGCATAGTAGTCGAGAAATAGTAGCGGTTCGGCGCCAGCCACGATGAGATCGTTGACACACATAGCGACCAAGTCAATACCGATGGTGTCGTGCTTGCCAAGATCCATCGCCAGGCGCAGCTTGGTGCCGACGCCATCGGTGCCTGAGACAAGTACGGGCTGCCGGTAGCCCGCTGGTATTTCGCATAGCGCGCCAAAACCGCCAAGGCCGCCCATTACTTCTGGGCGAGTAGTGCGTTTGGCAACATGTTTAATGCGGTCAACTAAGGCGTTACCGGCATCAATATCGACGCCGGCGTCCTTATAGCTGAGAGAAGGAGTAGCCGAAGAAGAGGAAGTCTCGGTCATGACAGATCCTGTGAAGCAAATAGCGGTGCTGGTAGTGCTGGCGACGAGGCCAGTGCTAGACGATAACTGGAGCGGATTGTAACACTCAGCGGCGCAGGCCGCACCGCTGTCGCACATGATGAAAAGCTTACGAGCGAGTTTCGCCAATATGCGGCATAGTAGTGATGAGTAAAAATAGTAGTAATGAGTAAAAACAGTAGTGGTAAGTAAAAATAGTAACGATAAGTGAAACTGGTCAGATTCAATCCACGTTTGAGAGGAAACTATGCGGAATTCTTGGTGGGGTGTCCTATTTTTGGTGGTGATAGGCGGCTTGATCTATTTGTTAGACGCGGTGCTGATGCCTTTTATTGCTGGGATGATACTCGCTTACTTAGCTGATCCGCTGGCTAACCGTTTCCAACGCTGGGGCATGAATCGGCCGTTCGCGGTAAGTAGCGTGTTTTTAGTACTGTTGATCGTGCTTGTGGTGAGTTTGTTGATACTAATACCGCTTCTTGTTCAACAGCTTAAGCAGCTGGGCGAGGCAATCCCCGGTATCTTCAATTGGGTAGAAAATACCCTCGCTCCCCAGGTACAAGAGTGGACGGGTTATGACCTCACCGCAGAGTTAACCAATGCCCGGGAGACGCTGGTCGAAAACTGGCGCGATGCAGGTGGCTACCTAGCCCAGGCGCTTGGTCAAATAGGCCGTTCTGGCATGGCCTTTGCGTCTTGGATCACCTATGTAGCACTGATTCCTGTGGTTACCTTCTATTTGCTGTTGGATTGGAACCGGCTGCTGACCAATATCGCTAATCTCATACCACGCCAGTGGGCGGACGACACCTTCCGGCTAGCGCGTCGCTGTGATGAGGTGCTGTCGTCTTTTTTACGTGGACAACTGCTGGTGATGCTCTGTCTAGGGATTATTTATGCAGTGGGCTTAACGCTGATGGGGCTTAATTTTGGCCTGTTGATTGGCTTTGTGTCTGGGTTAGTAAGCATCGTGCCGTTCTTGGGCTTTATTGTCGGCTTGGTGATAGCGCTTGTTGTTGCACTGTTCCAATACGCTACCTGGTGGGCAGTACTCGGGGTCATCTTGGTATTTAGCATTGGTCAAATGGCCGAGAGCGTGATTCTACAGCCTAAATTATTGGGCGATAAAATTGGCCTGCACCCGGTCGCGGTTATATTTGCCGTACTGGCGGGCGGCAATCTGTTTGGGTTAACCGGTGTGCTGCTGGCACTTCCGGTTGCTGCGGTTATCCTGGTGCTACTCAAGGAAGTTAAAGTTCGCTATCAGGACAGCGAGCTTTACGATGATCATAATGCTGATAATCATACAATAATCGAGGTCAGTTCTTCGCACCATGATGAGCTGGGACGTCGTGATGAACGGGAGTCACCATGAGCCGAATGCCGGCACAGCTTCCCTTGGGAATTGGTCTGCGTGATGACGCGACCTTCGACAACTACTATGTGGCGCGATCAAATAAACCGCTGGTAGAGCACCTTACCCAGCAGCTTACTTCAGAGGGAGAACAGTTTCTCTTTTTGTGGGGTTCGCCAGGGGTGGGGCGAAGCCACCTGCTTCAGGCGGCGTGCCATGCAGCGTCAGATGCCGATAAGCGCGCGCTTTACTTGCCGCTGAATGACTTGGGCCACTTTCCACCATTAATGCTGGAAGACATTGAGCGCTTGGATCTTGTCGCCATTGATGACCTGGAGTGCGTGATGGGGCGCAAGCGCTGGGAGGAAGCGCTGTTTCATGCTTTTAACCGGCTAAGAGACGCGGGGAAAAAATTAGTCATCGCCGCCAGTGCCTCTCCGCGACAGCTAAACGTGGTGCTACCTGATTTGGCTTCGCGCCTGGCCTGGGGAGTCACTTTTCATGTTCATCCCTTAGAGGATGATGACGAACGTTTGGCAGCGCTAAAGCTGCGCGCCAGCGTGAGAGGTATGCAATTGCCTGATGACGTTGGGCGCTATATTTTGCACCGTGGTCCTCGCGAGTTAGGTGAGCTTTGCCGCGCCGTGGAAACCCTGGATAAAGCATCGCTATCAGCCAAACGTAAATTGACGATTCCGTTTGTGAAATCCGCCCTCGGTTGGTAAAGCCGCTGGTAAAATAGGCTAAAGATAGTAACTAAAACGCCCCTGTCAGCGAGAGCCGACAGGGGCGTTTATACGACTTGCTTACCAGCTTATTGATTCAATAAGCGATTAAGCGGTTTTGCTCAACTTGCTAGCAGCGGTTTGCGCCTGCTTAACGTTGTCTTCGGTAATTTTCTGGCTTTTCTGGATGAAGTCTTGCTGTAGGGATACGACTTTATCGGTATCGCCCTTAACACGCTCAGCCAGCTCTTTAGCCACTTTTTGCTGACCTTCCATATAGCTGCGCAGACCTTCTGCGTCTTTCACGTCCATCATTTGACGCATTTGCGCAATGCCGGTATCAACGTAGGCTTTGCTGGCGTCCATTTGAGCGTTAAGCATTTTTTCGCTGTAATCGATGCTCAGCGCCATGTAAGCGCGTACTGGCGCCATAAACATGTTGTCAAATTGCTGAGTCATTTCGTTAGTATTTAATGTACGCATCGTCATACCCTCCAGGGTTTGGTCTTGCCAAAAGCAGCTATCCAGAGGTTGGCGCTGCCTATTGAGTGGTTAGCTTTTTAAGCTATCTTGCGTTGCAGCATAGCAACTGTTTTTGTGCAGTGCAACATTTGGTTTTTGGCATTTAATGCCCGTGGGGTAAGCATATGTTTACCCGTATGGTCTAAACAGCTAGCTTGAAGGTAGAGAAGGTGGCTTTAAACAGCGAACGATAGACCGGTTACGGGCTCAGATAAGCATCACTGTTAATCTCACTGTTGGGAGAAAGAGCAATGGCAACACGGAAGGAACGCGACAGCATGGGCGAATTGGAAGTGTCATCTGAGGCCCTTTATGGTGCGCAGACTCAGCGGGCAATCAATAACTTTCCTGTCTCTCATTCGCCCATGCCCCCGGCCTTTATTCACGCCGTCGCGCGTATCAAGCTAGCGGCAGCCCGCGCTAATCAAACCCTGGGAGGGCTTGATAGCGCGCGTGGGGAGGCAATTCAAAAAGCGGCGCGCGAAGTGTTAACGGGTAAGCATGATCAGCACTTTCCCATCGACGTGTTTCAAACCGGTTCAGGCACCTCCACCAATATGAACGTCAATGAAGTGTTGGCGACCTTGGCAAGCCGAGAGGGGGTTGAGGTAACCCCGAACGATCACGTCAATATGGGGCAGTCCAGCAATGACGTAATTCCTACGGCGATTCACCTGTCGGCTGCCATCGCGGTGCACGAATCGCTGCGCCCAGCCCTGGTTCACCTGCGCGATACCATCGACCAGCGCGCCAGTGAGTTGAGCCATGTGGTGAAAACTGGACGTACCCATCTCATGGACGCCATGCCGCTGCGTATGGATCAAGAGCTGGGCGCTTGGTCGAGTCAATTGAGTCAGGCCATTGAGCGCTTTGATAGCGCCATGAAGAGGCTGTGTCGGTTAGCCCAGGGCGGCACCGCCGTGGGTACCGGCATTAACGCACCTATCGGCTTTGCTGAGCAGATAGCGCAAGAGCTGAGCGAGCAGACGGGGTTGATGTTCACGCCTAATGACAGCTTCTTTGCCAGCCTCTCTTCCCAGGATGCAGCGGTAGAGCTTTCCGGGCAATTGAAAGGCTTGGCTTGCGTGATTATGAAAATTGCCAACGACTTGCGCTGGATGAATTCAGGGCCGCTGGCTGGGCTAGCGGAGATTGAACTCGAGGCGCTTCAGCCCGGCAGTTCGATTATGCCGGGGAAAGTTAACCCCGTTATTCCTGAGTCGGCTGCTCAAGCTGCTGCTCAAGTCATCGGTCTGGATGCTGCGATTACCGTCGCGGGGCAAAGTGGCAATTTCCAATTAAATGTAATGTTGCCGCTGATAGCTTCCAATCTGCTTACCTCCATTAGCTTGATGAGTAATACCGCACGGCTGCTGGCTGACCGTGCGATTGCCACCTTTAAGGTTCGTGAAGATAACCTAAAAGAACCGTTGGCGAGGAATCCTATCTTGGTGACCGCGCTAAATGGTGCCATTGGCTACAACGCCGCCGCGGCTATTGCCAAAGAGGCTTATCAAGCGGGGCGGCCGATTATTGATGTGGCGGAAGAGAAAACTGACCTTGACCGGGAGACGCTAGAGCGGCTGCTGGATCCGGCCGCGTTAACTCAGGGAGGCATCCCGGAGTAAAGCGTTTAAGGTCAGCTTACGTGAGGCTTCCCGTTTTCAGGTCTCTTGCTGCTCAGTTTTACCTTGCTGGATTGTTTCGCTGGCTTCGCTACGCTCTTCGGTATTAGCTTCGGGTGTTTCATGCTCGTTTTGGCGCGAGGGGCGATAGCAAAAGGTGGCCAGTATCGGAAAGTGGTCGGAGCCGAAGTAGCTAAGGCGCTGCATGCCGACTAAGGTGAAGTGCTCGGTCACAAAGATATGATCTAGGGGCCAGCGCAATACTGGATATTTTGCGTGAAAGGTGCTGAATAAGCCACGTCCCCGGCGTGGATCGAGCATGCCGCCAACACGGCAAAACAGTCGTGTTGTGCGTGACCAAGCCACATCGTTCAGATCGCCAGCGACCAATGTCGCTTGTGGATCTTCATGAATCTTTTTACCCACCAGCAGCAGCTCTGCATCCCGCCACAGGGATTTTTCACTTTCGCTGGGCGCTGGTGGTCGGGGGTGGAGTGCGTAAAAGCGAATTCTATCGCCGTTGGCTAGCGTTACGCGGGTATGAATGGACGGAATGTCGTCTTGAATCAGCCACTCGACGGAGGTGTCGGAGAGTTCGAGGTGCGAGTACAGGTGCATGCCGTAGAGGTTGTCGAGTGGGATTTTAACGCTGTGCGGCCACTGTTCTGCGAGCGCAGGATCCAGTTGATCCTGCCACCACTGATCTGACTCTAGGGTCAGTACAATGTCGGGCTGATGCTGTTTAATCATATCGATCAAGGGTTGAACTTGCCGATTCGGGGTCAGCACGTTAGCGATCAAAAGCGTGATCTTTTTATCTGCATCGTTACTCTCTGCCGCCTTAACCTGCACAGGCCACAACGTTGTGAAGGGCAAAATGTAATAGCCTTGAAATAGCACAGTGATACCCGAGGCGAGTAGGGCCACCCATAGCCAGGGGCCTGATTCAACCAAGGAAACGGCTAATAACCAGTTGATTAGGGCTAGGAAAGCGATCTGCAGGCGTGGGAATTCAAAACTGCGAATCCACCACCAGTGCAAATGTATGCGTGCTATCAGCGTCGCCAATAACAGCACGATCGCTATGCTTCCTAGCAAAATACCTGGCATGGTTTATCTCCCTGTAGATAACGACCAACAAATTGAAGCGCTAAGCCTAGCGCTAGAAGGTTGTAGGTGTCGAATTGAACATCTATTCGACATGGGAGTAAAGCCGGTGGGAAGAGGGCGCACAATGGGAAAGAGCTTGCAATTCAGTGATAAAAGCGTAAGATATGCATCCGTTGCAAGGCGTGCAGCTATCCAAATAGCGCACTCCAGATAGACTAATAGCAGATAGACAGATAGATGGCGTAATAGAACCATAGCTCAGTTGGTTAGAGCGCCACGTTGACATCGTGGAGGTCGGCGGTTCAAATCCGCCTGGTTCTACCAGTCTAATGTCGAGCCTTTTTTCAGGACCATAGCTCAGTTGGTTAGAGCGCCACGTTGACATCGTGGAGGTCGGCGGTTCAAATCCGCCTGGTCCTACCAGCTTTTATCAAAAACGCCCCAGGCATTTACTGCTTGGGGCGTTTTTGCGTGGACGTTATGTAGCGGCAGGCTCTATCAGGTCGGGCAGCTCGGTCTGGCGCATAAACGTTGCTACCAGCGCTTCAACACCGGCTTGATCTTGTTGAGTAAAGCGCGCATGCATTGGGCTATCCAGATCCAAGACGCCCCACAGACGGCCATCCACTACGATGGGAACCACTAGCTCAGAGCGAGAGTTGGCGTCGCAGGCAATATGGTCGGCAACCGCATGCACGTCGTCCACTCGCTGGGTGGTTTGCAGTCGGGCAGCCGCGCCGCATACGCCTTTGCTAAAGGGAATTGGATGGCAAGCGGGTTGACCCTGAAACGGGCCTAGGCCTAATACATTTGGCTGGCGCTGAAGGTAAAAGCCCACCCAGTTTAAGTTGCTAAGCTGTTGGTGAATAAAGGCACAGGTTTGCGCGCTGTTGGTCAGCCAATCGCGGGTATCGAGCAGTGCTTCAAGCTGGCGATTGAGGAGGGGGTAGTCAACACTGTTTTGCATTTGGCATCCTTCGCTACTAATGCAGCAGGCCGGCACTTTTGCATAGGGGGTTACCTATGCGTGCCGGCCTGCATGTTATCTATTGATGGCTAGTGTGCAGTGTTACTCGATCCAGCCAGGTACGGCTGCGCCTTTGAATAGCTCTTCGGCTTTCTCGATCACTTCATCGCGCTGATAAGCGTCGACCAGCTGGCGAATCTCTTCACGATCTTCGTCGCCGCCGCGCACTGCAATCAGGTTGACGTAAGGGGACTCGGGGCCCTCTTTGATTAAGGCATCATCCAGGCTTAAGCCAGCCGGCTGTGCGAAGGTGTTGTTGATGAACGCCATGTCCACATCGGGCAGCACGCGGGGTAGCTGGGCGGCTTCAATTTCGCGGAAACGGAAGTCGCGGGGGTTTTCCGCGATATCGATTGGTGTGGATTCTAGGAATTCAGGATCATTAAGGGTGATCAGGCCCTCGTTGTGCATCAAAATCAGCGCGCGTCCTTCATTGGAAGGGTCGTTGGGCAGCGCGATCTGAGCACCGTCAGGCAAGTCATCAATGCTGTCATATTTTTCGGAATAGGCGCCAATCGGGTAAACGAACGTATAGCCAGCGATGGCCAAATCATAGCCACGGTCGTCGACCATCGACTGTAAATAGGGCTCATGCTGGTAGGCATTGGCATCTAAGCTGCCGTCGGCCAGGGCGGCATTGGGAGTGACGTAGTCGGTAAACTCGATGATTTCGACATCAAGGTTGTACTCTTCTTTGGCAATGCGCGCTGCCACTTCCATCACTTCAGTTTCAGGGCCCGCAACAGTGCCCATTTTGATGCTGCGCGTTTCAGCATTGGCGACGTTAACCGCAAGCGCCAGGGCGGTAAGGCTACCGATAATTAGTTTTTGCATAAGATCTCTCCAGTGACGTTGTGCTTAATGGTGCAATGATGCGGCAATAAAAAACCGCTGTCTAATGCATTTTTGTTATAAAGGATGATTGATGTACGCAATGTCACTTACGGTCACTTTTGCGTACCAAGTAGTCGCCCAGGCTCTGAAAGCCCTGCACCATGATGACCAAGATCACCACCGTAATAAGCATGATGGTAGGGTTGAAACGGTTATAGCCGTAGCGAATGCCTAAGTCGCCGAGGCCGCCGCCGCCCACTGCGCCTGCCATGGCGGAGTAGCTGACCAGCGTCACAACGGTAATGGTTAAGCCTGTCATGATCCCACCGCGAGCCTCTGGAATTAGCACTTTGCGAATAATTTGCCAAGGCGTAGCCCCCATGGCTTGGGCGGCTTCAATTAACCCCGGCGAGATTTCATTAAGGGCCGCCTCGACCAATCGAGCGACAAACGGGATAGCGGCAATCGTCAGCGGTACCGACGCGGCATTAATACCAATCGAGGTACCCACCAGCATGCGTGTAAAAGGAATGATCGCCACCATCAAAATAATAAACGGGATGGAGCGGCCAACGTTGGTGACAATGCTCAGCACCTGATTAAGTACCGGCTTGGCTAATATTTGTCGCGGGCGAGTAACATAGAGCATCACCCCGAGAGGGAGGCCGACGAGGGTAGAGATCAATCCTGAAACGGCCACCATATAAAGGGTATCCAGCGTGGCCTGTAAAATTAAATCAATCATTGCGCTGGACATGGCCGAGTACCTCCACTTGCAGTTGATGAGATTCGAGATAGTGCATGGCTTGCTGGGTTTGCGTCGGCGAGCCTAGCAGCTCCGCAATCATCAGGCCCAGGGTGCGTTCCTGAATGGACTCTACTTTTGCTTGCAGAATGCTCACATCGACCCCGCATTCGCGAGCTAAGCGCGAAATCAACGGAGTTGAGACCGCGTCGCCCGAGAAGGTTAAGCGTACCACTGGATGGGTATGTTCACCGGGGGCATCAAGGAGCCTTTCGATTAGCTCTTTGGGGGGTGTTAGCTGTAGGAAGTCGTTGAGAAACTCACGTCCAAGTTGGGTGCGCGGGGCGGTAAAGAAGTCGCCGACTTCTGAATCCTCCACCAATTCGCCATCCGAAATCAGGCTCACCCGGTGGCAAATCGATTTGACCACTTCCATCTCGTGGGTAATCAGCAAGATGGTAATGCCCAGTTGATGGTTAATATCGCGCAGTAGCTCCAGTATGGAGCTGGTGGTTTGTGGGTCTAGCGCGGAGGTTGCCTCATCGCAGAGTAGTACTTGTGGTTTGCTGGCTAACGCTCGGGCGATTGCGACTCGCTGCTTCTGGCCACCGGAAAGCTGAGCGGGGTACTGATTGGCTTTATCTGCCAGACCGACCATTTCCAGCAGCGGAACAACGCGCTCTTGCACGGCACTCTGTTTTTGCCCCATTAATTCAAGCGGGAGTGCAACGTTGTCGAAAACCGTACGTGTAGTGAGCAGGTTGAAGTGCTGAAAAATCATGCCAATACGATGGCGTGCCCGGTTTAAGGCCGCGTTGCTCAGGCGGGTCATTTCTTGACCATCTACTGTGACGCTGCCGCTAGTCGGGCGTTCTAGCAAATTCACGCAGCGAATCAACGTGGACTTACCTGCGCCAGAAAGGCCGATGACGCCATGAATGGTGCCTTTAGGCACAGTGAGGTTTGCTGCTTTGAGCGCATGGACGGCGCTTGTGCCGCTTCCATATGTTTTACTGACGTTGCTAAGTTCAATCATGGCGTCTGCCTTGCTGGTAGGCCGAAGACGAAGTGCGGGAGAATAGGAGCAGGCGTAGGGCGGGGATAAAAAAAGCCACCCTCGTGGGTGGCCATTAACGCTGGACACACCCTTTTAGCTGCACTTCACTAGGCTGCTGGCCTGGTGGACGCCCGCAAGATGGGTACAAATCGGCGTCGTTTCATTTGCGCCAAAAGTCTAAAGATAGGCGGTTGGCATGTCAATTAGAAGCGAGGTGACTGCACAAAGATGAGGCACCAGTAGTAAGCTTGCAGATTACATCCATGATTTTTACGAGCTTAAGGAGCAGGGCGCTATGTTTACCGGCATTGTGCAGGGTGTGGCTACAGTGGAGGCGGTGCGCGAGCTAGATGATTTTCGCGTGCATGTGATAAAAATGCCGCCTGCGATGCGTGAGGGTCTTGAGATCGGGGCGTCTGTTGCTCATAACGGTGTTTGTTTAACGGTAACGTCGATAGAAGGCGATAGCGTTAGTTTTGATTTGATGCGTGAAACGCTACGTTTGACTAATCTTGGTGCAGTCACTCCTGGGCAATGCGTCAATATAGAGCGTGCTGCTCGTTTTGGTGATGAGATTGGTGGGCACTCGATGTCGGGGCACATCATTTCCATGGCAGACGTAGTGGCCATTGAAGAGGCGCCTAACAACCGTCGGCTGTGGTTTTCACTGCCGGAAAGACTGGGCCGATTTGTGTTTGAAAAGGGCTATATCGGGGTAGACGGTATCAGTTTGACGATCGGTGATGTACGCCACGCTGAGAACGGAGCTGTGGAGTTCAGCGTCAACTTAATCCCTGAAACGCTATCGCGCACCACACTTCAGGAGCGCGCGCCCGGGGATCAGGTCAACATCGAAATTGACCCACAAACTCAGGTGATTGTTGAAACCGTTGAGCGCGTGCTTGCTAAGCAAGGTAGGGCTCAGTAAAGCGGGACTAACAAAAAGCGGGGCACGGCAGCATCAGTAATGGTGTTTGTTGGTTTTTGGTTGACCGATCGGTTAGGTTGTGGCCTAAAGATTGCTTGGTATTCACTGGTGGGGCTCGCCCCGTCAATATTGGTCGCCTTGCTGAGGCGCTCGCATCAAGGCGAGCGTTTCGGTAGTATGTGCGGCTTTTCTCAGCACCCGAACGCATACAAATCATGCGGCGTTAGCGCTAAGGACAACAAACTTCATGAAACTTCTGGATAACTATTTCAAGCTCTCCGAGCAAAAAACCAACGTGAAGACAGAAGTTATCGCCGGGATTACCACCTTCCTGACGATGGCCTATATCATCTTTGTTAACCCGAGCATCCTGTCACAAGCAGGGATGGACTACGGCGCGGTGTTTGTGGCGACTTGCCTGGCGGCAGCGATTGGCTGTTTTGTCATGGGGCTGTGGGCCAATTATCCCATTGCTCAGGCACCAGGCATGGGGCTAAACGCCTTCTTCACCTACGGCGTGGTGCTGGGCATGGGATATACTTGGGAGGCCGCGTTGGGGGCGGTCTTCTTCTCTGGTTTAACGTTCTTCTTGTTAAGTATTTTTAAAATTCGCGAGTGGATCATTAACGCCATTCCAATGACGTTACGGCTGGGGATCGCCGCCGGTATTGGTCTGTTCCTGGCGATGATCGCGTTGAAAAACGCCGGCATTGTGGTTGCCAATCAGGCTACCTACGTGACGCTGGGTGATCTATCTCAACCACCGGCTATTTATGCGCTGCTAGGCTTTTTTGTGATTACCGCGCTGGCATACCTGAAAGTCACCGGTGCTGTGATGATTGGTATTTTGGGTGTGACCGTAGCGGCAATGGTGCTTGGCCATAATGAGTACGGTGGTCTTATGTCGATGCCACCCTCTATCGCGCCGACCTTTATGGCCATGGATTTAATGGGCGCCCTGGATGTGGCGATGCTCAGCGTGATCTTTGCCTTTCTATTTGTGGATCTATTTGATACTTCAGGCACGCTGGTCGGTGTTGCCCATCGTGGCAAGCTGCTAGACAAAGATGGCAAGTTGCCGCGTATTGGTCGTGCCATGATGGCTGACAGTACTGCGTCAATGGCGGGCGCCGCCTTGGGTACTTCCACGACAACAAGCTATATTGAATCAACCGCGGGCATCGCATCGGGTGGCCGTACTGGCTTGACGGCGGTAGTCGTGGGTGTTTTGTTTCTGATCAGCCTGTTTTTCGCACCGTTGGCGGGTTCGATTCCGGCCTACGCTACCGCGGGTGCGTTGCTGTATGTAGCGGTACTGATGGCGGGCAGCTTGGCCCACGCGAACTGGGAAGACCCCACCGATGCAGCGCCTGTGTTGATTGCTGCCCTAGCAATGCCGCTAACATTCTCGATTGCCGAAGGAATCGCGCTAGGCTTTATTAGCTACGTGGCGATCAAGACGCTTTCGGGCCGCTTTAGCGACCTGAACCCGGCGGTGATTATTTTGTCACTGCTGTTTGCGGCAAGATATCTTTTCTTGGTTTGATTAAACACCACCCCTTTTATTACTCAATGAGAGACGCGATGAGCATCTACGGCGACTATATTAAGTCCGTTATTCGCACGGTTCCCGATTGGCCTGAAAAGGGCGTGAATTTTCGCGATATTACCCCCTTGTTGCAAAATAGCGCTGCCTTTCGCAAGCTGATCGATAGCTTCGTACACCGCTACCAAGAGATGAACCTGGATGCCATTGCGGCCATTGATGCGCGAGGGTTTATTATTGGTGCGCCGCTCGCCTATGAGTTGGGCTGCAGCTTTGTGCCGGTGCGCAAGAAGGGCAAATTACCCTTCAAAACCATCAGCGAGACCTACACCCTGGAGTACGGTCATTCTGAAGTGGAACTGCACTCCGATGCGTTCCAGAAAGATGACCGTATCCTGCTAATGGATGACTTGATCGCCACCGGTGGCACCATGCTGGCAGCGGCCAATCTGATTCAGCGCAGCGGTGGTCAGGTGGTTGAAACGGCCACTATTATCGATCTGCCCGAGCTTGGCGGTTCACAAAAAATTCGCGATGCCGGTTACAGCGTATTCGCCGTTTGTTCTTTCACCGAAGACGAGTAATTCCCCATGAGCAGCGATCGTTATCACCAGCATTTCACTGTCTCCTGGGATCAGTTGCACCGGGATGTGCGCACCCTGTGTCATCAGATGATCGAGCGTGATTTCAAAGGCATTGTAGCGATTACCCGCGGCGGTTTAATTCCTGCCGCGCTAATAGCTCGAGAGCTTAATATCCGCTTGATCGATACCGTGTGTATTAAAAGCTATGACCATATGGATCAAGGCGGCCTGGATATTATGAAAGGCGTTGATCATGACGGTGAAGGCTGGTTGCTGGTCGATGACTTGGTGGATACAGGCAAAACAGCAAGGGCAGTGCGCAAAATGTTGCCAAAAGCTCACTTTGTGACTATCTACGCCAAGCCGGACGGTCGCCCCCTGGTGGATCAATACCTGACGGAAGTTTCCCAACAATGCTGGATTCAGTTCCCCTGGGATATGGGCGTTGCGTACGTTGAGCCGCTTGTCGATCAAATGAAGAGGTAATGATGGCCAATCCACTTCCCGGCGATTGGAGTCAGTGGCTGGGTAATGAGTTTCAGGCTGACTATATGCTGGCGCTAAAAGCCTTTTTGGCGCAGCAGAAAGCGGCCAAGAAAATTATCTACCCACACTCCACACAATGGTTTCGCGCATTTGAGCTGACGCCGTTGAGCGAAGTGAAGGTGGTTATTTTAGGCCAAGATCCCTATCACGGCCCTAATCAGGCTCATGGCTTATGTTTTTCCGTGCAGCCCGGTGTTCCTGTGCCGCCATCGTTGGTCAATATCTACAAAGAGTTGGCCACCGATGTCGGTTTCACCCCTGTGCGCCACGGCCATCTGGAAGCATGGGCCAAGCAGGGCGTGCTGTTGTTAAACACCTCGCTTACCGTTGAGCAGGGCAATGCGGCCTCGCATCGCGGTAAAGGGTGGGAGCCGTTCACCGACCGCGCCATTGAAACTGTTAGCCAGCACGCGCCGCCGTGTGTATTTCTGTTATGGGGAAGTCATGCGCGCCAGAAGAAGGCGTTAATCGACCAGGGGCGCCACTTAATACTTGAAGCCCCGCATCCTTCACCGCTCTCTGCGCACCGGGGCTTTTTCGGTACTCGGCATTTTTCCCAAGCCAATCAGTTTCTGCAGGCCCAGGGTCGAGCCCTCATTGAGTGGCAATTGCCGGAAACCCCTTAACCTCGTAAGTGGTTGCGGGTAGAATACGCGCAATTTTGTGCCTAGCTGATGCAACCCTGGTTGCCATTCTGAATCCCCCTGCAGTGAGGAAGTCCCATGAGTGTTTACGCCATTAACCATCCGCTTGTTCAACATAAGCTGGGACTGATGCGCGAAGCTGACTTGAGCACTAAAAGCTTTCGTGAACTGGCAGGTGAAGTCGCCAAGCTGTTGACCTATGAAGCAACCAAAGGTCTGGAGCTGGAAGATCATGAAATCCAGGGATGGAACGGCGAGCCGATTGCCACCCGTCGGCTAAAAGGTAAAAAAGTCACCGTTGTACCGATTCTGCGTGCTGGGCTCGGCATGCTGGAAGGCGTAACGGATCTGATTCCCAGTGCCCGGGTAAGCGTTGTCGGTCTATACCGCGATGAAGAGACGCTACAGCCGGTGCCTTATTTTGCCAAGTTTGCCAACGATATCGAAGAGCGCATGGCCATCGTGATTGACCCCATGCTGGCGACGGGTGGATCGATGGTGGCGACACTGGACATGCTGCGTGAACGCGGCTGTGAAAGTATGAAGGTGATTGTGCTCGTCGCCGCCCCTGAAGGCATCAAACGGGTACAAGATGCCTACCCTGATATTGAAATTTACACCGCCTCAATCGATGACCGGCTGGACGAAAATGGTTATATCGTCCCTGGGCTGGGTGATGCTGGCGACAAGATTTTCGGAACTCGCTAAGCGTCTTTAAATATATTGCCCCTTACGCCCAGCGTCAGGGGCATTTTTTTGCACTCCTGCTATCGAATAATTACTAGGGATTCACTTATGCGTGAAGCTACCAGTCAGGCTGAGTCGTGGCCGAAAGTCATCTTAACCGGCGCCCAAATGTTGTTTGTGGCGTTTGGTGCCCTGGTGTTAGTGCCTCTTCTGACCGGTCTTGACCCAAGTGTTGCACTGTTCACGGCCGGGGTGGGAACCCTAGTATTCCACGCGGTGACCAAACAGAGCGTGCCGGTTTTTTTGGCCTCATCGTTTGCTTTTATTGCCCCGATTCAAGGCTCTGTGGCGAGCTTCGGCGTGTCAGCGACCATGGGCGGGCTTATGGCGGCAGGGTTGGTCTATGTGGCGATCTCCCAGGCCGTGCGTTTAAAAGGTACTGCTTGGCTGCACCGCTTGCTTCCCGCTGTAGTGGTGGGGCCGGTGATTATGGTGATTGGCCTGGCGCTGGCACCGGTGGCGGTTAGCATGGCAACCGGGGAAACCAGTGACAACATCGGCTATGGCGCGGCAATCTTTCTCTCGATGACCAGTTTATTAGTGACGTTAGTGCTGGCCGTGTTTGGACGGGGGCTTCTTCGCTTAGTGCCGATTATCGGCGGCATTGTCACCGGCTATTTTTTAGCGCTGCTGATGGGTGTTGTGGACTTTACGCCTGTGCGTGAGGCGGCGTGGCTATCGATACCCAGCTTTACCGCACCCAGTTTTCACTGGGCGGCTATTCTGTTTATGATTCCGGTCGCGATTGCCCCGGCGGTAGAGCATATTGGCGATATGGTGGCGATTGGCTCGGTGACCCGCAAAAACTACCTGGAAAAGCCTGGTCTACATCGCACGCTGTTAGGCGATGGGTTGGCGACCAGCGTGGCAGCGCTATTCGGCGGGCCGCCGAATACGACCTACTCGGAAGTCACAGGGGCGGTAACCCTCACTCGGGCGTTTAATCCCAAGTACATGATCGTCGCCGCTATTATTGCCATTGTGCTGGCGTTTGTGTCCAAGCTTGGCGCGCTATTGCAGACCATTCCGGGCCCGGTAATGGGCGGTATAATGACGCTGTTGTTTGGCTCCATTGCGGTCGTCGGTATGAATACGCTGGTGCGCGCTGGTCAGTCGCTGACGGCACCCCGCAATTTAGTGGTGGTCTCACTAATACTGGTGTTCGGCATTGGTGGTATGCAGTTTGGCGGTGGCCAGTTCACCCTGCAGGGCGTTAGTCTTGCCGCCTTGGTGGGTATCGCGTTGAACTGGCTGTTACCCCGCGAGCAAGAGGGCGAGTAAGCTAATCGCCAGTAACACCGTGTGCATCGCAAGGATGACAGGTCATGTAAAGTGCGTTTAGAGATCATCAGGAGTGTCGGCAGCATGGAAAACGAACTAACCGCAGCTTTTCCAGTTCTGGGGATTGCTGCCTGGAGCGGTACCGGTAAAACCACGCTGTTAGAGAAGCTGCTGCCACGATTAGCCGAGTATGGTTTGAAGGTCGCTGTGATCAAGCATGCACACCACTCGTTTGATGTCGACCAGCCCGGCAAAGATAGCTTTAAGCTGCGCAGTGCAGGTGCCGCACCGGTACTGGTAGCTTCTCGTCAACGATTTGCGCTGATGCAGGAAACCCCCGGCCAGAAAGAGCCGGATTTAGCCCAGTTAATTGCCATGATGGCGCCGCACCAACCCGACTTGGTGATTGTCGAAGGTTTCAAGGCTTGGCCGATTCCCAAGCTGGTGTTATACCGCGATGGCATTGGTGATACGACTATTTTAACCGGCCAATGGGTTGAGGCAGCCGCGCTGAGCGCACCACCGCCTATAGACCTAGCGGCTACGGTGACCCAGTTAAATCTAGACGATAGCGAAGCAATAGCGAGCTGGATAGTCAGTTGGTTAAGCGCGAAAACCGACGCTAGATTCTCAAGTTCTTCGGCTTCAAGTATCTAAATTTCAAGTGCTTGGGCTTCAAGTGCTTGGGCTTTAAAAAAGAAACGGTGACAACATGTATCTAACCCATCTCAATACCCGTGGCGAAGCCAATATGGTAGATGTCGGCGATAAGCAAGAAACCCGCCGCGAAGCCGTCGCCTCGGGCCGCATTGTGATGCAGCCTGAAACGCTGAAATTGCTTAGCGATGGTGAATTGCCCAAGGGCGATGTGCTGGCCACAGCGAGAATCGCCGGTATCCAGGCCGCCAAGCGCACCCATGAGCTGATTCCTCTCTGCCATTCACTGGCGCTCTCCAAGGTGTCAGTTGAGTTCGATATTGATGTTGCCGAATCCTGCGTTCACGTGACCTCATTGTGTCGCTTAAATGGCCGCACCGGGGTTGAAATGGAAGCCCTTACTGCCGTCTCGGTAGCCTGTTTGACGCTTTACGATATGTGCAAAGCGGTCGATAAAGGTATGCGGATCGAGGCCATTCAGCTCGATAGCAAGCAGGGGGGGCTGCGCGGTGACTACCAGCGTATGAACTCCCAGGCGCCCATTGTTACTGGCGACGGTGTGGCTGGAGAAGTCAGCTTGGGCGAGCGCTGCCCTTCACCCTGCGTGCGGGTTAAGTTTTTAGCCGAACTGCGCGAGCGAGTAGGCGAAAGCGAGGCGGTTGTGAGCCTTGATCAACTGGCTAGCCGCGACATTAGCGGATTAAAGGCCGCACTAGTCGAGCAGGATAGTCGCTTTAAACAGCTCACTGACCAGCGCACGCTGTGTGCAATTAACCAAGTCATGTCCAATGACGAAGCGTTAGTGACCGATGATGACGAAGTGGCATTTTTCCCGCCAGTTACAGGGGGGTGAGTGTGGATAATAAGCTGGATATTAAAGTAGCGATTCAAGCAGCCCCATTCTCAATGGCCTACGGCTATGACGATGCCTTAGCGGGGCGTAGCGATATTGGCGCGGTGGTGAGTTTTACCGGCTTAGTGCGTGATTTTAATGAAAAACCGGATGTCACGGGGTTAACGCTGGAGCATTACCCGGGCATGACCGAGCGCACGTTGACAGACATTGGCGAACAGGCTTGGCAGCGCTGGTCGCTCCAGGCAGTGCGGATTATCCATCGCGTTGGCTATCTGGCGCCGGGTGACCCAATTGTGCGGGTGCTGGTGGCTAGTGCACACCGGCGTGAGGCATTCGAAGCCTGCGATTTTATAATGGATTACCTGAAAACCCAGGCGCCCTTCTGGAAGAAAGAGCATTCTACCCAGGGTGAGTATTGGGTCACAGAACGCCACTCTGATCAGCAGGATGCAGCGCGCTGGGAATGAGTTGCCGGGTCGCTGCGCTCCTCGCCGTGACACGAAACTGTCATTGCGAACGCAGTGAAGCAATCTCGGGGTTAGGCGTCAACGCTGGTTGAGATTGCCGCGTCGCTGCGCTCCTCGCAATGACAAATAAGAAGGCTCCTCGCAATAACACGAAACTGTCATTGCGAACGCAGTGAAGCAATCTCGGTTTTACTGCCATCTTGGTTTAGTTTGCCGCGTCGCTGCATTCGTTGCAATGATGCGGCTCTAACGGTTTGCGGCGCTTTCATACGCAGCAGATTCGGGCATTTCGGCGGCCATAATCTGTAGGTGCACGTCGGGCAGGTGCTGCATATGCTCCGCCAGCCAGTGAACCAACCGCGGCTGCAGTGCCTGACGCAAGTCGGAAAGCGTCTCAGCTGCAATCTCCTCAAGCTGATCATCCAACCAATCGCTAAAGCTATCTTCATCCAGCGGGCTGGCCCCAGAGGCATCCAACATCAAGCGGCCAATCCGTGCCCAGCCAGTGTCAGTCGCGGTCACCGGCAGCGCAAGATACAAGCTGCCGCGACGGGCCTTATTGACGTCATTCACCTCAAGACCGGGGTGGGGCACCACGCTGTTCTGGCTGACAATGCAGGGCGGCTGCGGGTAGCGTGTTTCACAGTGCAACCCGTGGCTATCAAAATTGATCATATCGCCGTTTACCGGCGTCAGTGGGGCGCTAATGCCCAGCTGGTTGGCGATGGCCTGGTGGGCCTGCTGATGGCGTGCTTCGCCATGCACCGGCATAAGATGCTTGGGCCTAACCCATTGATAGAGTTTGATCAGCTCATCCTGAGCAGGATGCCCTGTGGCGTGCAATTCAGGGTGATTGAACTCGTCATAGATGCTGACACCGAGATGCGCCAAACGCTTTTTAAGCTGTTCGATGGGGCGCTCATTGCCAGGAATGGCTTTGGCCGAGAAGATGACGTTATCGCCCGGCTGAAGATCCACATAGGGGTGACGGCCCTGGGCGAGACGCTGAAGTGCGGCGCGGGGCTCGCCCTGACTCCCGGTGGCGATAATCACCACTTCATCCCGAGGCAGGTAGCCAAGGTCGTGGTTGGGCACCAGCGGCGGCAGATCATCCATATAGCCTAACCCACGCGCGACGCTGACCATGCGCTCCATGGAGCGTCCCATTAAGCTGATACGACGGCCGCATCGATGCGCCGCGCGTCCTATCGCTAACACCCGGGCAAGATTGCTGGCAAAGCAAGAGATCACCACGCGGCCCTGGCAATTGCTGAGGGTTTTTGCCAACGCCCGGGCGACGTCCCCTTCGCTGCCAGAGTGGCCAGGCATTGGAGCGTTGGTGGAGTCGCCCACGACTAAGTCAATTGGTGCAAGCGCCTTGAATTGGGTGGCGCTGATCGGCGTGCCGATGATCGGTTCGGGGTCGAGTTTCCAGTCACCGGTATGCAAGACACGGTAGCCACCGGCGATCATCATTAACGCACAGCTCTCTGGGATCGAGTGCGTTAACAGCAAATAGCGCAGCGTGAACGGTCCGCTTTCCAGCGCCTCGCCAGGTTCAATGACATGGATAGCCGCGCTGCTAAGCTGATGCTCGGCAAACTTTAGCCGCAACAGGCCCGCCGCTAGCGGGGTGGCATAAATCGGACAGTTCCACACCGGCC
Organism: Halomonas sp. ISL-56; assembly: GCF_018612805.1. Classification (NCBI taxonomy): domain Bacteria; kingdom Pseudomonadati; phylum Pseudomonadota; class Gammaproteobacteria; order Oceanospirillales; family Halomonadaceae; genus Halomonas; species Halomonas sp. ISL-56. Next base: position 42,977 of record NZ_JAGGRO010000021.1, on the reverse strand, counting down.
AGAGCCAGGCCACCGCGCCAATGTGGTCTTCATGGCCGTGGGTGATAAACAGCGCTTTGGGTACAATCCCTAATGCTTTCGGCGTATCGAGATTGGGCACTTGTAGCGGTGAGTTGGGAAGATCCTGGCGGATCGTCATGCCGCAGTCCACGGCTATCCAGTGGTCGTCATAGCCGTATAGCGTTAGATTCATTCCAATCTCACCGCAGCCCCCCAGCGGCAAGATGCGCAGCGGTGGACGACGACGGGGACGAATTTGAACGCGTGGTGAATGCATCTGTTATGAAAAACCTAAAAAGTAGTGACTTAACTATACGGGAAGGCAGGGGCGGCTAACAATCATCCTTGGCCTTCCGATACAATATGCAGCCTAAGCCGCTGGTTTGTCATAATTACCTTAGAAATAGGTCAAGAGTAGCTCACATGTCTCATTATTATCGTTTAGTGGTTTCCTGTCCTGACCGGGTGGGGATTGTTGCAAGGGTCTCGAGTTTTATTGCCCAGCAGGGCGGCTCTATTACCGAAGCCAGCCAGCACTCTGATTTAGAAACCGGCTGCTTTTTTATGCGCTATGAAATTTTGGCGGATTCGGTAGGTATGACCGTAGAAGCGTTGCGTGAGGCGTTTGCGCCGGTAGCCAGCGAATTCAATATGCAGTGGTCACTGGTGGATACCCAACAACGTCGGCGGGTAGTACTGATGGTATCGCGAGAGTCACACTGCTTGGTCGATCTACTTTACCGCTGGCAAGCGGGTGAGCTGGATTGCGATATTGTTGGCGTTATCTCCAATCATGACGATATGCGTTCTTTGACAGAGTGGTACGGCATTCCATACCACCATGTGCCGGTAGACCCTGACAATAAGCAAGCCTCCTTTGCCAAGGTACAGGCCGAAATCGACAGCGCCCGCGCTGACTGCGTGGTGTTGGCACGCTATATGCAAATTCTGCCCCCTGATCTGTGTGCACGCTATGCGGGACGCGTGATCAATATCCATCACAGCTTTTTGCCCTCTTTTGCCGGGGCAAAACCCTACCACCAGGCTTACCAGCGGGGCGTAAAACTTATCGGGGCTACCTGCCATTATGTGACCGAGGAGCTCGATGCAGGCCCCATCATCGAACAGGATATTCATCGCGTTAGCCACTGTCATACGCCCACTGATCTAGTCCGCTTTGGCCGTGATGTAGAGAAGGCGGTGCTCGCTCGCGGGTTGCGTTGGCACTTAGAAGATCGCGTGCTGGTGCACGGCAATAAGACAGTGGTCTTTAGCTAGAGGCTCCCTAACGCCATCAACCCGAGAGGCCGCCATGTCATTCGCGCAAAGTGTTTTAGCGCCCTGGGCGCTGCTGTTTACCTGGCTACTCTCGCTAGGCGTTTTAGCGTGGGCACTTTGGGGGCGGCCCTGGCAGGTGTTGCTAGCGGATACGGCGCTTCAGCACCGCTGGCTAGGCGCCACGCTGGCAGTGCTGCTGATGTGGCAGCTTCGTGCGCAGGCGGTTGATTGGCTCACGCTGCACCTTGTTTTCACAGTATTAATGACACTCGTTTTTAAAGCACCATTAGCGCTGATTAGCAACGTGCTGATTAATATCGCTATGGTGGTCATTGGTCGCAACGAGTGGATGCTAATGGGGGCAAACGTACTGGTTACTGGTGTCGTCCCGGCGGCCGTTATTGGCACGGTATGGCGGTTGGTGGATCGCCGCCTACCGGATAACTTGATGGTGTTTCTATTTGCCTGTGGCTTTTTTGGTGCGGCGCTGGCAACGCTGGGAGGTGGGCTGGCGGCGGTACTGCTCATTATTGTTGCAGGTACTGATCCTGAGGCGATCTATCTCGCCCAGGAGTATGCGCGCTTCTTGCCTCTGTTAATGCCTTCAGAGGCGTTCATCACCGGCATGCTGTTGAGTATCCTGCTGGTCTATCACCCTAACTGGGTGGCCACCTTCAATGACCACCGCTATATCGACCTGCAATAGTGGTGGTTGCTAGCCGAGTGCCTGGCCATTACCGCCACGAATTACCCCTACACCAACGCCTTCGATATCGAGCGACTGGGATCGCAGGTCGATTTCAATGGGCGCAAAGTCGGGGTTTTCAGCAAATAGCGTCACTTGGTGCCCCTGGCGTTTGAAGCGTTTGACCGTTACTTCATCATCTAGTCGTGCTACTACAATCTGGCCATCGCGCACCCGGTCGGTGCGATGCACCGCTAATAAATCGCCTTCCAAAATACCAATATCTTTCATCGAAAGCCCGCGTACGCGCAGCAGGTAGTCGGCTTTGGGTGTAAAATACTCGGCTGGCAGGGGGCAGTAACGATCAATATGTTCAGCGGCTAAAATGGGGCTGCCAGCGGCCACCTCACCGATTACGGGCAGTCCAGTCGGCAGCGTCTCAACGTTGGCAGCAGGTAACGAGGTGACGGCGTTTTCCAGGACGTCTTGAGGTTCCTGGTTGGGCAGGCGGATGCCACGAGAGGTGTTGCGGATAATGCGAATAACGCCTTTGCGTTCCAGCGCGCGCAGGTGCTCTTCTGCAGCGTTGGGAGAGCGGAAGCCAAGTGCTTTGGCAATTTCGGCGCGGGTAGGAGGGTAGCCAAATTCGCCCATAGTCTTAACGATAAAATCAAACACGTGCTGTTGGCGAGCGGTTAGCGGACGCGACATACCAGACTCCATAAATTGTGAATAGACAGTAACAAGTTAAATGTCGACTTAATCAATGAGTGGTTAAGTATACAGTATGTTCCTCTGTCCAGTATATGGCTTGTCAGCGCCTATCGGTGATGCCTATGCAATTTTCCTAATCGTTTGAAACTAAGTTTCTGCTTATTTAACCAGCCACATTTTGTCAATAAATCAAGCGTTGAGCCCGGCAAAGTTATGGCATAGTATTTTGCTATGTTTTAAACACCTGTTTCCCTGGAGAGCGACATGGCTCAATCTGATACGGTGACACGTATACTCGATACCGCTGAGGTGCTGTTTGCAGAGCGGGGTTTTGCCGAAACGTCGCTGCGTAACATCACAAGCAAAGCGCGCGTTAACCTGGCCGCCGTCAATTACCACTTTGGTTCCAAAAAAGCCCTGATTCAGGCCGTTTTTTCGCGTTATCTGGATCCTTTTAATCAGCGTTTTCACACCGCTTTGGATGAGCTGGAAGGCCAACACGCTGGGCGCGTTATCCCGCTTGAAACACTGCTCGAAACCATGGCCACAACTGTTCTTGCGGTGCCAGCTGAGCGCAACAGTTTAAAAGTGTTTATGCGTCTGCTCGGTCTTGCCTACAGCCAGGCCCAGGGACATCTCCGGCGCCATATCCAGCAAGAGTACGGCGATGTATTTACCCGCTTCACCGAGCTTGTCCGTAAAGCAACGCCAAACCTGCCTGACGCAGAGCGTTTTTGGCGGCTACACTTTATGCTTGGCACGGTTATATTTACCCTGTCTGGCCTTGATGCACTGCGCGATATCGCGGAGAAGGATTATCACGAACAGGTCTCTGTGCGTGACTTGGTAAGGCGGCTGCTCCCGGTCGTTGTAGCTGCCATGAATGCGCCTTTACCTCTGACCCTTGAAGAAGCCAAGCCTGAAGAAGGAAAACATGCGAACGCCTACGCTAGCTGAGCTACCTCCGACTGATAATATCTGGCTGGAAATTGATACCACTCAACAGCAACTGCGCTGTTGGCGAGGACCTAAAGTGCTCCACGAGTGTGCAATTTCATCCGGTGCCGCTGGAAGCGGGGAGCTCAGTGGTAGTGGTCAAACGCCCCACGGCTGGCACTATGTGCGAGCCGCTATTGGTGGCAACATGCCCGAAAATGCCGTGTTTCGAGGCCGCCGCTGGACGGGCGAGATATTTTCAGCCGCGCTAGCTGAAGCTTATCCTAAACGTGACTGGATTTTGACCCGCATCCTGTGGCTGTGTGGATTGGAGAAGGGGGTGAACCGCGGTAAGCAGGTAGACTCTCAGCGGCGCTATATTTATCTTCACGGCACACCACCTGAGGAGCCCATGGGCGTTGCTGCTTCCCACGGCTGTATTCGTTTACGTAATAGTGATTTGCTGACCATTTTTTCTTTAGCGTTGCCGGGTACCCCTGTTTGGTTGCACGGTGGCCGTCAATGCTTTGATTAATCAGATTTTGACACCGCTAGACGATCGTCTAGAATCATCGCCCCTTTCAATGGATCTCTCACGATGACTCAACCGTTAGGCCCGGTCATGCTTGACCTTGAAGGCCCAAAATTGACGGCTGCAGAGAAACGCTTGTTGCTAGAACCGACGGTAGGGGGTGTCATTTTATTTGCCCGCAATGTCGAAAATGGCTATCAGGTGCGCCAGCTTTGTAGCGATATTCGCCGCGTGCGGGCTGATTTACTGCTTGCCGTGGATCAGGAAGGCGGTCGCGTGCAGCGCATTAAGGAGGGCTTAACACGTCTTCCTGCCATGGCGCGTATCGGCGAATGTTATCACGCTACCCCGGAAGATGGCCTGGCGTTAGCCAAAGATGCTGGTTGGCTGCTGGGGATGGAGATGGCCGCCTGCGGGCTGGATCTAAGCTTCGCTCCGGTATTGGATGTTGAGAGCGGCCTATCCAGTGTTATCGGTGACCGTAGTTTTAGTAGTGATCCTCTGCACGTGGCCCAACTGGGCAGTGCCTTTATTCAAGGGCTTCACGATGCCGGTATGGCCGCTGTGGGTAAGCATTTCCCGGGTCATGGCGGCGTTGCAGCGGACTCCCACGTTGCGCTACCGGTCGATGACCGCCCGCTAGACGTGATTAAACAGCATGATCTTGTGCCCTTTACCCAGTTAGCCTCACAGCTGGATGGGGTTATGCCTGCGCACGTTATTTATAGCGCTTTCGATACGCGCCCAGCGGGGTTTTCACCCACTTGGCTGGGCATGCTACGGGAATCGCTAGGCTTCAAAGGCTGCATTTTTTCAGATGATCTAAGTATGGCGGGCGCCCATGAAGCAGGAGACCCCAAAGCGCGTGCCCAGGCCGCACTTGCAGCAGGTTGCGATATGCTGCTGGTGTGTAATGACCGTACCGCCGCGCTTGATGTCATGCAAGCATGCCAAGGGGTCAATACCAAACGCCCCGCAAAGCTACGTTATGGCCGTGCGCGACCAGACCTGGACGCACTGAGTGCGCTGGGCCGTTGGCGGCGTGCCCACGCCAAGTTGGAAGCGCTAGCGGACAAGCCCAAGCCAAGCGCTGAATAGATCTCTTGCTCAAATAACTGAAGCTTTTAACCCGCGTGGAGTTGGTAGATGTCAAAGCTGGATAAAGAAGCCTTAGAGTCGTTGGACTCGATGCGCGAATTGATGGATAACGCCGACTGCCTTATTTCACAGCAAGAGGTAGAGCGGGCGCTTGACCGCATGGCGGAAGCGATCACACGAGATTTAGGCGATAAACTGCCAGTGTTTTACTGCGTGATGAATGGCGGCTTGATTACCACCGGGCACCTGCTGACCCGCTTGGGCTTCCCGCTGGAAGTGGATTATTTGCATGCCACCCGCTACCGCAACGAGCTGCGTGGCGGCGAGCTATTTTGGCGCGTTTCCCCAGAAGTGCCGATGGCCGGTCGCCATGTGGTTATTGTAGACGATATTTTGGATGAGGGCGCGACCCTGGCGGCGATTCTGGCTTACTGCGAAGAAGCCCAGGCCGCCAGTGTCACTACGGCAGTGCTGGTAGATAAACAGCACAACCGCAAAGCCGTACCCGGTTTAAAAGCTGACTATTGCAGCCTGGAAGTTGCCGACCGCTACGTGTTTGGCTTTGGCATGGATTACAAAGGGTACTGGCGCAACGCACCGGGAATTTTTGCCCCCAAAGGTATGTAATCCGCTGAGGGCTTGTGGTGATTTTTTACGCTTAGCGGGGCGAGAAACGCCTCGCTAAGCCCGTTTCGGCAATCATCCGCGTCGAAATTTCTTCTACCGAGAAGCGCGTTGCGTCAATAAACGGAATGTGCATAGTACGGTAGAGCGACTCTGCCTGTTCCACTTCTTGCAGGCACTTATCCATAGAGCTGTAACGGCTATTGGGGCGTCTTTCGTTGCGAATCGCCGATAAGCGTCGCGCATCGATGGTTAGGCCAAACAGCTTTTGCCGATGGGGTGCTAACGCCTTGGGTAGCTTGAGCATGCCGTCTTCATCTAGATCATCTTCTGTTAGCGGATAGTTAGCCGCTCGAATGCCAAACTGTAACGCCAGATAGAGTGAGGTAGGGGTTTTACCGCAGCGCGAAACGCCAACCAGGATGATATCGGCCTTATCATATTGGTGGGTGCGGGCACCATCGTCGTTATCCAGCGCAAAATGCACGGAATGAATACGATCCATATAGACGTCGTCGCTGCCAATCGAGTGAGTGCGGCCAACGCTGTAGGAAGAGTGCGTCTCTAACTCTTGCTCTAAGGGTTCTAAGAAAGTTGAAAATATATCGACTTTAAACCCGGATGCCTGACGAATAACGTCGCGAATCTGTTGATCCACAATGGTGTCAATGATGATCGGGCGGTGGCCGTCGCGGCTAGCTGTTGACTCAATAATCGCGGCTAATGCCTGAGCTTTTTCCAACGTGTCAATATAGGGCTTGGTCTGCATGTCGATCTCTACATCGCTGAACTGGGCCAATAAGCTTCGCCCTAGACTTTCCGCCGTAATCCCGGTGCCATCTGAAATAAAAAAAGCCGTACGCTTCATAACGCAATCCACTGGTGAGTGATTCGCCTATTGTGTGCCGAGGCGTTTGCCAGCACAACGTGTCATCGGCTGTCAGGACGGCGTCAAAGGCGTCTGACTACATAAATAGCCCAAAAAGCGCCGCTGTTGTAAAAATCCTCCACTCTCTTCGCTATTAGACCAATGGCGAATGTATCGGCGCGGTGCTAGGGTAGCTCAGTGTATTATCCATGGCCTACGGCATTAATGCCCATATCAGTGGCCATGCCGATATCTATGAGAGAGGGGGTTACGTGGAAGAGTACATTCTGTGGTTCGATCAGTTGGGCATGGCGGACGTCGAACGCGTAGGTGGTAAAAACGCCTCTCTGGGTGAAATGATTTCCAACCTGTCCGGTGCTGGCGTAACGGTTCCCGGCGGCTTTGCGACTACCGCCCATGCTTACCGTGAATTTCTCTCCCACGAAAGCTTAAACGAACGCATTAATACCACCCTGGCCCGCCTTGACGTCGACGATGTTAAGGCACTGGCTGAGGCGGGCCGCACCATTCGCCAGTGGATTATCGATACGCCGCTCCCCCCTAGCTTTGAAGCAGCCCTGCGTGATGCTTACGGCCAGTTGCAGCAACAGCACCCGCAACTGAAAGTGGCCGTGCGCAGCTCAGCGACCGCCGAAGACCTGCCTGATGCCTCCTTCGCAGGCCAGCAGGAAACCTTCCTCAATATTGAGGGCTTCGAGAATATCAAGCGTGCGGTGCATGAAGTCTTCGCCTCGCTATTTAATGACCGTGCGATCTCTTATCGTGTGCACCGCGGCTACGCCCACGAAAATGTCGCCTTGTCGGCAGGCATACAGAAAATGGTGCGCTCAGAGACCGGCGCAGCTGGCGTTATGTTTACTCTAGACACCGAATCCGGCTTTAAAGAGGCCGTTTTCGTCACCGCCTCTTGGGGCTTGGGTGAAACCGTGGTGCAGGGTGCCGTCAACCCCGATGAATTCTACGTGCACAAACCGACCCTGGCAGCAGGTCGCCCGGCCGTGCTACGCCGGAACCTAGGTTCCAAGCTAATCAAGATGGTTTACGGTCAGGACGCCAGCGCGGGTAAATCGGTGGAAACCGTCGATGTGCCGCACCAGGATCGGGGTCGTTTTTGTCTTAATGATCAGCAAGTGATGGATCTTGCTCGCCAAGCGATGACCATTGAACAGCACTACCAGCGGCCTATGGATATTGAGTGGGCGTTAGATGGTGATGACGGTGAGCTTTACATCGTTCAGGCGCGCCCTGAAACGGTGGTCTCCCAGCAGGAGGGCGGCAAGCTCGAGCGCTTTCAACTGCGTGAAAAAGGCCGCACGTTAATTACTGGCCGGGCAATTGGTCAGCGCATCGGCCGAGGTACTGTCAAAGTCGTACTCAGCCCTGACGATATGGATAAGATCCATGATGGCGATATCCTGGTCACTGATATGACTGACCCGGATTGGGAGCCAATCATGAAGCGGGCTTCCGCGATCGTCACCAATCGCGGCGGACGAACCTGCCACGCGGCGATCATCGCCCGTGAACTTGGCATTCCCGCAGTGGTCGGCTGTGGCGATGCCACTACCCAGTTAAAAGAAGGGGTCGACGTCACGGTCTCTTGCGCGGAAGGCGATACTGGCAATGTCTATGAGGGGCTGTTGGAGTTTGATTGCAAGGTCTCCAGCGTCGATGCAATGCCGGAAATTCCCTTCAAAATTATGATGAATGTGGGTAACCCTGATCGCGCCTTTGGCTTTGCCAGTTTGCCTCACGCTGGCGTGGGGTTAGCGCGTCTCGAATTTATCATTAACCGCATGATCGGCGTGCATCCCAAAGCGCTGTTGGAGTACAGCACGCTGCCAGTGGACTTGCAGCAGGTGATCGATTTACGTACCGCGGGCTATAGCGATCCGGTCAGCTTCTATGTCGATAAGCTGGTTGAAGGCATCTCTACATTGGCGGCGGCGTTCTATCCCCAGCGTGTCATCGTGCGGCTGTCAGACTTCAAGTCAAACGAATACGAAAACCTGATTGGCGGTAAACTCTATGAGCCGGGTGAAGAGAACCCCATGTTGGGTTTCCGGGGCGCATCACGCTACATTTCAGAGGCATTCCGACCCTGCTTTGAGCTTGAGTGTCGCGCGCTGAAGAGGGTGCGTGAAGAGATGGGTTTCGAGAATATCGAAATTATGGTGCCTTTTGTGCGTACCACCGACGAAGCGCGTGAGGTGGTAGAGCTACTGGCTGCAAACGGCCTGGAGCGCGGCGGCCCAACAGGCTTGAAAGTGATTATGATGTGCGAGCTGCCGGCTAACGCTTTGCTCGCCGATGAGTTCCTGGAGTATTTTGACGGTTTCTCCATCGGCTCAAACGACCTGACCCAGCTAACGTTAGGATTGGATCGTGACTCGGGTATCGTGGCGCATCTGTTTGACGAGCGTAATGGGGCGGTTAAAAAGCTCCTTGCCATGGCAATTCAGGCGTGCAAAGCGAAGGGTAAATATGTCGGTATCTGTGGGCAGGGGCCGTCAGACCATCCTGATCTGGCTAAGTGGTTGATGGAGCAGGGCATTGACTCTGTATCACTCAACCCCGACGCAGTACTGGAAACCTGGTTTATGCTCGCAGGCCAAACAATCGAATAGTTACATTTATTTTAACTAATTTACCGCCCGGCCATTGTGCCGGGCGTCGTTGTTTTTATAGGCTACTCTTTTGGAGTAGTTTTTCCGGAGTGGTTTTTCTGGAGTAGTCTTTTAATTTGTCGCGGAGAGCGCTGAGATGTCCCCAAAGTCAGTTAAGTTCGCGCTACCTGTTTTGCTGGTGGCGCCTTTATATAGCTGGGGGTTTAGCTATGAGACTCCTTCCATTTCGCCTGAAAGCGAGTCTGGTTACGAAGAGAAGCCGGGTTGGGCGGCGGAGTCGTTCGCGGTGGCCGCAGCCAACCCGTTAGCCACCGATGCCGGTTATCAAGTCCTTAAAGCCGGAGGCAACGCCATTGATGCGGCCATTGCGGTACAAATGGTGCTGAATTTGGTGGAGCCACAATCAAGCGGTATTGGCGGCGGTGCTTTTTTGATGCACTACGACGGCGACGAGGTTCGCGCCTACGATGGACGTGAAACGGCCCCCCAGGGCGTTAACGGCGAACTATTTTTACAGGATGGTGAGCCACTGGCGTTTAACGATGCCGTGGTTAGTGGTCTCTCCGTGGGCGTTCCGGGCACGCTGCGTATGCTTGAGAAGGCTCACGCTGAGCATGGTGAACTGGAATGGGCGGAGCTGTTTAAGCCAGCGATTACCTTAGCGGAAGAGGGCTTTGCTGTGAGTAATCGGCTGCACACCAGCCTTGAAAGCGATGAATTCTTGCGCCAAGACCCTCTGGCGAGCCAGTTTTATTACGATGCTGAAGGCGAGCCCATCGCCGTGGGCGAAATGCTCAAAAACCCTGCCTTAGCAGCGGTATTTCGCCAACTCGCTGAACAAGGCAGCGCCGCTCTGCATGAAGGAGCAGTGGCCGAAGATATCGTTGAGCGCGTTCAGAACCACCCTGAACGCCCAGGCAGCTTATCGATGGAAGATATGAGTGGCTATGAAGCGCTTGATCGCGAGCCGCTGTGCACGCCTTGGCAACAGTGGGAAGTATGTGGCTTCCCGCCGCCCTCGTCGGGTCATCTAACCATCATGCAGATTTTGGGCATGCTTGATCAGCAGCCGCTACTTGAAGCCCCGCTAGATGATGGTGCTTCCAGCAGCGGGTGGCTGCACCAGTTTTTAGAAGCTTCGCGCTTAGCGTTTGCGGATCGTGGCCGTTACATTGCCGACCCAGACTTTGTCGAGGCACCGGGTGGTGACTGGTCTCTGATGCTGGCGCCCAATTATCTTGAACAGCGTAGTGCACTTATCGACGAGATGAGTATGGGCGATAGCGCTGAACCCGGTAATCCTGGCGAGCTAAGCGTTAGCTGGGCAAGCCAGCCCGAACAGCCTGAGTACGGTACCAGCCATATCAGCATTATCGATGAGGAGGGTAACGCGGTGGCGATGACTACCACCATCGAGCAGGCATTTGGCTCGCGGATCATGTCTGATGGCGGCACGGGGCTAACCGGTGGTTTCCTGCTTAATAACGAACTCACCGACTTTTCATTTGTACCCGAGGTTGATGGCGAACCGGTGGCAAACCGAGTCGAGCCCGGTAAACGTCCGCGTTCGAGCATGAGTCCGACCCTGGTATTCAATCAGGACAGCGGTGAGTTGGTGGCAAGTCTTGGTTCTCCAGGCGGTGCTGCCATTATTCATTATACCGCCCGTACTTTAGTGGCCATGCGTGACTGGGGCTTGAGTGCGCAGGAAGCGCTCAACCTTCCCCATGCTATTACGCTCGGCGGGGATGTCTATGTGGAGGAGGGACGTTTCCCTGAGGCGACTATCGAGTCACTGCGCGAACGCGGCCATACGGTCAGCGAGCGCGAACTCACCAGCGGTCTCCAGGCCATTATGCGCCTTAGCGATGGCACCCTGTTTGGTGGCGCTGACCCCCGTCGCGAAGGTGTGGTAATGGGTGATTAAGTAAGCGCCTATTGGCGAAGCCAATTGCGCAACTTCACCAACATCAGCGCCCCGTCGCTCAATTCGCGCCGGTCTTGAATGAGTTCGCTTAAACGATCTGGGTAGTCGGTAATGATCGCATCGACACCCAGATCAATCAGCGTCGACATTCGCGCTCGATCATTGACAGTCCAGGCATGTATTTCATAGCCATATAGACGCGCTAAACGAACTTCTCCTTCCGTGATGCGGTTATGACGCAGTCCCAGTGCATCAAAGTCACGCCGGTTCAGTGTGCCAGGCAGTATCAGCTGGGCCAGCAAGGTCACGCGGAGTTCCGGTGCTTGGGTTTTGATATGCTTAACTAATGAAGGTGACATGGTTGCCATGCGCATGTCTAAGAGCGCATGGGGGAATCCGCACGCTGTATAGCCGTCGAATGCGCTTTGTTGGGTCGCCCAGCAGCGATAGCGCACGTCGCTCTCTGCATGTAAGGCCTCAATAACGGCATCGGCTAACGCCTGTTCTTGACCTGGTAGAGGCTTGATATCAATCATTAACCCTGCTTTGCCACGAACCCTTTCGAGTGCTTCGTCCAAGCCGGGAATATTCTCGCCTTGAAAAGCATCACCAAACCAACTGCCCACATCGAATTGACTAAGCTGCTCTCTGGTCAGTTCACCAAACTCACGGCTATCGCCGGTTAGCCGCGCCATACTGCGGTCGTGGTAGAGCATTACCTGCTGGTCACTGCTCAAACGTACGTCGATTTCGATATAGTCAGCGCCATCAATCAGTGACTGCTCTAACGCGGCTAGGGTGTTTTCAGGCGCGACCATAGAGCTGCCGCGGTGGGCAATCACCGCGACGTTGTCGCGTATCTCAAAGCTATTCAGGATCCACCACGCTTGAAGGCCGGCAAAAATCAGCACGCTGAGTTCAACCGCCCAGGCCAATTTGCCTGCGTTAATGTCTTCAGGAGGGGCTGCTGGACGGGGTTCGCGGTGAGCCAACTGCATATACAGGCAGGCGGAAAGCAGCGCATTGGCGGCAATACCGATAAACGTAATGGCCAGGGTGACCAGTACATAGCCGAGTAAGTAGGCGAGCATCGCCGGGATAAGCACGGCATTATATTCGGGTAGCCACCACAGTAACGGCGTAAATAGCCGGTCAAACAGCAGTGTCACCAACAGCGGCAGGCTAACGATCAGCACCAAAAGCAGCAACACCGCAGCGCCAATAGAGCGGCGCCAGCCACGGGTTAGGTTGACGCTGCGCTTAAGTGCCTGCCACGGGCTGCAGCGTTCCAGTGCCACTAGGGGCAGCGCCAATAGCCAGCGTAGGTAGAGCCATGACGCAGCCCATGCCCAAGCGACAATCAGCGGCAGTGCGCAGGCAATGAAATACCACAGGGCAGGTGGGCGCACGCGCTGTAGATAGTAGGGGTCTATACCGCTTAGCCAGACATCGTAAAGCCATGCGAGCCCGGCCATAAAGGGTGCCAGCAGTAATAAGTGAGTGCCTACTTGGAGTATGACCAGGCCTGCCAAAGCAGGCAGCCGTCGGGTACTCAGCCAGAGTGCTTCAAGGGCTAGCCGATAGTGATTGTCGCGGGGTCTGACGGCTACCTGCAGCATGCCCGCCTGCTGCCAATAAATAATCACAAAAGTGAAGCCAAGCCCTACCAGCATTCCGAGCAGTCCCAGCGGGCTGAAGAGTAGCCCAATCAACTCGTCGTTGGTGACCACGGTGCGGTTAAGTTGGGCTAGCAGCCCACGCGTCACCCAGGTGATCGCTGGCAGCAGCAAGGCTGAGGCGAGCAGGGTAAAAAACAGGTGGTAGGCGATCAGTGGGCGAAGATGATCGCGTAAGGTACGCAGTAAGGCTGAGCCAAGGTAGGTCAAAGGCTGCATCGTCATTAAACGGTAAGAATGAACCACCAGGGTGGCAGTAACCGCCACACCTGGCAAGGGGCTCTATTTAAAACAAGCTTGGTTAATACACAGCCGTTATTAAGCAAGGGGCAACTCATGCTCCGCAACAATAATGCCGTTGTTATCGGCATATAGCCACTGGCCAGGCCGCAGGGTGACACCGGCAAAGGTAACGTCGATGTCACGCTGTCCTTCGCCGCGTTTTTCACTTTTGCGCGGGTGGCTACCCAATGCCTGAACGCCAATGGGTAGGGCGGCAAGTATATCCACATCGCGTACGCAGCCGTACATAACGACTCCCGCCCAGCCGTTGGCGACTGCCTGCTCGGCGAGCATATCACCCAACATGGCGCAGCGGTGCGAGCCACCGGCATCAACCACCAGGACAGCGCCGTTACCCGGCTCGGCGACGGCTTGTTTAACCATGGAGTTATCTTCAAAGCACTTTATTGTACGAATGGGGCCGTAGAAGGCTTCAAGCCCACCAAAATTGACAAACAGCGGGTCAAGCACTGCCACATCTGGGTGTGCATCGCAGAGATCGGGCGTCACTATATCAATCGAATTCGTCATCATAGGCTCCTTTTATGAAAGGCTAGTACTAGCATAGGCAGCTAACCGAATCGTGCAAAAAAACGCCCCGCCCTGTAAAAACAGTGGCGGGGCGTTCGGTCATCGACTCAGAAAATGCAATTTGTCACATCGTCTGCGATGTTGCGAGCATCGGCGATGGGGCGGTCTATCTCAAGCACCTAACGAACGTTAGGCTTCTTGAGCGACCGGAATCACGTTTGAGGCGATCTTTTGATACTCCTCAATCTCGTGAAAGTTCATGTAACGATAAATCTCGCCCGCCATAGCGTCAAACTCACCCATATAGCGTTGATACTCTTCAACGCTGGGGAGGCGTCCTTCTACTGCGGCAACGGCCGCCAGTTCCGCCGAGGCGAGGTATACATTGGCACCATCACCCAAACGGTTCGGGAAGTTACGTGTAGACGTAGACACCACGGTGCTCTTAGCGGCAACGCGGGCCTGGTTACCCATACACAGTGAACAACCCGGCATCTCCATACGGGCACCGGCACGGCCGTAAATACCGTAGTAGCCTTCTTCAGTCAGCTGGTGCTGATCCATTTTCGTCGGTGGTGCCAGCCACAGGCGGGTTTTTAAACTGCCAGCAGGCTGCTTTTCAAGCAGTTTGCCAGCAGCCCGGAAGTGGCCGATGTTGGTCATGCATGAACCGATAAAGACTTCGTCGATTTTCTGGCCTGCCACTTCAGACAGCAGGCGCGCATCGTCCGGGTCATTCGGCGCACACAGAACCGGTTCTTTAATTTCAGCCAGATCAATTTCGATAACTTCGGTGTACTCGGCGTCTTGATCGGCACGCATCAGGCTTGGGTTAGCCAGCCACGCTTCCATGCCTTCAATACGACGGCTGATGGTGCGCTCGTCGCCGTAACCGTTGCCCATCATCCACTTCAGCAGCGTGATGTTGGACTTCAGATACTCGGTAACGCTCTCTTCTGACAGGGTAATAGTACAGCCAGCGGCAGAGCGCTCGGCGGACGCATCAGAAAGTTCAAAGGCTTGCTCTACGGTCAGATCTTCCAGACCTTCAATTTCCAACACGCGCCCGGAGAAGGCGTTTTTCTTGTTGGATTTATCAACGGTCAGCAAGCCTTGCTTGATGGCGTAGAGCGGAATAGCGTGAACCAGGTCGCGCAGGGTTACGCCAGGCTGGCGCTTGCCTTTAAAGCGAACCAGTACCGATTCCGGCATGTCCAGCGGCATGACGCCGGTGGCAGCGGCAAACGCGACTAGGCCCGAACCGGCTGGGAACGAGATGCCAAGCGGGAAACGGGTGTGCGAGTCGCCGCCGGTGCCCACGGTATCAGGCAGCAGCATACGGTTCAGCCAGCTGTGAATAATGCCGTCGCCAGGGCGCAGCGAAACGCCGCCACGGTTCATGATGAAGTCAGGCAGGGTATGGTGGGTATCCACATCAACCGGCTTCGGATAAGCGGCGGTATGGCAGAACGACTGCATGACCAGGTCGGCCTGAAAGCCCAGGCAGGCAAGGTCTTTCAGCTCATCACGAGTCATTGGCCCTGTGGTGTCTTGTGAGCCAACGGTGGTCATCTTGGGCTCGCAGTACATGCCGGGACGCACGCCGTCCAAGCCACACGCTTTACCGACCATTTTCTGCGCTAAAGTAAAGCCTTTACCGGTATCTTTGGGCTGATCAGGTAGGCGGAAAACGTCTGAAGTGGGTAGGCCCAGCGACTCACGCGCTTTACCGGTCAGGCCACGGCCAATGATCAGGGGAATACGGCCGCCAGCGCGTACTTCATCCAGAATCAGCTGTGTTTTAAGCTCGAAGGTGGTGAGTACATCATCGCTATCGTGTTTGCACACTTTACCTGCGTAAGGGTAAACATCGATGACATCGCCCATGTTCAGGTTAGTGACGTCCATCTCAACCGGCAGGGCGCCTGAATCTTCCATAGTATTAAAGAAGATAGGGGCAATTTTGCTGCCAAAACAGAAGCCGCCAGCACGCTTGTTGGGAGCGTAAGGGATATCGTCGCCGAAGAACCACAGGACAGAGTTGGTGGCTGACTTACGCGATGAACCGGTGCCAACAACGTCGCCTACGTATACGACCGGAAAACCTTTGGCTTTAACATCTTCAATCTGTTTGAGCGGGCCTGTGGTGCCTGGGGCGACAGGCTCAATACCGTCACGCTCGTTTTTAAGCATGGCATTGGCGTGCAGCGGAATATCCGGGCGAGACCAGGCGTCCGGCGCAGGAGACAGGTCATCGGTATTGGTTTCGCCAGGGACCTTAAACACGCTAAGGGTGATTTTTTCAGCCAGGGCCGGTTTAGACAGGAACCACTCGGCGTCTGCCCAGGACTGAATAACCTCTTTCGCGACGCTGTTGCCGTTCTTGGCGCGGCTTTCCACATCGTGGAAGGCGTCGAACATCAGCAGGGTGTGCTTGAGCTGTTCGCCTGCTTCACGGGCAAGCTCCTCGTTATCGAGTAGCTCCACCATTGAAACGATGTTGTAGCCACCCTGCATGGTGCCCAGCAGCTTAACGGCGTGAATCTTGTCGATCAGCGGGGAGCTTGCTTCACCTTTCGCAATGGCGGTGAGAAAGCCTGCTTTAACATAAGCGGCCTCGTCAACGCCCGGCGGGACGCGGTTGGTGATTAAATCGAGGATAAACTCCTCTTCACCGGCCGGTGGCGTTTTCAGTAGCTCAACCAGTGAGGCTACTTGTTCGGCGGTTAGGGGTTTGGGCGGGACGCCCTCGGCGGCACGTTCCTCGACATGTTGGCGATAAGCTTCAAGCACGTTGGGGCCCTCTCATTCACGTTTCATTTACTTTATGGTGACGGCCTGCACGTTGCACGGTGTTGGCCGCGCAGTTGTTGTAAAGTGGGGCCGGTCACATGTGACATACGCTTGACAAACAGCGTGTGGTTGGTTGGCTGAGATTCTACGGCAAACTGTCGACAATGTTAAGCTGGCAAGCAGAGACGGCTGTTGTACTTTATGTTGATGCCACAATTTCAACGGATCAAAAAAGCGCTTTTTATTAACCAATTGGCTTAAGTGAGGGGAATTTTTCTCCCATTTCATAGCCAACTGCTGGCTGTGCGGGTGTGATTGTCGTTACAGCGCGTTACCATACGCTTCGCTTTATAACCTCAAAGCCCTTTTTACTGTTGTGGTACTTACGTAGGTATGTTGATTAAAAGTGTGTGGAGCATTTTTAACCGCGCATCTACATTAGTAATTGTCGATTTAGATCAAGAAGAATGGAATTCAACAGGGAACTATGAGCGCCTTGCGCGCTTATATGTTGTACAATAATGAGATACAAGCTTGGTGATGGTATTATGTTGATACAACCTGGTATGTCACAGCCCGCTGTGCAAACGAGTGCTTTGCAAACGGCTGATCACGCGGTGAAAGCGGATGATCTATTGCCGGAAAGTTTGCACCAGTTTTTGGCCTGTGCAACGCCTGACGCGTGGCTGCGGTGGGCGCTCAAAAATCCAGAAACGCTGCTGATTGACCATGCGCAGTGTGAAAAAAAAGCCGCTTCTACCGCCATGAGTTTACTCTATCGCTACGTTGATCAGCCCCTTTTGTTAAGCAAAATGTCCCAATTAGCTCGGGAAGAACTGCTGCATTTTGAACAGGTGGTTGCGCTCATGGAGGCACGCGGAGTGGCTTACCAGCACCTAACCGCTTCACGTTACGCGGAAGGCCTCAGACGACATCTGCGCAGCAACGATCCCGAACGGCTAATTGATGTATTAATCATTGGTGCCCTTATCGAGGCACGTAGCTGTGAACGATTCGCTTGTTTAATTCCTTATTTAGATGAAGAGCTTGCCAGGTTTTATCGCACCCTGGTGAAGTCAGAAGGCCGTCATTTTGAGGACTACCTGCTACTTGCTCGCCAGCAGACATCGGAATCAATCGATGAGCGGATCGCTTTTTTTGTAGCGCGTGAAGCGGAGCTGATTACTTCGCCCGATACGGCTTTTCGTTTTCATAGCGGTGTGCCAGCTTAAGCCGCTTAGCCCGGCAGGATGATTATCATGCGCGATGCTCGTGAAACAGATCAGTTAACGCTCTTTGGTCACTTTTCGCTTACCCAGGGCGAAGACGTATTAACCCACTTCAGCTACGACAAAGTGAAAGCGCTGCTCGTTTATCTGCTGCTGCATCGTCAGCCGGTTAACCGGGCTGCGCTGGCCGAGTTGTTGTGGCCCGACCAAGGGTTATCTTCCGGCAGAACCAACCTCCGTCACGCGCTGCACTGTTTGCGCCAGTCATTAGGTGAGAGCGCAGATCAAGTGTTGAGCGTCTCCCGGCAAACGATTGCCTTCCAACTTCCTGCCCATTGGAAAGTCGACCTGCACACGCTGCAGCAGCTGCTTGAAGGGCCACGCGATTTAGACACCTTAGAAGCACTGATGACTTGCTACCAAGGTGACCTGATTGAAGAGCTTCAATTGGCAAGCTGTAGTGAATTCCAGCGCTGGTTAGTCCAAGTGCGTAACGAGTGGCGCCAACGCGTTATTCGTTTTGCTGAACAGGTGCTTGACGCCCACACCGATGTGCCCGACTTGATCCTGGAAACCTTGGTCAGTCGCTTTTCGGGCTATGGCCCGTTTCATGAGCGTTTGGTGCGCCAGTTGGCTGAGCAAAATCAAATGGCCGCTGCTCATGAACAGTATAATAGCTACTTGCAATTACTGGCGCTGTCAGGCCAGCAGCCTGAACCGAGTTTTTTGCAGCTAGCGAGCTATTGGTCTGATGGTCACCACGACCCCCGCATGATGAGCCCACAGGGTGCTTTTTCTCGCGCGCTGGCGGCTGACAGCAAGCCACTGCGTGAAGATGAAATTGAGCTGCGCCAGCTGTCTGTTATGGCTATCAGGTTGCGCTTGAAAGGGGAGTGGCAAGACCGAGCCGCGACCCGGCACTGCCTGACTCTGCAGTTAGAGCTGCTGCGCTGGTTAGAGCAGCAGTGCCATCACCTGGGCGGCTTCTGGTTGCCTGGCGCCACTGGCGGCCTGGGATTGGCGTGTTTCGGTACCCATGGGCCTGCTCACCAGTTGGCTGAGTTAGTGGCGCTCTATGAGCACTGCCGTCAGGCACTTCCCCAAGAAAGCGCCCGTCACTGGACTGGCGAAGACGACGTGCCGCAATTTGAGCTGGCGGCTGGTTTGCATAGCGGGCGAGTTGTCTACCTGCCTGAGCGACAATTGGCGGATCCCCTTGGGCAAGTTACCCAAACTTCTTTGGAATTAATGAGCGCGGCCGAAGGCAGTGAACTGGTTATCTCGCAAGAGGCCAGCCAGCACATGCCGCCAGCGCTTGATCTTCAGCCACGGCTGGTGTCGCGCTTGGTGGCCAGCGACGGTCGCGTACGTTTACGTGCCTTGGTGCTGGGCCAGAACGAGGGCGGCCGCGATGCGCTGCCACCCAGTTTGGTCGGGCGTGAAACCTCGCTGCGCACCTTGCGCGATGCGCTGGCGCGGGCAGGTATTGGTTTGCGTCAGAGCGTTTTAGTCCGCGGGGCGTCAGGTATGGGAAAATCGGCGCTGATGGTCGGTTTCCGCCAATTAGAACTTAGTCGCGATGCGGCTATTTGCTGGCAGCCCACCACGCGGCTATCGGTGCTAGATCCCTACGGCGTTGCCCGCACGCTGGTGGGTTGGTATCTCAAGCAACCGCTCACCGTTGAGGCGATTCACGCGCTGCAGGAAACGCTTGAGTTGGCTCAGCTTACACCCGAGCGCCAGCAGCTGTTGGAAGAGGCACTGGGGGTGCACGAAGTTCAGGAGAGCACCCAGCTTGCCCAAAGCGGTGAAGCCGTTGAACTGGTGGTGATGCTACTGCACCGCTTAATCGAGCGCCAAGCGACCACCCATACCCTGGTGCTAATGGTCGACGATCTGCAGTGGCTGGATGAGCCTTCCTTCAAAGTGCTCGCTGGGCTACAGGCACGTTTGCCGATCAATACCGCCTTTATGCTGGTGGCGAGCCACCATGGTCGCGAACTGTTGCCGGTGAAGCTGCACTGGGATCAGCAAATTAGTTTGGGAAATCTGGATCCTCTGCAGTCTTCCCGACTATTGTCACAGCTGTCACGGCGCTACCGCATTCACTTGAGCCCACGGCTACGCAACCAGATTATTGAGCGCTGCGATGGCGTGCCACTCTATATGCAGGAAATTTGTCGCCGCTTGGATATGGATCGTCGCGAAGGACGCAGTGTCCAGTTCGACGAACTCCCCAAAGGGTTACTGGGTTTATTGGCCAGCCGTATTGATCAACTGGAA
The DNA here is from genome assembly GCF_018612805.1 of Halomonas sp. ISL-56. Taxonomy (NCBI): domain Bacteria; kingdom Pseudomonadati; phylum Pseudomonadota; class Gammaproteobacteria; order Oceanospirillales; family Halomonadaceae; genus Halomonas; species Halomonas sp. ISL-56. The sequence goes on along the minus strand of NZ_JAGGRO010000021.1, from coordinate 22,873 downwards.
AGCGATCGAGAAATTGCCCATGTGGCAGCGGTGTTAGGTAAGCGTTTCCGGTTGGATTTCCTACAAGAGTGCAGTGGCTGGGAAAAAGGGCGGCTGAACCAAGCGCTCGAACATATGCGCGCTTTGGAGATTGTTGAGCCGGTCGATAAGGAGAGCGGTGAGCACGAGTACCAGTTTAGCCATCAGTTGCTGCAAGAAGCTGCTTATCTTTCTTGCCCTCGAGATGTACGGGTTAAACTGCACCAGCAGGTAGTGACTTTAATTGAGGAGCGCTTCCCGGTATGGATTAGTCGTCACCCCGGTGATTTTGCCACCCATTTGCGCCGCAGCGGCCACTACGCCCGTGGCGCTCGCTATTTTGAGCTAGCTGCACGGGAGGCGCTAAAAGTCAGCGCTAACCGAACCGCGCTACGTATGGCCGATTTCGGTTTGGCGAGCCTGCGCCATGTTGAACATGAGATTGAGCGTGAGGTGAGTTTACTCACCGTGCGCGGCCAGGCGGCGTTCTCGTTAGAAGGCCACGGTTCGCCAACCGCTCATGAAAGCTTTGTGCGTGCGCGGGAGCTGCTGCGCGAATCGGGTGCCGATAGTCTGGAAGACCCTGAAGATCTCGAACAGATATTCCTGGTCAAATGGGGGCTTTGGGTGGGGCGTAGCCAGCGCTATGCCCATGCTGATGCTTTTGCACTGGCTTCAACTCTCGCTGATATCGCCGCGCGTCTTGAAGATCCTCGTTATCGTCGTTTGGCCGATTATGCCCGAGCCAACTGCGAGTATTGGGCCGGTCGTATTCAGCAGGCCCACGACCACCTGGATGAAATCGATCCGCTCAATGCGCAGATGATGATCGAATGGCTGCCATTCTCTGATCACCCGCAAGTCTCAGCCGCCTGTTTCCAGGGCTGGGCGCTGTGCCTGCGGGGTGATTATCAGCGTGCAGAGCGCCAGGTGTCGGCGGCGATTCGGCTGGCGGAGAAGATTGCTCACCCCGGTACCTTGGCGCTGGCACTTCTCTTTGCCGCTGCGCTCTATCGTCAGCTAGGCCACGTCCACTTGGCTGCTCGCCATGCCGAACGAGCGGCGGCAATGACGGGAACGCCCGATTTACAGCTGTGGCAAATTTCTAGCCAGTGCATCCTCGGCTGGCAACGAGCTCTGGCAGGTGATGCCTCCGGGTTGGCTCAGTTGCGCGATAGCCTAGATCAAATGGCGGAGCTGAATGGGCGCGACCGCTATCAGCGGCCGGTACTGTGGTACTCCGATGCCTGTATTGAGCTGGGCGAGTTAAATGCCGCAGAGGATTACCTTGACCAGTGCCTGGTGATTGCCCGAGAGCGTACTACGCTGTTTCTGCCTGAATTAGCCACTCAACTAGCCAAGGTACGTGACCTGTTGGGGCATCCCGCCAATGAAGTCAAAGCGCTGGCTGAAATGGCGATTAATCAGGCCCGGGAACACGGCAATCGCCATCAAGAGTTAGCGGCTCTTGAGCTATGGCTGACGCGCATTGAGCCCAACGACCAGCAGGCTAAAGAGAGCTTTAGGCAGTTGTTGAGTGAAGTCAGCCACAGTGATGCGCCGGTACTGACACGCTGGATTAGCTTGTTGGATCGCCGTTTGCCGCGGCCGGTAGGCGCTGAAGGTTGATAAGCTAAAGCAGGGCGCTGTTTATCGTGTGTCCTGTTCCAGCCAAGTTAAGGTGGCGAGTGCCTCTTCCCGGTGCTTGCCGCATACGCTAGCGTCAAAGTTAAAACGCTCGCAAACCCTAGGACGACTTGGGTCGCCAAATAGGCGGCACAGATTGTGCTCATCTAACTGCACGCAGCGAACGCCCGCCGGCTTGCCCTCAGGCATGCCGGGAATGGCTGACGTTATTGAGGGCGCGATGCAGCAGGCGCCACACCCAGCCCGACATCCTTCACTCATGGCATAGCACTTGATAAAGCACTGGGTATAGCACTTTGTATAGCACCGGGTGAAGACATCGCGATCGCACCCTTGTTGACACCCTCAAACGCTTGTATGCGCGTGATTACGCCGCTTTGTAAGGCCACTTCTTTTGCCAGCCAGGCGGCGATATTTTCTACCGTGGTGGGGCCGGGGAGGACTGCGCATAGCGACTGTGGCAACGTAATGGCGAAATCACCTTGGGCGGCCCTGTAGCCGCAAGTAAGGAAATCGTTATCGCGTTTGGTGATATCCGCTTCCTCGAGGAGATAGCGATTTTCCAGCCACTTAGCCCACTGTTGTTCAAGCTTTGGTTGCCGCACCCCCTGCTGAAAGATATGTAGCCGCGAACGGTGGCCGTGAGCGATACGCTGGCAGTTGCCTAGGTGGCGCTTAAGGCCATGCGTATAACCATAGGCAGCGCCATCAATGGCCTCATCGCTAAGCGTCAGGGTCACTTGGTGGACATTCTCTGGGCGCTGTTCTGTGAGCTGGTGGCTTAAATGCTCGGCGACCGTGTCAGTATCAATAGCCTGCCAGGGCAGTAAACTAAAGGCCTCTTTCGGCCCGCGTACTTCCATGGTGTAGGGGGTGGTGGTACGTATGCAGATGCCTTCAGGGCACTCCGTCACCGTGACCCCAGGTGCTTGAGTCGGTACCAGTAGTGTGTGGTCGAGTCCGCTGTCGAGCGTGCGTTTGATCCATGGCTTGACTTCACCAAAGTCGAACAGCATACCGTCTTCACCCAGCTCGCCATCGAGCACTGCGTCTACCTGCCAGCTACAGCCGACTAAGCCGCGCTGGGGACACCAGAGGGAGACATCAATATGGGTCAGTTGTTGAACAAATAAGGACATTAATCAAAACCTGCTAATTTGTGCATTTGCAGCGACAAACGCCACTGGGGGTTAGCCATACAGTAAGCGGTCGCTTCAGCGACAGTGCTCTTAGCCTGGTCGAGAGGGGCAAGATCCATCGGCTGTAGAAAAAAGTGGCGAAACCCCAGGCGTGAAAACTGCTCTGGGGGAGCGTCTGCCTGAGGGTAAACGAGCTTTAATTCGTCGCCTCGGGTAACCGCCAGCGGATTGCTACCCTTGGGGCTTACACAGAGCCAGTCAATGCCAGGGGGCGGCTTCAATGTACCGTTGGTTTCGACAGCCACCTCAAACCCATGGCTATGTAAAGTGGCAATCAACGCTGCGTCAAGCTGCAGCAAAGGCTCACCGCCGGTAAACACCACATAGGGCGTCGCATTGTTGTTATGGCTGGGCCAGAGCGCAGCAATATGCTCGGCCAGGGTCGTGGCGGTGGCAAATTTGCCGCCATTGATGCCGTTAGTGCCGATAAAATCCGTATCGCAAAAGGTACATTTAGCCGTTGACCGGTCAACCTCGCGGCCCGACCACAGGTTGCAGCCGCTAAACCGACAAAAAACGCTCGCTCTGCCAGCTTGGGCACCTTCCCCTTGCAGGGTATAAAACGCTTCTTTGACCTGATACATCAGCGCTGACCTACTGCGCTGTCTACGCTGTAAGTCAATGGATCGGTGACACCGTTGGCGGCAAAGGCGGCCAGTCGTTCGCGGCAGCTACCGCACACGCCGCAGGCAAGCTCGCGGCCTTCATAGCACGTCCAGGTATGGCGATAATCCAAACCCATGGCCAGGCCATCGCGCAGGATATCGGCCTTACTTGCAGTGAGATAGGGAGCGTGTAGCTCCACGGGTTCGAAGTTGGCAATGCCTGCTACATGATTCATCGCCTCAACAAATTCGGGGCGACAGTCGGGGTAGAGAACGTGGTCGCCGCCATGAGCGCCGTAATCGACTCGCTCTGCGCCAATGTTGACGGCTTTAGCGATCGCAAGGGAGAGCAGAATCATATTACGATTAGGCACCACGGTAGCGCGTAAGTTGTCCGCGCCATAATCACCCTGGGGCATTGTCTGGTCTGGGTCGGTGAGCGCTGAATTATCAATTAACCCGTGTATCGCACGAATATCGACCACCTGGTGGGGCAGCTCCAGTGAAGCGCATACTTGACGTGCAGTATCGAGTTCGCGGGCATGCCGCTGACCATAGTTAAACGAAAGCGCATGTACGTTAAGCCCTTCCCGCAGCGCGCGGTGAAGCACGGTAAAAGAGTCCATTCCACCGGAATAGATAACAACGGTCGTGGTTGCTGTGTCAGCAGCCAATGGGGGTAGTAATGACATGAGAAAACACTCTTTGTCGGAGAATTTATTAATCGCGAGCAGCGTTTAGCTGGCGCGGCGTTCCGGGGTCCGGTCCGGAAGGGCGGAAGTTTACGCAATAGCCGCTAATCTGACTAGTTTTAGCGCCCAATGGAGTACCGTGTTGAGGTAAAAAGTGCGTAGGCGGGCAGCATTAATATCAACATGCTACGCTATCCCTCCATGCTGTTAGAGGTAAACCAATGGCAACGATTGAACATAGTGAAATCATTAATGCGCCGCCCGAACGCGTTTTTGAACTATTGCGTCGCGTCGAGGATTTTGCCGATTACTCGGATTTGATTCGCTCGATTGAAACGTTGGGCGATAACCGTTATCGCTGGCACGTCCGTGCAGTGGGCATGGATTGGGCGTTTGATGTCATGGTCACCGAGATACAGCCACCCCATGTGCTTGCCTGGGAATCATTGGATGGCGTAAAAAACCAGGGTCGTTATCGCCTTCGCGAGGTTCCCGAAGGCACTGAGGTGGCGTTGACGCTCACTTATGAGATCCGCAATCGTCTGATGGAAAAAGCCGTTAACAAAGCGGCGAAGCCGCTAGTCGGCAAAGTCAGCCGACAAATTCTGGAACGTGTAGAGGCGCGTTTGAATGAATAATAGGTTTGTATGAATAGCCCGCCAAGACACCCTTGGCGTTGGGCGTTAGGGTTTACATGTTTTGCCATGTTGGCTTATGTCTGGCTTTGGTATTCGCCGGATTTGATGGCGGTGAAGCAGTGGGCTTCCCAAGCATCGCATTATCCTGTTGTTATTATAGGGGTGATGGTGATTATGGCTGTTACGTTAGCCATTGGATTACCCGGCAGTATTGGGCTGTGGTTAATTGCCCCCTTTTACCCACCGCTAGTGGCTACTGTAATGTTGACACTCAGCAGCGTGGCAGGTGCGTTGGGAGCGTATCAAATAGCTGCGCGCGCTGGAAAAAACTGGAACCCAAGCGGTTTAACGCTGAAGGTTATGAAGATGCTTGAGCAGCGTAGCGACTTAATGACCCAGTGTGCTCTGCGGATACTGCCTGGCTTTCCTCACTCGGTTATCAATTTTGCGGCAGGTTTACGTAGTATTTCCCTGAAGACGTATTTGTTGGCAGCAACGCTTGGTTTAGCGGTGAAATGGGGTGTTTACAGTAGTGCGATTTATGGCGCTTTGGAGGCAATTGAGGAGGAGAATGCGTTGCAATTTGATGTGTTGCTTCCATTAATAGCGCTGGCACTGTTGTTATTGATAGGCGCGTGGTTCAGGCGCCGCGTAGAGGCGGCGCGCAACGTTTATTGAGTCGGTGACCTTATTGGCGCTTATGCATTGAGGCGTCAAGGTGATCAACAACCTCTGCCCAGTCGGCATCCTCATCCACGGCTTCTTTTAAAAATTCTGCTTGGCCCTCGTTCCAGCAGGGGGCGTCAGCCAATGGCATTGTTTCTGGCAGTGGAGCATTGCGCTGGATAAAGCGTTCAATTGAATCAGCGTCAGATGCCAAGCCCAATTGCTCGAATAGTTCACTGAAATGGTGCACCGGTTTTTCCATAATCTGTTGCTCCTTCAGACGGTTAGAATGCTCCCTACAACATAGCTTGATTCTCAGTCTGCGCCACCCTTCAACTGCTTTGATTGACTAACGTTCACCGATTAGTGGCGTTAAAAAGCGCTGACGCTGGTCTTCTAACGTGAGTGGTTGTGCCAGTAGATGGGCCAGCTTGGTGAAAGCCGCTTCGGGCGTCATATCATCGCCTGCTAGAACGCCTGCATCGCTAAGGCCATGCCCCGCGGCATAAGCGCCCAGGTGGACACTGCCCTGTGGGCACTGGCTGATGGCGGCGAGTAATTTGCCTTCCCCGCTGGCCTTGGCGAGTACGTCCAGTAAGCTTGGGTCGTCGGGCAGGTTACCGGCGCCCCAGAGTTGTAGTAACGCTCCTTTAACCCGTGGGTCACTCAGCCAGGCGCTTAACTGCCAGGCCGACATGCCTGGCCAAAGAGCGATGCGAACGATCTCTCCTTGATTGACCAGTCGGTAGTCGGGGAGCTCGAAACGCGGCGCGCCACGCTGCTGGAGGCCAAGCCCGCGGCTCGGGTAATAAATATAATCGTCGCCTACTCGCTCCCCGAGCAGTGGGTAGTTGGGACTGGTGAACGCGTTGGCTGCTTCGCAGTGCTGTTTGATGGCACGGGCGCCACGCAGTAATTGCCCTGCAAAGTAAATAGCCACTTCTTGGAGCGCGTGCTTGGCGGCAAACTGCAGCGCGCCGTGCAAATTGTCTAAAGCATCGCTTCCGGGCGATTCCAATGGCAGCATTGAGCCCGTTATGACGACTGGTCGATCTAATCCCTGGAGTTGATAGGCAAGGCTAGCCGCGGTCCAACTGAGCGTATCGGTGCCGTGAATAATCACAAAACCGGCGTAGGTCGTTAGCTGGTCGTTAATATCGCCAGCGAGCTGTTGCCAGGTGAGCGGTGTAGCCGCACTAGAGTCAATCAGCGTGGTATAGCTGACGACCTCATAAGAGGGAAGTGATTGTTGTTGGGCAGGCGTTAGCTGTTTAAGAGCCGTCTCCATGCGAATGGCAAAATCACCGCTAGGCGCAAGCCCCTCAGCATGCTGTTGCATACCAATGGTTCCACCCGTGTAGATGACTAATATGCGCTCTTGGGTGGGAACGCTGTCGGCTAAAGGGGAGTAGGAAATCATTGCCATCTCCTGGTTTTTGTGCGAAAGCTGCTAATCAGAACGTGGGCGCGTTACAACTACTAAAAGTTCGCCGCTACGATCGTCTAAGCGATGATTGCGGCCTGCGAGCAGGGCAAAGCCACAGCATACCGTGATCAGGGCGATCAATAACCAAGCGATTTGTGACGTGTTGGCGCCTGATTGCAGCATAACCCCCACACCAAACGGACCGAGAGCGGCCAACGTATAACCACCACCCTGGACGAGCCCAGAAAGCTGACCGGCAAGGCGCGAGTTGGCCGTGCGTAATACTAACAGGCTTAGCGCCAGGCTAAAGCTGCCTCCTTGGCCGACACCAAGTAGTGTGGCACCGAACCATTGCCATGCTAGTGGCGCGATAAGCAGCATCCACAATCCAATGGCGGTGCTAAGTAGCACAAGTATTAGCGCGGGGCGTTGGTTACGCCCCATGCGGGCAAGCCAAGGGGCGCCCAGTGCGGAGGCAAGCTGGCACATAATAGATACTGCCATGGTCCAGCCCGCATCGGCCTCGTTATAGCCGCGATCAACCAGCAGTGTAGGCAGCCAGCCAAATACGATGTACGCCATCGAGGATTGAATGCCCATGAATAGCATGACGTGCCAGGTAAGCGGTTGCTTAAGAAGCCTTAAAATACCGCTTTTGGGCGATGCTGATGTGTTTGCCAGTGTGGTATGGGGCATATGGAAATGCCAAAGCAGCAACGCGAAGAGTGCAAGCAGTGACCAGCTCATTAAACTCGCCTGCCAGCTGCCCAGTAATTGGGTCAAAGGAACGCTAAACCCGGCACCTAACGCTCCTCCAAGGCAGAGCGCCATGGTGTATAAGCCGGTGAGCAGGTCGGCACTGTCGGGAAGTTCACGCTTAACCAAGGCCGGTAGCAGAGTGCCGCCAAGGCCAATTGCACAGCCTGCCATCGCTGAACCAACAAAGAGCACGCCTGGAATTGGCAAACCACGCAAAATTAGTCCTATTGCCAGCAGTAGCAGCGCTGCACTCAGCGCCCGTTCGCTGCCAATGCGTTTAGCCAAGGCAGGCGCAAGCGGGGCAGAGAGGCCTAAGAAAAGGACGGGAAGCGTGGTGAGTAACCCCGCTGCGGTAGCTGAAAGCCCTGCACTTTCTTGTAGGCGAGTAAGTAAAGGGGCAACCGAGGACATGGCGGGGCGTAGATTTAGCCCCACCACGACCATCAGCAAAATAAACGTAATTGAACGTCGCGATGCCATATAGATGCTTACTTAAGGCCAATGCTTACTTAAGGTGCGGACGCAAGTCTCCGCGAACGGCATCGAGCAGCGTAATGAAGTGATAATCCTGGGGGGTGTCCAAACAATCAACCCTAACGTTAGTGCGCATCCCTTTATCCATATTCAACTGGTCAAATATTTCTAACGTTAGTTTGCGTGCAGGCTTATCACCTGGCGCCATGATGCCATCTTCAAGGGTAAAGGTTTCAAGCAGGGTGACGCGTACGCGAGTGCTGTTGCCTTCGCTAAGCACACGGCGCACAAACAGCCAGCCCTCGCAAGGAAGTGCGTGATTGTCATCCCGTTCGCGTAAGAAAATCGTGCGGTAGCAGGCGCCTTCAACCGACGCTTTTTCAGCCATGCTGCGATAGGCTTGAACTACTTGATTCGCTGACGCTCGGGCGTCCTCTAAACGCTGCACGATTCCTTGATGTTCGCGGCTGAGCTGCTCTTGACGTTGAAACGTCAGCCATTGGCGGTACTCGGCCATCAATTGAGAAGACGCCATAATCACTCCGTGAAAGGTATTGGCTAAAATAGCTGCTGGAAACAGCGGCATGGAATATGCAAAGGCGACACCTTCGCATATTCCTGTGATCTGAGCTAGCGCCGCGCGCGGCGTTTACGCTCGCCGCCGGTATTGGCACTTTGGCCTTCGGGTTTGCGTTTAGCGCGTGGCTGACGTTGATTGCGCCTGCCATTCTCGATTGGCTCAGGTTTGATGCTGGGGTCAGGCTCAAAGCCCGGTTCAATGTGCTTTGGCAGCGTCTGTTTGATTAGCCGTTCAATATTGCCTAGCAGGGCGTCTTCATCAACACATACCAGTGAGACGGCTTCGCCATCGCTGCCAGCACGGCCAGTACGGCCAATGCGGTGGACATAATCTTCCGCCACGTTGGGCAGGTCGAAATTGACAACGTGGGGTAGTTCATTGATATCCAGACCGCGTGCTGCGATATCGGTGGCCACGAGAACCTGCAGGTCGCCACTCTTAAATGCCGTCAACGCGCGCGTGCGAGCTCCCTGGCTTTTATTACCATGGATCGCCATGGATGGGATGTTTTGCTTCGAGAGCTGCTCGGCAAGGCGGTTAGCGCCATGTTTGGTGCGCGTAAATACCAGTACTTGGAACCAGCCATTTTGCTGAATTAAGTGGGCCAGCAGTTCGCGTTTCTTCTCGCGGTCGACACGGTAAATGGCCTGCTCAATTTTATCGGCAGTGGCATTGCGCGGCGCTACTTCAATCATCGCCGGGTTATCCAGCAGCTGTTGTGCTAGGGTTTGGATCTCGTTAGAGAATGTCGCCGAAAATAGTAGGTTTTGGCGCTTTTTAGGCACCAGGCGTAGCAAGCGCTTTATGTCATGAATGAAGCCCATATCCAGCATTCGGTCAGCTTCATCAAGGACTAAAATCTCAACGCAGGAGAGATCCACGTGTCCCTGCTGGTGAAGATCCAACAGGCGACCTGGTGTGGCAACAAGCACATCCAAACCGGCTTTTAGTGCATCGATTTGAGGTTGTTGGCCGACACCACCAAAAATAATGTGGGAGCGCAGTGCCAGATGTTGACCATAGGTCGACACGCTTTCGCCTACCTGAGCGGCAAGCTCACGTGTAGGGGTGAGCACTAGTGCACGTACCTGACGTTTCTCAGGTCGTTTGCCGGTGTTTAGACGTTGCAGCATCGGTAGCGTAAAGCCAGCGGTTTTACCAGTGCCGGTTTGGGCGCTGGCCAGCATGTCGCGTCCTTCTAATACGACGGGGATAGCCTGTCGTTGTATCGGGGTAGGCTCGGTGTAACCTTGCGCTGTGACAGCGCGTAACAAATCGGCGTGCAGGCCAAGTTCAGAAAAGCTCATGCGTTCTCCGCAGTCACCTAGTGAGTTAATACCGGTAAATGGTTGTTATCACTAGGTGTAATGTTCAAAAAGCGAGGTTGATTCACCTTCGCGGCAACGAAGTGTGCCAGATAATTCAGCGTGCCGCGATGGTCGTTGGTTAGCCGTGGATGACCGTGACAGGAGACGTGAAGGTTATAGCGCGGAGGGCGCTATCATCTGATGTGCACAGACACACCAGAAAGCCTAGGCGTTAATAACACGTGTCAATAATAAGCCGTGTAGTGTAACACGCTTATGAGACCTCAGCTTGTTTAGCTGTCTCGATTCAGGGGGAAGGCTGCAAACGCAACTGCATTCAGCCTCACGTATTATTAGGGCCTAGTTGAAGTAATTGCCTTGACGTATTTCAGCGGCGATAAGCTCGGCGACCTGATCCCAGCTATCACTTAATGCGCGAACCAAGGCAGGGTAGCCATCCTCTGCAAGGGAGGTTTCGGCGTAGAAATTTTCCATTTCTAGCAGTTCACCGGCACCGTTAAGCAACTGCCATTGGCCACTAGCCACGGCGACACCGTCAAAGCGGCCCTGGAACTGATCAACGTTCAGGCGCAGGGTCAAGGCATTAGCCTGTTTTCCTTCCTCACGCATAACCCGCAGTGTTGGTAATGCATGCGTTAGGTTGGCGCGCAGTTTTCTTTCTAGCTGTCTGCCTAACCCTTCTGTCCACTGGTGATCCCGAGCGGCATTCAGCGTAATGTCGTCAAGCTGCATCACAATACCGTCGACATCCAGGTAGTGAGCAAGCCGAGGAGAACTCAGTATTAGCGTGCCCTCTGGCTGATTGGGTATGCTTGCCAATGGGTCGCTCGGTAACATGTAGCGTGCGGGTGGAGTGACGCTGCTAGCGCAGGCAGAAACCAGTGCGCAGATCAGCAACATTGGCAAGCATCTCACCCATGTCAGCATACTTACACCTTTAAACATTTTCGTCCCTGTCAACATATTCGTCCTTGTGAGCATATTCGTCCTTGTGAGCATAGTGGGCTCCTTAATCTCGTGGCGCACGAGGAATGGGATCTTGGGCATCCAGGTTATCAAACAGTAAAGCTCTGGGGTTGTCATTGAGCGTGCGGGTGAGTGGCTGCAAGTCACGCATCAAGCGATCCAATCGTTCAATGGCTGTTGTAAGTTCTTGATAGGCTGGCGATGAAGGGGATAAGCCCTGTAGCGTATTGCGTAGCTCATCCAGCGTCGCGTTAAGATTTCCTCCCACGGCCTGGGTTTCAGGGTCATTGAGCAACTGATTAAGAGAGGCGCTCACGTCGCGCACTTCATTCAGCATGGTCTCAGAAGCCTGCAGGTTGCGATCTAAACCGGCGAGCAGTGGTTCAACCTCAAGGGCGTTTAGCTTATCAAGTAAATCGGTTACCTGAGCCTGTATCTGGGCAAAGCCGCCTGGCACGGTGGGGAACACTGCGCGATCCGAGAAGCGCTCGGCAACATACTCATCGGCGAGGTCACGCTGGAAATTCAAGTCGACAAACAGGGCGCCCGTTAGCAGGCTGCCGCTTTTTAGTGAAGCGCGCAGCCCCAGGCCAAACATGCGCTGAAAACGCGCCTCCCACTCTTCAAGATTAATATCGCTATTTTCAATACCCAGGCGCTGAGGCTCAATCCTAATCAGGACGGGAATGGCAAAGCGTGCGCGAGAGTCTGGCTGCGGCGCGGTAAAGTTCCAGGGCACGGCGGCAACGGTGCCCATTCGCACACCGCGAAACTCTACCGGCGCTCCTTTGGAAAGACCGCGGACCGTTTCGTCTACCAGCAGCACATACTCCAAATAGCGGTTAAAGGTGCCTTCCCGTGCGGCGTTTTCATCGGCATAGAGGGTGAAGTGTGTATTGGCTTCAACCGGTTGCCCCATAGGTAGGTCTTCGGGCACGCCGAAGGTAACTCCGCCACCCAGTAGGGCCTCCAGGGATTCAACGTTAACGCGCACACCGTCGGCGTCTAAGCGGAAATCGATACCGCTAGACGTCCAGAATCGGGTGCTGTCGGTGACTAAATTGGTATACGGCTCCTCAATAAACACCTGGTGCTGCATGGTGCGTGAAAGAGGCTCAAAACTATTTTCTTCGATGCGTCCCACGGTATAGCCCTGGTAAGAGACCGGGTCACCTACCCGCAGTGAATTACCCAATTGACTCGTCAGGCTAAGACGCAGTCCTGCCTGGCCAGCGGGCGCAACTGGGGGAATATCGCTAACCGGGAACTCCCGTCGCGGTGCTTCCTCTGTGCCTGGCTCAAGCTGAATATAAGCGCCAGAGAGCACCGTGCCCAATCCACTGATGCCTTCACGGCCAATGCGCGGCTTGACCACCCAAAAACGGGTGTCTTCACGCAGCATATCCTCTACTTCTGGCTGGATGCTGGCGGTTAACACCGCATGGGAAAGGTCGTCAGACAAGCGCACACTCTGCACTCGGCCCACTTCGACATTGCGGCTGCGAATCAGCGTATTGCCCGCTTCAATACCCTCTGCATTCTCCATGGTCAGTGTCACTAAGGTTCCGCGACTGGCGTAGTTGTCATAAACCAGCCATAAACCAATGGCAATCGCGACAATAGGTACGACCCAAATGGGCGATAACCGGGTTTGACGTGATGTTTTGGCTTTATTTAGATCCTGACCGTTCGTTGGGTTGGGATTTGACGATGCTGGTTCATTAGCCATCAACAGGTTCCTTGGTGGCCGCTTTACGGCGAAGAAGAGAGTGACGAGGTGGAAGTGGAGTGTCCCAGATTAAGCGCGGATCAAAGCTCATTGCCGCTAACATGGTTAGCACAACCACCGCGCCAAAGGCGAGTGCCGCCGGGCCCGGTGTAATTGACATTAACGAGCCCGCGCGAATCAGCGCTACTAAAATGGCCACCACGAAAACATCAACCATTGACCAGCGACCGATAAATTCTGTTAAGCGATACAGCCGGGTGCGGCTTTGGGCGTTTAATACACTGCTTCGCCTAACGACCAAACAAAGCCAAGTTAATGCCACCAATTTGCCGACGGGGACGATCACGCTGGCAATAAAGATGATCATCGCAATCGGCCATGAGCCCATCTGAATCAGTTGCACTACACCGCCAATAATGGTTGAAGGTGAGGAGTTGCCCAAGCTGGTGGTGGTCATAATGGGGTATACATTAGCTGGAATGTACATGATGGCTGATGCACCGAGCAGCGCCCATGTGCGCTGCAAGCTGTTAGGTAGCCGCTGATGCAGCTTTTCATAGCAGCGAATGCAGCGCCCGCGGCCCTGTGGCGATAGGCGATTGATTAGCCCACAGGTGGGGCAGCCAGTTAGCCCTTGCTCGCCAGCAGGTAGTCCTGTTTCAGTGCCTTCGGGAGCCAGTGGTTCTCCCTCTAGCGAGAACCACATCCAATCGGCATCCAGGGACTGACTTGTCATCAGCAGCAGTAGTGCAAAAGCACAAAATGCCCAAAAGGAGATGCCTATTGTAACGTCAGCCAGCCCGGCTATTTTGATCAGGCTTACTAGCGCGCCGATGATAAAAACATCGGCCATCATCCACGGCGTTAAATGCGCCAGTGAGCGTGCAATATCACGGCTAAAGGGCAGGGGGCGATCACGGAGTAACCCAAACTGGAGCCAAAGTACGCCGACTAGATAAACCGCGGGTAGTACCACAATGGTCATAATAACGGCGATGGCGACCACTGGCTGGTGAAAACCAATCAGTGTGGTGGCGGTCTGCGTCAGCTCAATGCGGTTACTCACTCCGCTGACCGTAAAGCTAATAAAGGGGAACGACACTGCCATTATAAGCGCCGCAAGCGAGGCGATAGCCAGAGCCATGCTGCGCTGGGCTGGATAGCGGTGGCGTTTAACCAGCACGTGTGAGCAGCGCGGGCAGCTTGCTTTTTCTCCAGAGTTCAATGGCGGCAGCGCTGATACCCAATCGCACTCATGACAGGCGCGCAAACGCCGTCGCTGAGTTCTAGCCTCAGGTGGCAAGCGATCAACGAGGGGAGCATTGACCGGCAGTGTACGGCGTTTAATCAATCGTTGTGGAAGCAAAAACCAAAACTCTCAGTGCTAGCCCCTAGTAAAACCACTAGGATGTGGCGGATTAAGCTGTCAAATACGCAGATTAGCAAGTCTACATCGCTGAAATAATGCCTAAAAAACATAGGTTAGCCGCTTGACCAAGGCGTCAGTTTAGACAACGATGCTGCGGCGCAGTGTTAAACCGTTAAACCCGATCAGAGTGGCCGCGTAATTCTGCGCCGGATCAATTTCTCAGTGTCGCAAAATAGTGGCAAGAATTGCTAGTAATAACATCTTACTAACGTCGCTATGAAGTGGTACTTAGCGTCAGAAGCTGCGAACAGTGCTAATCATTATGCCATGAAGGAAATGAAATGTTGCTTCCCACATTAGCCGTTGTATTTGGTTTGATCCTACTGGTTTGGAGTGCCGAGAAGTTTATCGACGGCGCTGCGGCAACCTCGCGCTGGCTTGGCTTGTCGCCACTATTAATCGGGATGTTGGTTATCGGGTTTGGTACCTCGGCGCCGGAAATGATGGTGTCAGTACTGGCGGCGATGGACGGCAATCCTGGTTTGGCAGTTGGTAATGCCTACGGTTCCAATATTGCCAATATCGGTCTGATACTTGGCTTGATCGCGCTTATCGCGCCCCTTTCGGTTCACTCTAGCGTTATCCGTAAGGAGATGCCGATATTGATGCTGGTGATGCTAGCAACAGGCTTGATACTGTTGGACGGGTTTGTTGCGCGCTGGGAGGCCATTGGTCTTTTGCTGGCATTGGTTGTTTTTATTGTTGTCAGTATTTTGCGTTCTCGTAACCAACCCGAAGATTCAATCGAAGCTGAAGTCGCAGAAACCCTGGACAGCAAGCCGATGTCCAGGGGTAAAGCCATTATGTGGACGCTAGTGGGACTGGTGCTGTTAATCGCTAGCTCACGTCTGCTGGTATGGGGAGCCGTTGAAATCGCGCTGCGCTTCGGTGTGAGCGACTTGATTATTGGTCTGACCGTGGTAGCCATTGGCACATCACTGCCCGAACTAGCATCCTCTATCACCGCTTTGCGTCGCAAGGAACACGATATGGTGCTGGGTAATGTGGTCGGTTCTAACCTGTTTAACAGTTTGGCGGTCGTTGGGCTTGCGGGGGTGATTGCGCCTATTGAAGCCGGTCGGGAGGTACTGGTGCGCGACTGGAGCGTGATGACTGGCATGACGCTGCTAATGATCCTGTTTGCTTTTTCTTGGAGGGGCCGCCCACGGCGCATTAACCGTCTGGAAGGGGGTGTTCTGCTGGCGCTATTTGTCACGTACACCGGCTATATGGTCAGCGTCGTTATAATGTCTCGGTAGTGCGTTTATCGCCATAGCGCGTCTATCGCCATGGTGCGCCGCTATGGCCGTCAGTGCAGGGTGATTGGTGCGTCAATGCGACTCATCTTGGACAGTCGGAGACTGTCTTATAATGATTGTCCAAGAGGGGCGCTAATCTCAGAGTTTTAGCGTAAAGAAATAAGCTTAGTGCTTATAACTAAAAGTGTCGTGCCATAAAGGCTCTACTAAGCTTGTGTTAACCCATATGGGATACCGATTCAGGTCTTAGGAGAGTGAAATGGAACTTGATCCGCTGGTGTTATCGCGATTGCAATTTGCATTCGTTGTGTCGTTTCACGCTATCTTCCCAGTGTTTACGATTGGCTTGGCGTCCTACATCGCGCTGCTCCATGGCCTGTTCTTCAAAACGAAGAATCCTGCTTGGGATCGCCTCTCGCTATTCTGGACAAAGGTGTTTGCCGTTGTCTTTGGGATGGGGGTGGTGTCAGGCATCGTCATGTCATTCCAGTTTGGCACTAACTGGAGCAACTTTTCCCAGGCTTCTTCGAATTTCCTCGGCCCCATGCTCAGCTATGAAGTCGTCACTGCGTTCTTCTTAGAGGCAGCCTTCTTGGGCGTACTGCTATTCGGCCGCGGTAAGGTGCCTCAGGGGGTGCATTTATTTGCTGCCATTATGGTGGCGGTGGGCACCTTTATCTCTTCCTTCTGGATTCTATCGGCTAACAGCTGGCTGCATACGCCTGCCGGCGTTGAGCTGATCGACTTTCGCTTCCACGTGACTTCCTGGAGCGAGGCGATCTTTAACCCTTCGTTTCCCTACCGCTTTATGCACATGGCCGTTGCCTCGTTTTTGACCGGTGGCTTTGTTGTGGCAGGGGTGAGTGCCTGGTTTCTGTTACGTGACCGTGACCCGGAAGCAAACCGTCGCGCACTCTCCATGTGTCTCTGGTTATTGCTGTTTTTAGCACCCACCCAGGCGGTCATTGGCGATTTCCATGGCGTTAACACCTTAGAACACCAGCCGACGAAAGTGGCTGCTATGGAAGGGCACTGGGAGACCTCAGGCAATGTGCCGCTGCTGCTGTTTGCCATCCCTGACCAGGAAGCGCAAACCAACCATTTTGAGCTGGGTATTCCGAACTTGGCCAGCATCATCTTGACCCACTCTGTTGACGGGGAAGTGCCGGGTATAAGCGAAGTGCCGCCTGAAGAGCAGCCGCCAGTGCTGATCGTTTTCTGGGGCTTCCGTGTCATGGTGGGTATTGGTCTGCTAATGATTGCAGTGGCGCTGACAGGGCTGGTATTGCGCCGCAAAGGGCGTATTTACGACAAGCGGCTATTCTTAAAAGGCCTGACGGCAATGATTCCCATGCCCTTTGTTGCTGTCCTGGCTGGCTGGATCGTTACAGAGTCAGGCCGTTCCCCGTGGTTGGTTTACGGCATGATGACCCATGCTGAGGGTTTAACGCCTTCGCTGACTGGCCCCATGGCACTGTTCACACTGATTGGCTATGCCTTGGTCTACGGCGTGGTGTTTTATGCGGGTATTTATTACCTCACACGCGTAGTTCGCAACGGTATGCTGCCGGAAGAAGAGCGCGAAACGACCGACGAAAACTTCAAGCGCCCAATGCGGCCTTTGTCGGCGGCGCATACGCCTTTTGATGATGACGTTGATCCGGTGAGGAGCTAATCATGAGCTTGGAAATGTTTGATTTAACGTTGATCTGGGCCTTCATTATCGGTTTCGGCATCATGATGTATGTGCTGATGGATGGGTTTGATTTGGGGTTGGGCATTCTCTACCCCTTTGCGCCTGATGAAGATGCGCGGGATGTGATGATGAATTCGGTGGCGCCGATATGGGATGGCAACGAAACATGGCTGGTGCTTGGCGGCGCGGGGCTGTTAGGCGCCTTCCCTCTGGTCTATTCGGTGTTCTTGCCAGCGCTCTATATCGGTGTTTTCTTAATGCTGGCAGGGTTGATCTTTCGTGGCGTTGCCTTTGAATTTCGTTTCAAGTCACGCCGCAACAGACGCTGGTGGAACCGCGCCTTTTGTTGGGGATCCGCGATCGCCGCCTTTGCTCAAGGGGCTGTAGTAGGGGCCTATATCCAAGGCTTCCCGGTTGAAAACTTTGCCTACGTGGGTGGCGCGTTTGACTGGCTAACGCCTTTCTCAGTTCTTACCGGGCTTGGCTTAATGGCAGGTTACGCGCTGCTGGGGGCCACTTGGCTGATCTTGAAGTCAGAAGGACATGTGCAGGACTGGGCCTACAAAATCACTCCGTTGCTACTGGCGCTGGTGCTGTTTGTTTTCGCCGTGATTAGTTTGTGGACGCCGTTTGTGAATCCGCTGGTATGGGAGCGTTGGTTTGGCAATATTCAACTGATTTGGATTTTCCCCTTCCTCGCTCTGGCCTGTGCTTTTGTGGTTTTCCGTTCGGTACAAAAGCGTCGTGAAGGTGTGCCTTTCCTGGCGACTATCGGCATCTATGTCTTTACCTACCTAGGACTGATCGTCAGTAAATGGCCGGTGATTGTGCCCCCGAACTACACGTTGTGGGACGCGGCTTCTTCACCTGAATCACAGCTATTCCTGCTCGTCGGTATGGTATTTGTTATTCCGATTATATTGACCTATACCGCTTGGACCTATTGGGTGTTCCGCGGCAAGGTGCGTGTCGGCGAGGGATACCACTGATCCATGATAACTGAAGACGCGCTTTCTCTTACGCCGCGCAGTTGGCTGCAGGTGTTGGCTAAGGGAGAGCGTAAGCGCCTGCTGGGCGCTGCACTTTGCGGCGTGCTGGCAGGTAGTCAAACCATCGTCGTGGTCGTGGGCCTTGCCTGGCTGATTGATCAGTTGGTGGTTCAAGACCAATCGCCAATCTCTCTAGTACCCATGTTCTGCCTGCTGTTGGCCTGCGTGCTGTTACGCGCTGCTTTTCAGTGGGGGCATGAAACGCTGAGCTTGGACGCGAGCCTGCGAATTCGTCAGCGTGCCAGGGCTCAACTGCTGGATAAGTTATCTGCCTTAGGGCCGGTTTGGCTCACCAGCCAGCACAGTGGTTCCTTGGCCAATCAGGTGGTTGAACATATTGACGCGCTTGAAGGCTATTTCGCGCGTTTTTACCCACAACTGCGGATTACGCTCTGCTTGCCGCTATTGATACTAGCGGTGGCGGGGTGGCTAGATTATCTAGTGGCTCTGTTTCTACTGCTTTCAGCCCCATTGATTCCGCTTTTTATGGCGCTGGTGGGTATGGGAGCTGAGCGCCTTAATCGCGATCAGTTTGTGGCGGTATCGCGATTGTCAGCGCATTTTATTGACCGTGTGCGAGGCATGACCACGCTGCAGCTATTTGGCCGTACATCAGCCGCGCAGCAGGATGTTTGGTATGCCACTGATGGTTACCGGCGCCTTAGCATGCGTACGCTCCGGTTGGCATTTCTCTCATCGGCGGTGCTGGAGTTTTTTTCCTCAGTGGCGATTGCGGTCGTGGCTATGTATGTCGGTTTCGGCCTGCTGGGCTACATCGAGTATGGGCCGTCTCCTTCGCTGACGCTTTTTTCGGGTTTAGCGGTGTTGCTGCTGGCGCCTGAGTTTTTCCAGCCTCTGCGTACGCTTTCTCAGCACTACCATGATCGCGCAGCGGCACTTGGTGCTGCCGAAAGCATCGTGAATATACTCAATCAGCCAAGTTTGGTGAGCGAATATCGCGCTGTGGCGCCGCGGGCAGATAGGTCGGTCATTGAGTTAATGGCGGCTTGCGTTGCTTACCCAGGCCGTGGGCAGGTGATTGGCCCGATCAATCTCACTATTCAGCATGGCGAAGTAGTGGCCCTTAGCGGTGCCTCCGGTAGTGGGAAGTCGACGTTATTGGCCCTGCTCGCGGGCTTTATCGCACCCAGTGCTGGGGAGTATCGACGACAACAAAATAGCCGCTACGCATGGCTTGATCAGCAGCCCTGTCTTTTGCACGGCAGTTTAATTGATAACCTGCGCTTAGCGGCACCCGCAGCTTCCCGCGAAGAAATGCTTGCCGCGCTGCATCGTGCTGGTTTTGGGCCCCTATTAACACAGCTACCCGAGGGGCTGGATACGTTAATCGGCGAGCGTGGAGTAGGGTTGTCGGGTGGTCAAGCCCAGCGTTTGGCACTTGCCCGCGTATATCTTAGCGATGCGCCACTGCTGCTATTAGATGAGCCTACGGCGAGTTTAGACCAGGAGACTGAGCAGTTTGTTTTGGCGGCGTTGTTAGAGCTTGCCCACGAGGGGCGCACCCTGGTGATAGCGACCCATCATCCGGCAGTGGTCGCCGTTGCCCAGCGCCACTTTGCTTTTGAGCAGGATGAGCTGGTCGAGGTGATCTCATGATGGCTATTTATCGCGACTTCCGCCCTTGGCTGCTACTTTTAATGCGCCGTCGCAGGCGCTTTTTGTTGGGCGCTTTGCTAGTTTGGATCACTCTGATGGCCGGACTTGCATTGTTGGGTTTATCCGGTTGGTTTATTACTGCCAGCGCTCTTACCGGTATCGCCCTGGCCCTGGGTATTCCTGCACGGCTAGATGTGTATGTCCCCGGTGGTGGTATCCGTTTTTTCGCCTTGGCGCGCACCGTGGCGCGCTATGTTGAGCGTCTGTATAACCATAATACGGTGTTAACGCTGCTTGCCGACTTGCGTTATCGGGTATTTGGCTATTTGACGCGCTTTGACGACGCTCGCTTGCATGGTGAACGTGCCAGCGATTGGCTGAGCCGGTTAACGGCGGATATCGATACCCTAGATAACTTTTATCTGCGGCTCTTGGTGCCACCGTTGGTGGCGCTGCTTAGCGTGGTGGCAGTGTCGCTTTTTGTAGCTATTTGGTTGCCCGGGGTTGGCGTGCTGATGGCAGTGTCGCTGAGCTTGCTCTGGTTAGTGGCGACCCTGTTAGCTGCTGCCTGGGGATTTTCGCAAAGCTATCAGCAGGTGGTTGATCAGCAGTCGCTGCGTCGATTGGTGGTCGATCAAGTGCAGGCTTCTGCTGAGTTGATGAGCTACCGAACGACACAGTGGCACCGAGCGATGATTGCTAACCAAGAGCGGCAAACGTTCAACAACCAGCGTCGTTTGGGGCGTAAGGCGGCGCTAATAAACTGCCTAGTGAGTGTCATTAGCGGTTTACTGGTAGTGGCAGTGGTGTGGTTTGCTAGCCTTGTGTTTAGCCAGCAATTGGTACCGGGCCCTATTTTGGTGATGGCAGCTTTGATAGCGCTGGGAGCGAATGAGGCGTTTATTACGCTACCGGCTAGCTTTATCAAGTTGGGCTCTAGCTATGCAGCGGTGTGCCGGCTAAATGAGTTGACCAGTGACTCAATGTCGGCTGTCCCCGCCGTTGCGCTACCTGAAAATGTTGGCCTAAGCATTCAAGCTAATCAGCTTTCTCTGCGCTACTCACAAACATTAGAGCCCGCGTTAAGTTGTATTAGCCTGCAGCTGCCCGCTGGAAAGCGGGCGGTGATTACCGGCAATTCCGGTGCCGGAAAATCGTCTTTAGCCAGTCTGTTGATGGGGCGCTTAAAAGCCAACCAGGGTGAGGCGCTAGTTGGTGGCGTGCCAGCGTGGCAGCTCTCGGCCGAAAGCCGTGCAAATCACTTTGCCATGCTCACTCAGCAGGTCGATCTGTTTGATGCTTCTATTGCCGAGAATCTGCGTATTGCCAACCCTACTGCTAGCGTTGGCATTCTCTGGGAAGTATTAAAAGGGGTTGCCTTGGATGGCTGGGTTGAGCAGTTGCCGCAAGGATTAGCCACGGCGGTGGGCGAGAAAGGTCAGCAGCTTTCCGGGGGGCAAGGCCGGCGTTTGGCATTAGCGCGCTTGCTGCTATGCAATCCTCAAGTGGTGATTCTTGACGAGCCGTTTGCAGGCGTTGATGCGGCGACGGCCAAGCACATCGCGGCGACCCTGGATAAATGGCTGGTTGATCGAACGGCTATTTTCTTTGTCCATCAGGTTAGTTCGCTGAGTCTATTGCCTGGGGTCGAGTACCACTGGCATCTAGATGCCGGTAAACTTGAGCAATGCCCGCTTAAGTAATGAGTGGCATTGATCAATTGATAAGACAGCTAGGAGCCCTTCATGCACGAATTTTTACGTGATCTTCCCAAAGTAGAACTCCATTTGCATATCGAAGGCTCGTTGGAGCCTGAGTTAATGTTTGCTTTAGCGCAGCGCAATGGCATTGAGTTGCCTTATGCGACAGTTCAAGACGCCAAAGATGCCTACCACTTCAACGATCTGCAGGGTTTTTTGAATCTCTATTTTCAGGGTATGAGCGTACTTCGTAATGAAGAGGATTTTTACGATCTGGCGATGGATTATTTCAAGCGTGCGCGGGGAGAGGGCGTGGTGCATATCGACATGCACTTTGACCCCCAAGCGCATCTTCAGCGTGGCGTGCCGCTTGAAGTGGTAATGGCTGGGCTTTTAAAAGCTAAGCGAGAAGCAGAGGAAACCCTCGATCTCTCTATTGGTATGATCATGGCTTTTTTGCGCGATCGTCCAGCAGAAGAGGCGTTGCATGTGCTGGAACAGGCGGCGCCATACTGGAAGGTGCTGGATGCCATTGGCTTGGATAGCGCTGAGTTAAACAATCCTCCCGCTGACTTTGTCGACGTATTTGAGCGCGCGAAGCAGCTTGGGCTGGTCTGCGTGGCCCATGCCGGTGAAGAGGGGCCCGCTGAATATATTACAGAAGCCCTGGATCTGCTTGATGTTCAACGTATAGACCACGGTGTGCGCTGTTTAGAAAGTGATAAAGTAGTTAGGCGCTTGCGCGGCGAGCAAATTGTTTTAACGGTCTGCCCGCTTTCTAACGTCAGCTTGAAGGTGGTAGAGGATCTTCGCGATCATCCGCTCCCGAAGCTTTTGGCTGAAGGACTCAAAGTAACTATTAGTTCTGATGACCCCGCCTACTTTGGTGGCGGTATGCTGACTAATCATCTTGCTTGCGCCGAAGCGTTTGGCTGGGATAAAGCGGTCTTTCGCCAGCTAACTCGGAATGCTATCGAAGAGGCCTTTGCTACCCCTGAGCGACGCGAAGAGTTGATGGCTCGTTTGGCTGCAGCGTAAAGTGCTTACGCCAAGTTTATTTGCTAGGTGTGACGACTATATAAATGCAGGACTAGGTTTTTACTCATAAATGTTCAAATCGCTGTTGACCCTGACGGGAAATCGGGTAGTATACGCACACGTCAACGGGGCACGGCCTCGGCGACCAGCTCTTTAACAATTTGATCAGGTAATTCATGTGGGCGCTTGCTGACGTTGGTGACAAATCACCAAATATCAAGGCAAGCGGTCATGAGAACGAAAGTTTGAATGAATTCGTTTGAACCTTGAGCCAAGTTTGATCCGCTTTTGCTGTTTTCGGTTAGTCCGTCGATAGCGAGTAAGGATCACAATGATATTAAACTGAAGAGTTTGATCA